>SLBD01000073.1 GCA_007126515.1 Kiritimatiellia bacterium
CCTCCAGCGACGATGGGAGTAACCGGAAACTTCCGAGGCTGGAATTTGGCGCCCAATATGACCAGTGACGGCGGACATGTGTGGACGCATACAGCGACAATCAACCAAACCGATGATTTAGAATTCAAATTCCTGATTGGCAATAATTGGGACAATGGCAATTGGGGATTTAACGGACCCGCCTTTCCCAACAGCTTCCCCATCAACAGCACCGCTGTATCTTTTGGGGACGACATCATTGTCTCTGGGCCATTTAATGGTGACTACACGTTCACGTTTAACAGCTACACGCTGGCGTGGAGCCTAGCCCGCGAAGTTCCGCCCCCACCGGCCGCCATGGGAGTGGCCGGCAACTTCAATGGATGGAATACTTCAGCCAATATGACCAGTGACGGCGGGCATAATTGGACCTTTAGTGGGCCCATCAATGAGCCTGGTAATCTCGAATTCAAGTTTGTTGCTAACGGAGCTTGGGCAAATGGGAACTGGGGGGCAGCGACACTTACCACCCGGCCACAAGTGTTTCCCGTCACGGGAACGGGAGTGTTTGAGGGCGAAGATATTCGCATTGCGGGACCCTTCAGCAGTGCTTTCGAATACATCATCACGTTTAACTCCGACACCTTAGCCTGGAGCGTTACTGCGGTTGATGCCCCCCCACCCCCGCCTCAATTTCCGAATATGGCAGTGGCGGGCACCTTGAATGGATGGAATACGACTCCTAATATGAGCGTCAACGACGACAATGAATGGACCGTCGATTTCCCCTTGAATCAGTCCGGACACATCGATTTCAAATTTGTCACGGGCAATAACTGGAGCGTCAATTGGGGCGACAGTGCCTCGCATTCGACCAATAATCCGGCGACCGGTCTGGGTGCACCTGGGGGGGACGACATTCGCGTCCCCGGGCCGTTCAACGGTACGTATCGGTTCACCTTCAACGACAACACACTGGCGTATCGAGTGGAGTTGGTGACATCCGAAGAACCACCGGTATTGGGATCCGCTGGCATGACGTCCAGCCAAGATGGACTCATCTTGCAATGGCAGGGTGCGGTGGACGCATCCTACCGAGTCCAACACGCCGACACATTGGTACCATTCAGCTTCTCGGATATCTCGCCATCGCTGCCCACAGTTCAACCGATGAATGTCTGGACAGCCTCCATTCCGGCCTCAGCAACGTCCGGCTTCTATCGCATTCGTCGGGAATAAGGGCAAGAGCAGTTTATAGATGTCTTAGCCATTCTGTTGGCCAAATAGTCATTCCGAGCGAAGTCGAATCTCACGCCACACCGGCAGCCTCTGGAGGCGGGACGCGCGTCTGCAGTGCGCTGCTGATGAAGGCGGTTGGCTGTTGGCGTAATTGGAGATGTCTCGACTGCGTTCCGACACCCGCCTTGCGGCGCGGTCGGAACTCCGCTCGACATGACTCGGCGAGTTGATGGAATCGACCGCGACTGCTCATAAAGCCACATGCAAACTTTTCCGAACCGTGCTATTGTCAACGCGTATGGTCCCTGAAAAAGTCAAAGCTAAGTTACAAACGCTGCCAAACCGGCCTGGCGTGTATTTCATGCGTGATCAACATGGGAAGATCATTTATGTGGGTAAAGCTTCTTCCTTGCGGAACCGTGTGCGCTCCTATTTCCGGCAAGGCACGCTCAAATCCGCCGAACCGAAACTGCGTGGCCTGATCCGCAGTATTGCGGACTTCGATTTTCTAGTTCTTCGAAACGAGGCTGAAGCAACCATCACGGAGGGCCGTTTGATCAAGGAATACCGCCCGCGGTACAATGTCCTGTTTCGCGATGACAAGCGCTTCCTCTTGCTCCGAGTGGATCCCAACGAACCGTTTCCTCGTTTCACGACTTGTCGTATCCGCAAGGAAGACGGTGCCCTATACTTCGGTCCTTACGCCAACTCTGCCGCAGCCTACGCCGCCAAAGAATTTGTCGAAAAACAATTTGGTTTGCGCGTCTGCCGCCCACGTACCCCAGATGAAAGTGATCACAAGCATTGTCTCAACGATATCATCCGCTTTTGTTCGGCCCCCTGCATCGGCAAGATCTCGCCAGAGGCTTATCAGGCTCAAGTTGCGGAGGCGATTGGGTTTATGCGTGGCGAACGGCCAGAGCTGCTAAAACAGATCGAGGAACAGATGCAAGCTGCCGCTGAACGCAAAGATTTTGAGCGTGCGGCCGCCTTGAGAGACACACTGTTCTTGCTGCGCGATGCCATCAAGCGTCGCATCCGGGGCGAAAAATCACTGGCTCTATTGACCGATGAAGCGCAGGCAGGGGTCAATGAACTCCAAGATCTGTTGAGTTTACCCATTCCCCCACGCGTAATTGAAACCTATGACATCTCAAACATTTCCGGCACGTTTGCTGTTGGCAGCATGGTTTGTGCGGTCGATGGAATGCCCCAACGGAATCGCTATCGCCTATTCCGGATCAAGACGATTCAAGGCATTGACGATCCAGGCATGATGGCGGAGGTGATTCGTCGGCGCTACAGCCGTTTGCTTGAAGAAAAAGGGACTCTGCCAGATTTGGTCATTTTGGACGGTGGAATCACACAACTGCGGGCCGCCCGACGCGAACTGGATGCCTTGGGTTTACAGCAACTGCCCGCTGTCGGGTTGGCAAAGAAATTTGAAGAAATCTATCCAATGGATTTAGCCTACGAGAGATCAGAAGCAACTCAGGACATCGCTCCTATTCGCCTCCCCGAGGATTCTCATGCCATCAAGGTCTGTAAACAAATCCGCGACGAAGCCCACCGGTTCGCTCTTACCTATCATCGTCGTCTGCGCATGAAGCGTCTGCGAGAGTCTATTCTGGATGAAGTCCCAGGGATGGGCGAAAAGCGCAAACAACAGGTCCTGACTCATTTTGGATCCATGGCTCGATTGAAACGTGCGACCGTCGAGGACATCCAAACAGTGCCGGGTGTGGGGCTGGCCATGGCTGGATTGATTAAAGAAACTGTCAGTACGTATCGCACTCGACCTTCATCAATTGAATCACCGAATGGCTCGGAGACGACTCAGGAGAATAATTGATGTGTGGTCGTTTTGTCCAAAAAGCCAAACCGGTTGAGCTCGCAGAACGATTTGATGTCCATATTTCCGCTGATACTCATCTGACCCCGCGGTACAATCTCGCTCCGACGCAACCAGCCGCGATCATTCGACCACTGAATAAGGAGCGAGTTTTCGATGCCTGTATGTGGGGATTGGTGCCCAGTTGGGCCAAGGATCCTTCGATCGGCAGTAAACTCATCAATGCCAGAGCGGAAACCGTTTGGGTGAAGCCGTCATTTAGAAATGCCATTCGTTATCGCCGCTGCCTCGTTCCCGCCAATGGCTTCTATGAATGGAAAGCTGCAACAGCAGGTGCTAGGACTCGCGCTCCCAAACAGCCGTACTATTTTGAACTGGAAACTCAGCCGTTGTTTGCGTTTGCAGGCTTATGGGAGGTTTGGAGTGATCGCGAGGGCGGAGAATTGTTCACATTTACAATTTTAACGCGCCCTGCGAATCAGTTCATGAAAGAGTATCACCATCGGATGCCAGTCATTCTCAATCCCAAAGATGAAGCAGCATGGCTGGACACATCCATTTATCAGCCCATGGATTTGGACCCCATCATTCGTCGGGCAGCTCCGCAACTCAGTGCCCGGCCTATATCACGTCGGATCAATTCCATTACCAATGATGATGCTGCCTGCCTAGGGCCGCTCGAACCGCTGCCAGAGCAGCGGCAGCTCAGACTTTAGATTTCGCATTTCCCAATAGAAGCGCCGGGGGTCCGAACTCTGGGAGCATGGGCATTCCTGCCCATGCCTTAAGTTAGACATTTTGCAAGGACAGGAATGTCCTTGCTCCAGGAAGACAAGGTAATAAATCCCCGTACCGAATTGATCAGCAACACTCTCTCGGCACTTCGTAAGTCATCATTACGAATGATCCGTTCTTGAAGACGCCCTCGTTTCACCAGCGCTTGTCGCAGTACGCCATTCAGTAAGCCGCACTCAACAGGCGGCGTGTACCATTCGCCATCGATTTTGACGATCACGTTCGCAAAACAGCTCTCAGTGATTTCGCCGGATTGATTCCACAAAATCACATCGTCTGCGTCCGGGTGTTGACTGAGAATCTGGTCGTACACGATCCGATGCGTGGTTTTGTGATAGAGAAACGGATCCTTTTGATCTACGGGTTCAGCAGCCAGATCAACCCGCCACGCTGTTCGGCCTAACGGCAAAGGAAGTGACTCAACGTGAATCTCTCCAGACTTAGCCAGAGTAGCTCGTACCCGATGTCTTGTGGCTGGCAGGTTCGCTGCGGCTGTGTCCAGGGCGGTACGCCATGCCCCTGGATCAAAATTGAAATCGAAGTAACGAGCCGTTGCAGATAAACGCTCTTCGTGCTCTCGAAGTAGAAACCAGCCCAAACCCGGCCGCCACAACAGGGTCTCAAGCAATTCAAAGTCTCTGGCGGATTCCGAAAGGATCAGAGCCTTGGTCTGACACTCCCGATGTTCCTGTTCCGGCACGGAGTCCCAGACAATTCCGCTGCCAGTTCCATATTCAACCTCGCCAGACTGAGCCTGAACATGAGCGGTACGAATGGCCACGTTAAAGGTGCCAAAGCGTTCGTGTTTGCCCGTGGCGGGATGGCTTGGCAACAGACAACCAATTGTGCCGGTGTAGATGCCACGGGGCTGGTCTTCCAGTGTCCGGATGATTTCCATCGTTCGTTTCTTGGGAGCTCCCGTAATGGACGAACAGGGGAATAATGCCTGAATGATGTCGGCGAACCCTGCCGTCGTACGCGCCCCAACCGTCGATACCATCTGCCAGAGAGTTGGATATTGCTCCACGGCAAACAACCGACAGGCGGCAATCGTTCCCGTCTCGGCAATTCGCCCCAGATCATTCCGCATCATGTCCACAATCATGATGTTTTCGGCGCGATCCTTGTCCGATTGCATCAGTTGCATCGCAACGGCAGAGTCTGACACAGATGACAGCCCCCTCCCCCTTGTGCCTTTCATGGGGCAGCAGGAAATTTGATCGCCTTCCAGGCGAAAGAACAACTCGGGAGAGGCTGAACAGAAGATATGATCGTCATCCTCAATATAGGCACCGTAGAGCGGTCGCTGCGTGTGCAGTAAGTTCGCGAACCAGCCAGGAGTAGAGCCCGACAGCTGCCCCTTCAACTTGAAAGTAAAATTGACTTGATAGGTATCACCTGAGGCAATCCATTCTTTAATCCGCGCCACATTTCTTTCATAGGCAACCAATTCCAGTGACGGACACCAATCTGCCACTTGGAACTCAGCCCCGCAGAGGGGAAACAGGTCATGGTGCGCCATATTTTTGTAAATCCCGAACTTTACTAACGGCAAGTTCCCACCTCGTGGATGAGTATCGAGAGCTGGATCCAAACCCGAAGCAGCCTCATAGGTCATATATCCGGCAACGCAGAACCCCTCCTGCACCACGGCTTCCAGTTGACGCAAAAGCGGCAACACGTCAGCAGGCTCATGTGCACAGGCAACCTCAACTGGGTTGTCAAAGGCAAGCCACTCTGTCTTGGCCTTGTTATGATATTGAATGATGCACTTCATCGGATAACTGAGCTGATTCCAGAGCACTGTACAGCAGGATGATTTCCATGGAAATCCATTCTTCCTCGTAGTGGACGATGATTGACTCGCAGCCCTTCAAGCCTCCATATTGATGTCAGGAGAAAAGAGACGATGCGGATATTATTCATGGGATCTGGAGAGTTGGCGTGCCCAGCACTGGCACGGCTTTTAGATCGACCTCAGGATGAGGTCGTCGCAGTCGTGTCGCAACCCGATCGACCTCGAGGCCGAAATCGAAAAGTGGCCCCCTGCCCCGCCAAGGCCTATGCGGAATCAAAAGGAATTCCAGTACTTGCCCCAGAGCGAATTGGGGCTCCGAGTGCGGTCTCAGATGTAAACGCATTGCAACCCGATTTAATTACGGTCGTCGCTTACGGCCAATATATCAAACCAGAAATTCTGGCCATTCCTCCGCTCGGATCCATTAACGTGCATCCCTCCTTGTTACCCAAGTATCGAGGCGCCAGCCCGATTCAGTGGACTCTAGCCAATGGTGAAACGGTAACAGGTGTGACGATCTTGTATGTCAGCGAAGCCATGGATGCAGGGGATATCATCCTTCAAGAGGAGGTTCCAATCGAACCCGATGACACTACTGCCAGCCTTTCTCCTCGATTAGCTGAGCTGGGTGGAAACCTCTTGTCGCAAGCCATAGATGCCATATCTCAAGGCACGGCAGCACGAGTGCCTCAGGACGAATCGCAGGCGACGACCGTCTACAAATTGAGAAAAGAAGATGGCTGGATTGATTGGCGACAACCAGCAACCCTGATTCGCAATCGGATTCGCGGATTCACGCCTTGGCCGGGGTGTTTTACGCGATTTCAAGGTAAGGTCCTTAAGATCTTTGACGCGGATGTGCGGTCGGAGTCATCTACAGCACCGGGTACCATCATTGACTGCCTCCCGGAGGGGCCTTTGGTTGCAACGGGCGCGGGAGCGTTGTTGCTTCGGGAAGTACAGCCCGAGGGAGGCAAACGCATGACGGGCCAAGCCTACTTATGCGGGCACGTGATTCAGCCGGGAGATCATCTGGAACTACGCCCCGATCCGCTCCCAGATAATCCAGCCGAATGACGCCAGAGTCGCTAGCAAACATGCCGTGGCAGCGGTATTCCAAAAGGGATTCAACGCCTCGCGATCACGTTCGTTACCCATGACATAGCCGCCCAGAAGCCCAATTAAGAATCCGCCGACATGGGCAACGGTGTCAGCTCCCACAAAAAAACCGAACATGAATGCATAAATGACCCAACGCACGAAAAAAGAGCGCATTGTCTCCACTCCGCGCGAACCCGCCGCATGGTAATAACTGATGCCAAAACCGATGCATCCAAATAATCCACCAGAGGCCCCGACCAACAGAATGGGAGCAGGCCCACTGACTACCAGGCGTGCTACAGCGCCACCGATCACCGCCAGCGTATACAGCGTAAAGAACCGAGCCTTACCGATTTCCTGTTCCAGCATCGGGCCCACCTGAGACAGAACAAGCATATTGAATCCGAAATGAAACAGTCCGAGATGCAGGTATCCGTAGGTGATCACTGTAAAAAAACGCCCGGCGAGGAACTCGGATGGAATAAATCCCCCCAAATCTCTTAACACCTGAATGGAAGGCACGAATAAAGCACCACCGCCTTCCAGGGCAATGACCAACATAAACAAGCCACTATTGATGATCACCAGCGTGCTGGACACAGCCAACGCCGATGGCACGACGAGCCCGACGGCGCGGCGGACCGCTTGCGCCCGCCACGAGGGCGCTCTCTTCCCGCAATGCGGACACTCCCGCTCGTCCCGGTCCAACAACGCCCCACAGGAACAAAATTTGTGACGATAAGCCACATGACCACGCTGCTGCCGAAATGTCTCTTTACGATCTGCCCACCTTTGCTGCCAGTGCATGATTCGCCACTGCCATTTCGTGCCGTTCAGACCGATCGAGTCGAAGAATTCTTTCCAATTCATAGCAGCACTATGCCCCGCACTGGCAAGCGTATCAACTTGAAATCACCTTGCGCAATATCCTGAACTCATGTAGCTTGCTTCCACAATGCAGTCAAAGACACTGAGTACAATTCAGTATGTGTGACGATGTCTATAATCGTTGCCAGAGGTCAGGTGAATGATGATAAAATACCTACGCCCTTTTCTCATAGCTGGACTATTGACAATGTCCGTACAGGCCGAATCCAGATTAAAAGACGGACCGCATGTCGCATATCCTCGTGGAGGCGATATCCGCGATTCTCAAGTTGGATTTGGATGGCAGGTTACTTACGAGCGCAGTGATTACTGGTCACTTGACCTATCCATCACCCGACAAACGGATCGGCTTGATGATCTCGGTATTGTCCAAGCCCCGTTTGAGGATCGATTCGATTTAGAAATAATCGGAACCGCTGCAAGCCTCCGGCTTACTTATCCAATGGGACTCACCACGCTCTATGGGGGCGGCGGTATTGGCTACTATTATATGCGCACAGAGAACAAGTATGCCAACCGTTCATTGGCTTCTCAATCCAGCGCATTGCCGCCGGGCGTGCAGAGTTCACGAGTCAGTGTGAATCCAGAGAATTCGTTGGGATATCATGCGGTCGCGGGTATCGAACGACTGTTAACCAGTCGCTGGGAAGTATTTGCCGAATATCGATGGGTGTGGCTAGATACGACATTGAGAACTCGTCGAGTAGAATCACGGGGAGGATTGCAAAAGGACACTCTAACAGCTCGCGACTCATTCACTTATGACCACGGCCTCATCCGCGCGGGTATAAATTATCGATTTTAAGACCAAATCAAACAAAGGAGAAAACAACAATGGCTCAAATCACATTTAAGGGAAACCCTATTCACACCGCTGGATCATTACCGCCAGAAGGTTCGGATGCGCCTGACTTCCTACTGACAAACGCCTCGTTGGAAGATGTCAATTTATCAACGTTTGCAGGGAAAAAGAAAATTCTCAGTATCGTGCCGAGCTTGGATACAGGTATTTGTGCTGCCTCTGCCATCCGATTTAATCAAGAAGTTGCCAGCAAAGAAGACGTTGTATTGTTGAATATTTCGGCCGATTTGCCATTTGCTGCTGGACGATTCTGTAGTGAAAAGGAGCTCAATAATGTGGTCACTTTGTCGACATTTCGTGCTCCCTCCTTTGGCAAGGACTATGGTGTTGAAATTGTCGATGGTCCGCTCGCTGGCTTGTTGAGTCGAGCGATTCTCGTGTTGGATGATAAGAATCAAATCATCTATACGGAACAAGTGCCCGAAATAGCTCAGGAACCAAATTACGAGGCTGCTTTAGTCGCGCTCGATCAATAATTCAAAAGGGAAGGCAAGCGATGCAAACACCGGACCTTACTCCCCCCCCCATACATCCACCCGCTACACCTACACCCGTGCGGACTGGCCGCTCTGGACGTCGATGGCATAGAGGACAGTGGAAGGCGGCATCAGGAATCATGGCAATGATCACAGCGCTTGCGGTTGTTTGGGCTTTGCTGGCCACGTTTACAGTTCGTCAACGAGAAGCTGATCTCGAGGCAGCCATGACCGAACTGAACGACTTGCGAGAGGTGGTTCGGGGAAGTGAACCCGAACGCTTGGGAGATCGGACTGTTGAGGATATGCTGGAGGATATTCTGACACTGCCAGATCCGGATTCTCTGTAGATTAGATCAACAACAAGCCACACATGAACTGAACGAAAGAGAAACAGATTTGTAGGAAATTTTTTGGTAGCCTCTCTTTGGGTCTCCGTGTACAGTCCAATAACTGACCCTGAAATGGCGAACCAATGTGTAGAGGAGTGCGATCATGATAAGAAAATGTCTGTTGGCGGGATTGATCCTAGCAATAGGAGGTCATGCATTTGCGGAGCCCATCCGTACTGCGTTAACAAAGGAGAATCGTCTCCCGCGCCTGTACGAGTCTGAGGTTGGGCTGGAATTCTATTACTATGATTTTGAGGATGGAGAAATCACGACGTTCGCTCCTTATTTTCGTTACACTCTTCTGAGAGACTTTGCAGCCAATATGTCCTTGCCCTATCATCAAATCAGCCCTGATTTTGGATCCAGCGAAAGCGGATTTGGTGATTTCACTCTTGGGTTTGAATTCGTCGCCTATAAGGATCTTTTTGGCTATCCATGGATCATGCCCCACGCCGAAATCAGTTTCGACACAGGAGATGAGGACAAGGGACTAGGTACCGGTAATGTAGACTACACGGTGGGCGTTGCCATTGGCACAACTGTATCCCGTAAGTTTCATTTTGTTGCGGATGCACGTTATCTAATTCTTGATGACGAGGACAATGTTCCTTCCATTGCGGGTTCCATTGTTTGGGATTTGGACGCTAAATTCTCTTTAATTGCGGAATTAGAGCTGTCGCGGCGTAAGCAGCAAGATGATTTCGGTTTTGATGACGACTCTCACCCATTGGTCTTTTTGGGAGGTATGAGTTATCGTGCCAATCGGAATCTCCATTTTACACTCCATGGCGGGACATCAAAGAACTCGGATATCGACAGCATCATTCGTGGCCGGGTTGCATATCGGTTTTAAAGGCGAGACAGTTCAAAACGTACAGGCAACAGGCTGCTGGAATACCCAGCAGCCTGTTTTTTTCGCCGTTGAACTGCCGTTTGATTTGTGTTTATATGCCTCTGTAAAAATAATGGAACCCAATTGGGAATGGATGATACAGGAGAGGTTCAGCACCGATTGAGCCCCGATAAGAATATAGGCTTGAAACGATTGATTGCCAATTTTCAGGGGCGAGTGCAAGGAGTTGGATTTCGATATACAGTGCTAACTATCGCACTGAATCATACTGTTTCCGGGTGGATTCGAAATGAGTGGGATGGATCCGTGCAGATGGAAATAGAAGGAAGGCAAGCAGAAATCGAAGCGTTCATCCGAGACATTTATCGTTCCCGACTAGGCAGTTGTATTCGACATTTAAGCCAACAGTGGTCTGAGCCGTGGGGAACCGAATCAGGATTCCGAATCAAGCATTGAGCCAATACTGATGAAATATGCCATTCTAGGTGATATCCATGCCAACTGGGAAGCTCTCTGCGCTGTGCTGGCGGACGCGAAAAAACAAGGGGTCACCCATTTTGTCTGCCTTGGCGATGTAGTCGGATACAACGCCAGCCCCGTCGAATGCCTTGAACGAGTCAGAGAGCTCGAGTGCCCTATTGTCAAAGGTAACCACGATCACTACTGCGCGATTGACGAGGAATTAGAGGGCTTTCATCCCATCGCAGCCGATGTGGTTGACTGGACGCGCAAGCAACTATCGGATGAGCAGCGTCACTTTTTGGCCAATTTAAACTACGTCAATCGGGTGGAAACATTCACGGTCGTGCATAGCACATTGGACACGCCGGAAATGTGGGGCTATGTGTTTGATAAATTAGAGGCAGATGCGAGTTTCGCCTATCAGACGACCTCCCTTTGCTTTTACGGACATACACATGTGCCCCTCGCTTTTGAAAAGACAGATCGCGTTCGTGTTGGATTGTACTCGAAAATCAAGATCCTATTAGGCAGAAGGTACTTGATCAATGCGGGTAGTGTGGGGCAGCCGCGAGATGGAGATCCTCGCGCTGCTTATGCCACCTTTGATTTAATCAAAAATGAAGTTGAATTGCATCGCGTTCCTTACGATTTCCGGATCACACAGAAAAAAATTCATGATGCTGGATTGCCGAATCGAGTGGCAACACGTCTAGCATCGGGCAGATGATCTTTGCATTTATCAGGACAGGAAACACCACGCATGAAATATCTCTTTAAACCCTATCAACTCTGCCTCCTCTTTGCGTGCTCGCCATTAATTGCACATGCGCAGGTCGACATATCGGCCCGCTTATCGCAGACGACCGTGATTCAACATGAGCCCATTACAGCGAATATACGTATTCGCAACAACACGGCAGAACCCATTCGGCTAACGCCAGAGAATCCGGCGTCCACAGTATGGTTACAAGTCGAACGCAGTCCAGGGCGATTGGTTCGACAAACCAATCCCGATCTATTTGAGGGAGAAATAATCATTCCTCCAATGGATTCCATTAGCCAAGCCATTCAAATTACAGACAGCTTTGATATCCGCGCCGTGGGTCCGTATACCGTTCGCGTTCGCATGGCATGGCGTGGTCAAACGCTCGGCGCGCAGACATTATTCTTTGATGTGGTTCCAGGTCTCGAACTGGATCAACTGCCTGCGGTCCCGACAGAGGGAACCGGCACTCGACTGTATCGCCTCATGACAGTCAACCGAAATAGACGCGATGAGTTACTCTTTCGTGTGGATGATCCTAACGCCAATATTTGCTTTGCTGTAATTCCGTTGGGCTCCTTCCTGCGCGTTCGGCCGCCCCAGCTGCGTGTCGACATAAACCACAATGCCGTTATTTTACATCAAGCGAGTCCTGGACGATATTTTTTCCATCAATTCTCGCCCAACGGACGTCTGATTCGGCAGCAAACCTATACCAGTGAAACTCCCGGTGTAACACTTCATCGCTCCGAAGATGGTCAATATACAGTTCGCGGCGCCACCGCCAGCCTGACGCCGCGTTGACGGTCTCAGAGAACTTGAATAGATCAAGTACGCTTCCCGCCGCCGCTACTTCGGTCGACGAGAACGATAGACGATAAGCAGTTCACGACTCGTAATTCGCTCTCGTCGCTCGCTCTCGTTAACCGAGTTCCCCTTTTCATGACGTTTCAACTGCTCTTTTTAGGGTTATGTGCTCCGTCAGGGTGGAACAGGCATCCTTGCCTGTTCTCTTTAAGCAAATCTACAGTTTACATGGGCAGGAATGCCCATGTTCCCACCTTCCGGAGCAAGGACATTCCTGTCCTTGCATGCCAGCCACGAATGAGAGCTCATCCTGAACATGCTGGATCCCCCTCGACTGCGCTCCGGGTGCCCGCTGGCAGAGACAGCAGGGAACTACGATATCCACAAAAGGGCACCAAAATGATGGCACTCTTCATCGCCAGACTTAACCGCACCGCATCCCCTACCTCAATCTTCTAGCAGTTGAACCTGCAACCGGAAATAGCGAGGTGTACTCTCAAGCGTGCTGTCCGGCACTTCGTACTCGACCACCTCCGTGATGCCATCCCCAGTCGGCTCTGTTCCGATTTCTATCAAGTCCGTTCCCAGAACAACCTCTTCCCACTCTCCAGTGAGCAGATCAGCCCGAACCCAGAGCACATAGGTAACCCCTGCATTTTCGTCCAACAACCGACGATGACTCAGGATGCCTCCCGCAGGCATCGATTGACCTTGAGGCAGAGCATCATCAAAGGCATCCGTTCGACCCAAGCCCAAGGCATAGCGCAATAGGTTCGGGATACCGCTGTCATCAGGATCGGCCAAAGGACCGCTAATGGCGGGATCGGCCAATTCGGCCTCGGTGAATTCGCCGGCCTGCCAGCCAGCAAAACCAGCGGGTGCTTCCGCCTCGCCAATCTTCAGGATGCGACCGCTGACCGGCCCTGCGCCGAAGTCGATGGTCGCGCTGACCGTGCTGAGATCTAATGCTTCGGTATAGAGTGAATAGGTCTCGCCTTCGTGCTCGACACTCCCTGTCTCATCACGGACATAGAAAGTCCACGTCGCATTCTCGATCGCAGTGAAGAAATCAGCCGCTTCATCCGTGAAGAAGCCGCCTTCGAACACGCTGCTTGAGTCCAACGTCCCCACATCAAAGAAGATCTCTATCGTGTTTGCCGCATTCAAGTCACCCACAAAGGGTGTGCCGCCAGTCAATCGCAGCATCGAAGCCTCGGTTTCCGTGAATGTGAACCGATAATTCAGTCCACTGACCGACGATGCAGTCAACGTTTCGATACCCGGACCGGGTGCCACGGTACCGGCTCCACTCAG
>SLBD01000189.1 GCA_007126515.1 Kiritimatiellia bacterium
CAGTCACCGTCGCATCCACCGATGAATCGCTGAGCGTCCCGTTCAATCGTCCGAACAGCCCGCCGACATAATCTCCGGTACCCGTGACAACGCCGGTCATATGGCAATTCGTAACTTCCGCAGTGGATTCCTTGAATCCCGCGATTGCGCCGACGGCGTTGCTGCCTGTAACAGCGACATCTGTCAGCGTCAGATGTCGCACCCACGAAGAGCCATCCATGTATCCGAACAGCCCCACATGATCTTCGTCCGGCCGGTCGATGGTCAGGCTTATAATCACATTCGAACCGCCGTGATAAGCACCGGCAAAAGGTTCCGCCTGCGTCCCGATTGGAAGCCAATTCACGTAGGACTCCAGGTTTAAGTCTGCCACCTGCAAAAATGTGCTCCCGAGATGGTCGCGCACCCCGTTGAGCTGGTATGCGTGTTCGATTCGGAACGGGTCGGCAGGCGTCCCCGCGCCGTCCATGAAATCCAGTGTGACGCTGTGCGTATGACTGGTTACTCCGGTCGCGTCGCGAACAATGACCTCGAACTGATACCAGCGATGTTCCCCTCCACTATCAACCTCGAACAAGATATTGGTCGCATCAGTGATTTCCTCGTAGGGTCCGGCTGGCCCGTCCGCGCGCAGCCATTGAAACCATGCGACGTCCTCCGTATGGCCATCGCTACTGGAGAAATAGGTGTAACTGCCCATCAACGTTTCGCCGAGTAGTGCGATGCCATCAATCGCCAGATCGGCGGCAAACGGAACCAACACATCGGCCATCGGCAACGTGGCGGGGGCCTGCCCCTGGAAATAGGGATAGGTGTAGTCCCCTGCATGGCCAATCGCCCACAGCGTATCGAAATCCCAATCCACGTACGTAATTGGCTGGACCATAAACGATGTCGGTTTACCTGCTGCATCCGGTTCACCGCCGCTGGTTGCTTGCAACGAGGTTTCCACGTCCCAGTAAGAATCCGACACATCCGGGCTTACTGAAACATCCCCGATTAATCCTCCAATACTGCTGCCGGAACCCTCGACTTCTCCGTAACTATAGGATCGCACCACCGCTCCGCCCGACACCGCCCCGACCAAACCGCCGACGTTACTGGTACCAGTGACCGCCGCCCCGCTATAGGAATCTTCAACCGTGCTGTTATTTTGATTCCCAACCAAGCCGCCGGTCCGGATTGTGCCGATGACGGAGCCCAGCGAAAAGGACCGTACGGCCGCCGAGTTGTTCCATAACTGTCCCGTTAACACCCCCAC
This sequence comes from Kiritimatiellia bacterium, assembly GCA_007126515.1. Classification (GTDB taxonomy): domain Bacteria; phylum Verrucomicrobiota; class Kiritimatiellia; order SLAD01; family SLAD01; genus SLAD01. The sequence continues at coordinate 1,262 of SLBD01000189.1, forward strand.
CCGCTCACTGGTAGCAATCACCGTGGCAATGGCATAGCTATCCTCAATGCGGGAGTGATCTTGGACAGATCCGACCAGTGCCCCGGCGCGCGATCTCGCCGTGAAAGTCCCGATGGCGACGCAGTTCGAGACCACGCTATTGTTTTCAATCTGGCCCGCTAGCCCGGCGCTGCGATCGCGAGCGGTTACATCAAAATTCGAAACCGTCAATCCCTCGATGCGTCCATCATCAAGAAATCCAAACAGGCCTTGGTAGTCCGACGTGCGATTGATAAAGAGGTTGGAAACCGTATGTCCGTTGCCATCATAGACGCCGGTGAACGGATTCGATGTGGTACCGATCGGGATCCAACCCGCACCGGAATTATGGGGTTCCACATCCATATTAATATCAGCAATTTGAAGGAAATGAGCGCCGAGATGATCGCGAACCGCATCCAAGTGCTCAGCCGTCTGGACCTGATACGGGTTACTGGCATCTCCGGTTCCTGCGGCAAACCCCATCACATCACCCGGCCCCAGGCAACACCCTCCCAACACCAAACAGCATACTCGGCGGATTCGATCGGATCGCAAAAACGAATGCATCGCACGTCTCCCCATATCCGTTATTATTTCGCAGAGGGCACAACTGCCACCCCACAATTACACCCGCCTAGAGTATATAGATTGTGAATACATTGCGTAGTTATGTCAAGCCAAAAGTCATCGGCATTTCGGCATCCTCAATTTTGGCGGCCCTGAAGTAGAGACTCGCTCAAAATCGGCTTGGAACAGGAGATCAAGGACCTCGACAAACAAATCAAGGAAATGCGCCGCGCCGCCACCGCCGCGCCCGGCCTCGAAGAAAAACTAAAGTGTCAGAAGGAGATCAAAGCGCTAGAAAAGAAACGCAGCGACAAGCGCCGCGCCATGTTCGACGCGCAGGACAATATCGACCAACACCGCGAACGATTGATTGAGGAGATTGAGGCAAAGCTCACTCAAGAAACGGGGCGGCACTTGCTGTTTTCATTACGGTGGCGCTTGATATAGGCGTTGATTGGTGCGATGAGGACCTTGACGACGCCATCTATACCGATCCCGAGGATTGAACAGGAGACATAACCCGGCACTTCGGCATAAGGCGCAAACGGACTGGCCAAGTGATTTGGACAGGTATACTATCTTTGCGTTGTTCACGTAGCGTCAGGGTGTGATACGGGCCGACGTGGACAAGGTAGATTTATCATGTCCGCTAAGAACACAAAGTTAATCCCGGTTGAACGCATTCGCGAGGCCATCATCCTGTTGCGCGGGCAGAAAGTCATGCTGGACCGCGACCTGGCCGCGCTTTACGGCGTTCAGACAAAAGCACTCAAGCAGGCGGTCAAGCGGAATGCCGAGCGCTTTCCCGATGATTTCATGTTTGTGCTTTCGGCGGAAGAGATTGCGACTTTGAGGTCACAAATTGTGACCTCAAAACGCGAAAGGCGCGGCGGCACACAGTATGCCCCGATGGCCTTCACCGAGCAGGGCGTGGCCATGCTTTCCACCGTGCTGAACAGTGAGCAGGCCATCCGGGTAAACATCGCCATTATGCGGGCTTTCGTCCAATTGCGAACACTTCTTGCCACGCACGAAGATTTAGCACGGAAACTTGCCGAACTGGAGAAGAAATACGACGCCCAGTTCCAAGTGGTCTTCGACGCCATTCGCCAGTTGATGACGCCGCCCGAACCGCCACCCAAGAAGATCGGATTTGGAGTGCGGGAACGACGCGCCAAGTATTGCGTAAAGAAGAACCAGGGTGGTCGCAAATTGCGACCACCTATCGAACCATGAACAAGATTAACCGCAAAGAGCGCAGGGATCGCAAAGAGTATGCTTCTTTGAGGGGCCAAACAGGAACCTCAAAAGTGACTAGGGCATGCGGTTCCAAACTAGAACCGCATCCAAACGCCATAACTGCTTTCGGACGATATAGCTACAATTGTCAGCCCTTGCTAATCATTCTCTGTGCCTTCATAAATTACGCTTTAGACTGTGACCGATGAACCTTTATGTGGCGCAAAAAACCAGCGAATCGATGAAACTAACGCCCTTTCATGCCAAATACTTCGCCTATGAATTGACGAGACGCTGCCCTTCGGACAGCGTGGATAAACTTGCCGGGGCGCTCGTTGACGCCCAGGTTGACTTGAATCCTCACCAAGTTGACGCCGCTCTATTTGCCTTTCGTTCTCCTCTGTCTCGCGGCGCAATATTGGCCGACGAGGTCGGTCTGGGAAAGACAATCGAAGCGGGCCTGGTCATAGCTCAACGATGGGCGGAACGCAAGCGACGCATCTTGATCATTACACCCGCGAATTTGCGCAAACAGTGGCATCAGGAGCTTGCCGAAAAATTCTTTTTGCCCTGTCGGATATTGGAGTCGAAGTCCTACAATGCGGCGGCAAAAGAAGGTGAGAAATTCCCCTTTCAGTGCAGAGAACCCGTCATTTGCTCCTATCAATTCGCCCGCAACA
>SLBD01000172.1 GCA_007126515.1 Kiritimatiellia bacterium
ACCGCCCGGTCGCTGAAAGTCATGACTTCGGCATATGCCAGCGCCGCCTTTTCCGATTCCGTGAAAGCGTCGCTCTCCTCAAACCGGTCCAGTTCCTCGATCCTATTTTCTTCTGCACCTTGCTTGAGTACACGCATGGAATTGAAATCGACGCAGAACGCGCAATGATTGATCTGGGATACGCGTACGGTGATCAGCGCCCGCAACGCGGGCGGCAGCGGCGAAGACGGTCGTTCAAATGCGCGAAAACACATCAAGAACCGCCGTAACAGAATCGGAACCCGGCCCCAAATCTGCGTCGGAATCAGTCGTTGTCCATACACACGATTCTGGCGTTTGTACATCAAACGCAGATACCAAGGGTAGTGTGCGTCCGGTTTGGGTGCAATTCTAGACATAATATCATCTCCCTTTGGCTCCGATATCCCTCATGAAATGCCTGCGTGTCTAGCATAATGCCATCTGAGTTGCGATCAAGCGGACCTGGGCGACGACTGATCCGCGTTATGATGGGTCGTTCAGCGACCAGTCTTAACCTAGATAGTCCACCCCGAACAACAGCAAGTAAACGTTGCGGAATTGGCACGAACTTGATAGTCTTGCTCTTTCATTTTCCACGGGAGAGTTAGTTTATGTCCGATGATGCAAATCAGGCGGTTGCGGGGGAGCCTGCGCCGGATCCAGAAACCCTAAAAGAAGCCCATTCGAAGGCTCAGCCAACCGGTGGCGCCAAGTATGATGCTCAAAATATTACGGTCCTAGGCGGGCTCGATGCGGTCCGAAAACGGCCCGCCATGTACATTGGCGATACGGTTGCCCGCGGCCTCCACCACTGTGTGTACGAAGTGGTCGATAACAGCGTCGATGAGGCGTTGGCTGGCTATTGTAATCATATCCATGTGCATTTAAATGCGGACGGATCCTGTTCCATCAATGACGATGGCCGCGGCATCCCCGTGGATATGCATGCGACGGAAAAGAAGCCGGCCGTGGAAGTGGTGCTCACCACCCTGCATGCCGGCGGCAAGTTCGATCATAACTCCTATAAGGTATCCGGCGGTCTGCACGGTGTCGGCGTGTCCTGTGTAAACGCCCTCAGCGAATGGTTCGAAGTGGAAGTGCGACGGGATGGAAAAGTTCATCACCAACGGTTTGAACGCGGCCTCCCGGTCTCAAAATTAGAGACCATCGGAAAAACCAAAGGGACCGGCACCAAAATCACTTTTTACCCCGACAATACGATTTTCCAAGTCACAGAATTCAATTGGGACACCCTGGCCGCCCGCTTGCGCGAAATCGCCTTTTTGAACAAAGGCCTGGAAATCAAATTCTCTCAGGAAGAACCTGCCCGCGAAGAAATATTCAAATACAAAGGTGGCATCGGGGAATTTGTCGAGCATTTGAACCGCAACAAAAACGCTCTCCACCCCAAAGTCATTTATGTTGAGCGGGAACGGGACAACATCGCCGTGGAAATTGCCATGCAATACACGGATGCGTATGCCGAAAACCTGTTCTCGTTTGCCAACAACATCAATACGATCGAAGGCGGCACGCACCTGAGCGGGTTCCGGTCGGCCTTAACCCGAACGGTCAACTCATACGCCCGCGCCAATAAGCTGATCAAGGATGACAAAGTCAGCATGAGCGGCGATGACATTCGCGAAGGCTTGACGGCCGTCGTCAGCGTAAAAGTGCCTGATCCTCAATTTGAAGGCCAAACCAAAACCAAATTGGGCAATGGCGAAGTCGCAGGCATTGTCGAATCGATCGTGAACGATGAACTGGCGACGTACTTTGAAGAGCATCCCAACGTCGCCCGCCGCGTGATTGAAAAGGGGATGCTGGCGGCGCGAGCGCGAGAGGCGGCTCGCAAAGCGCGTGATTTGACTCGACGCAAAAGCGCCCTCGACAGCGGCTCCCTGCCTGGCAAGCTGGCCGACTGTTCGGAGCGCGACCCCGCCATCACCGAGTTGTTCATTGTCGAGGGCGACAGCGCCGGTGGTTCCGCCAAACAAGGCCGTGATCGACGTTTCCAAGCCATTCTGCCGCTGCGGGGCAAGGTGCTGAATGTTGAAAAGGCACGACTGGACAAGATTTTGAACAACAACGAAATCCGCACCATGATCACCGCCATTGGCACAGGGATTGGCAAGGAAGAGTTCAATATCGAAAAACTCCGCTACCACAAAATCGTCATCATGACCGATGCCGATGTCGACGGACTGCATATTCGCACCCTGCTGTTGACCTTTTTCTACCGCCAAATGCCCGAACTGATCGAGCGCGGCCATGTCTTTATTGCCCTGCCTCCCTTATACAAGATCAAACGCAAGAAACGAGAGCAGTACCTGGACAGCGACAAGGAATTGACAGACATCCTGCTGGAATTGGGCACAGAAGACCTTGGTTTAGTCACTGAAGATGGCAAACCCGTCTGCAACGACAAGCAATTACAGGAAATCCTCACCGCCTTGGGAGAAATTGAAGACATCGCCCGGCGATTGGATCGCAAAGGTATCGACTTCCAAGACTATCTCTCCCACCGCGATCCCCAAAAGGGACTGCTGCCCCAATATCGCGTTGAAGTCCGTCATGCGCACGGCATCGAATACAAATTCGTGGCCACCGAATCGGAATTGCGCTCCTACTGCGAGCAAATGGAGAAGCAACTCGGAGATCAACTGGAAATCTTCACCGAAGGCAATGGGAACGGTGCATCTGCGGCGTCGAAACACCCGCGCGTGCAATGGGTGGAAATCTTTTCGGCCAACCCGCTCGCCAAGCAAGTTTCGATTCTTGAAAAGCGTGGTTTCAGCGTAGATCAGCTCGCTCAGTCGGAAGCCCCGCTGTTCTATTTGTCCGACTCAAAGGATGAGAAGATTCCGATTCATTCTCTCCAAGGCTTACTGGACACCGTCCGCGAAATGGGTCGCAAAGGGTTGCAGATCCAGCGATACAAAGGATTGGGCGAAATGAATCCGGAACAACTTTGGGAAACCACCATGGACCCGCAATGCCGCAAAATGGATCGCGTGGTCCTTGAGGATGTCGTCAAAGCGGATGAAATCTTCACCATCCTGATGGGCGACGAAGTCGAACCGCGTCGAAACTTTATCCTCAGTAATGCGCTGAATGTGCGCAATCTGGACATTTAATTTAATTGGGACTCAGAATTATGTATCAGCAAAACGAGCGGCTCGACCGCACCAATATTGAAGATGAAATGCGGCGGGCATACATCGATTATTCGATGAGTGTGATTGTTGGCCGCGCCCTCCCCGATGCCCGCGACGGCATGAAACCCGGCAATCGCCGTATTTTATTCGCCATGCGCGAACGCGGCTGGACCCACGCCAAACCTTTCGTGAAATGTGCCAAGGTGGTCGGCGAAGTGATTGGTAACTACCATCCCCACGGCGATTCGGCCGTGTACGACACGCTCGTGCGCATGGCCCAAGATTTTTCCATGCGGTCCCCCTTAATTCATGGGCAAGGCAACTTCGGCAGTATCGATGGCGATCCACCGGCGGCCTACCGGTACACAGAGTGTCGCCTCAATCGGCTCGCCGAAGAAATGCTGTCCGACATCGAGAAAAACACCGTCGATATGCGGCCCAATTTCGATGAGACCTTGCAGGAACCCGTTGTCCTGCCCGCCCGGATCCCCAACTTATTGGCCAACGGCAGCACCGGCATCGCCGTCGGCATGGCCACCAACATTCCGCCCCACAACCTCAATGAATTGATTGATGGCATTGTCCACCTGATCGACAACCCGGACTGTGAAATTGCTGACTTGATGCAGTTCGTCAAGGGCCCCGACTTTCCCACAGGTGGCCTGGTGTGCGGATTGGGTCCAGTCAAGAGCATGTACGAAACCGGCCGTGGCCTGCTGAAAGTTCGAGGCCGAGCCGCCATTGAGACCGGTGCCCACAACAAGGAAAGCATCGTCATCACGGCCATTCCTTACACGCTTAACAAGACCACCTTGATTGAGAAGATTGCCTCGCTCGCTCAAGATAAGAAGCTGGAAGGCATTTCCGATATCCGCGATGAATCCGATAAGGATGGGATTCGCGTGGTGATCGAATTGAAGCGCAACGCCGTACCGCGAGTGCTCCTGAACCACTTATTCAAGTACACACCGTTGGAAATGACGTTTGGCGCCATCATGCTGGCCATCGATCACGGCCAACCGCGCGTCATGAACCTGAAAGAACTGATGACCTGCTTTGTGGAGCACCGGTTCGAAGTCATCACGCGCCGCGCCAAATACGATCTTGAAAAAGCGGAAGCGCGCGCCCACATCCTCGAGGGTCTCAAGATCGCCCTCGACAACTTGGATTTGGTCGTCAAAATCATTCGCGGATCAAAAGACCGCGCCACTGCTAAAGAACAATTGATGGCACAGCTCGGCCTGTCCGAATTGCAAACCAACGCCATTCTGGAAATGCGCCTGTATCAACTGACTGGCTTGGAGCGCGACAAGATCGAAAATGAATATCTTGAAGTCATCAAGCTGATCAACTACCTGCGCGACTTGCTCGCCAGCGAACAGAAAATCTACGGTGTCATCAAAGATGACTTGCTCGAAATGCGCAAGATTTACGGATCAGAACGACGCACCGAGATCGTTCCCGATGAAGGCGAAATCAATATCGAAGATTTGATCGCCGACCGCAGCTTTGTGATCACGATCACCCATACCGGTTATATCAAACGCGTCCCGGTCAGCACCTATCGCCAACAAAAGCGGGGCGGCAAAGGCGTCATTGGCATGGGCACCAAAGAAGAGGACTATGTCGAACATGTATTCATGGCCAACACCCATGACTACATCCTCTTCTTCACCGAAAATGGTCGGGTGCATTGGCAGAAGGTCTATGAAATCCCCGAAGGCGGTCGCGCCACCAAAGGCAAAGCCATTGTCAACCTGCTACAGATCAATTCTGGCGAGAAAATTGCCTCCATGATCAAGGTGCGCGACTTCGAGGACACCAAGCACCTCGTCATGGCCACCGATCGCGGTGTCGTCAAGAAGACCAATCTGTCCGCGTATGGCAATCCCCGCGCCGGCGGAATCATTGCCATTGCCATTGATGAAGGCGACAAGCTGATCGGTGTCAAAATGACCGGTGGCGATGACGAGCTCATGCTTGTTACCCGCTATGGCATGAGCATTCGCTTCCACGAAAATCAGCTTCGCGATCAAGGACGCGACACACGCGGTGTCCGCGGCATTACGTTGGCAAAAGACAATGATGCTGTAGAAAGCATCGAAGTCGTCGAAGCCGATCACACCCTATTGGCTATTTGCCAGAATGGGTACGGTAAGCGAACACGCTTCGAAGAATATCCAACTCAAAAACGCAGCGGTAAAGGTGTTATCACCATTCGGACCACGGAACGCAATGGGTTGGTTGTCGGCGCTCACTCCGTCAACGACAGTGATGCGTTGATGCTGATCACCGAGAAAGGCCAAATGATTCGTATCTCTGTGGGAGATATCCGCACCATTAGTCGCAACACGCAAGGCGTCCGATTGATTTCACTGGCAGAGGGCGACAAATTGGTATCGGCCACTCCCGTTGAGCCGGAAGAAAATGAAGCCGAGGAGACGGAAGAGGAAGTCACTGAGGAAACCGTGGTGCCAGTCAATCCGCCCCCGACTGCAGAAGATGCCCCATAAGTCATTGCCGTTTGAGTATCGACAGATGCAATCGTCCAAACGATTAGAACCCATTTTCAACCGACTGCAGGGTGTATCGTCTTGGGGAGGATTCAAATATGCTTTGCTTGGGGCAACCCTCCTGCTGGCGGCGGGATGCGGTGTCCAGCCCTACGATCCTGCGCCCGACGGCCAACCCAGGACCGTGGTCGTTTGGATCAGCGTTGACGGCGTTCGACCCGACTATTTTGAGCGGGCCCGGACACCGTTTTTTGATCGACTCATGAGTGAAGGCGCCTACTCGCTGGCGCTCGCCCCCATGTTTCCCTCTCTCACCTTTCCCAACCATGTTTCGCAAGCGACGGGTGTGCCGGTGGCCGAACATGGCGTGTCACTGAACACATTTCATGACCGTGTGCGGGGACGCTCCTATTCGTTTCCCAACAATCCTGAGCTGCTCGATGCAGAACCGATCTGGAATACTGCGCAGCGGCAAGGTCGCCGAACTGCGGTTTTTGATTGGGTACTTTCCCACCTTCAAACGGGGCCAGACGCGGCCTCGTTTTTTGGCACCGGCTACGACGGCAGCTTGAGTGACCGCGATCGGATTCGGCCGCTGCTCGGAGCTTGGCGACGGGATCGCGATTCTCAGCCCTTACAACTGTTCATGGGGTATATGCCGCGCCCCGATCAAGTCGGTCACTCTCATGGGCCCGATTCCCGCGAGATCGGAGTCGTGATGCGAGAGACAGACAGCATCTTGAGTGGATTCACTCGCCAAGTCATTCGGATGTTCGAGCGCCGCATGGCTCCGCAAGATGAGCTCTACCTGATCATCACCTCCGATCACGGCATGAGTCCTGTTCATACCGTCGTCAATCCTCGCCTATTAACAGGCATCAGCCGCGAAGAAGAACAGGGTGACGATATCATTATGACCACCTCCGGCAACATGGCACATGTATTCCTGCATACAATTGCCGATCCTGTTGAACGAGCGCAGCGCGAGGAGGTCATTTACAACAACGTATCCCCCCACTCCTTTGTCCGCATATACCGCCCACATGAACTCCCCGAACACTGGGCCTACAATCACCCCGACCGGACGGGCGACTTGGTGATTATCCTAGACACCGGCTACACTTTTAATCGGCGAGCCCCAGAATTGACCGCCACACCCGACGAAACGGCATCAGCGGTCGGCATGCACGGATATTGTGTGCTGGAAAATCCTGAGATGAACGGCATTCTCTTGGTTTGGCGGTATCGCGAACCAATTGGCGGGATTGATCTGGGCCCCACCCATTCATTGCAATTGCACGCCACCGTTGCCCACCTACTCGACATTGATCCTGCCCCCGGAGCACAGCGAGACCGCATCCGGTGGTAAAGGCTTATTGTGGGTTCAGCCTATCTCTAAGCAATCTTTTTGGCTAACAGCTCCCGATCCAGCTCAAGCGTGTAAGACAGAATCGTACTTACATTAATCTTACTGGATGCATTCAAGATTTCAATGCCTGCCAGCTTGCCATCTGCGGTCGTATCGATATTGACTCCGTCTGCAACTTCGACCACGCCATCGGGCTCCTCTTCGCCAAGTTTCAAATACAAGGCATCGGCTGATTCGTCATAATGAACTTTCATTCTTCGTTCCTCGCTTCAATGGGTAGGCCGTAATCACTGTAATTTCGTTTCCTCGGACAGATATCACTATTTTGATCGGATACTCGAATCCAACATACTTCCTGATGATTTGATGTTGGCCATCACTGAGATCAATCTCTTGAAGTATGTCAAAGACAACCACGGCGGCAATCTTATACAGCTTTAACCTTCTTTTCGCATGTCGTGAAAACTGTATATGCATCTTGCTTCCGCTTTTTCATTCCTTCTCTCATATAATCTGCTTATTCATACTCGGAGTCAACAATCTGCTCTGACAAGATTGTCCTCAGATTTATTTCAGGGTATACAGATAGATCTCTCTGAAACACGAAATCCGCATCCCTTCTCGATAAAGGAAAATTTATGAGTGCTTTTACGGTTATTGGCAAAGGAGGGCGTGAGCATGCGCTGGCCACCCTGCTTGCCCGGACGCAGACCGTTTATTCGTTTGGCGGATCAGACGCGATTCGAGCGATCGCCCCCGCTTTAGACAGTGGCCGCTCGGTAGCGCTGGACCGACCGCTAGAAGATGCTGATCTCGATGCCTTGCTCAGCCAGCCTGATTCCACCCTCGTATTTGGTCCTGAACAACCGATGGCCGCAGGCTGGGTCGATCAGATTCGGCTCAAGAATTCGGATGTTCACATTCTCGGGCCGAATCAGTTTGCGGCGCAATTGGAGTCCAGCAAATGGTGGGCCAAAGAGTTTATGATCCGGAACAGCATCCCCACCGGGGAGGCGGTGCGAATCAAAAGCATCGCCGACTTTGACCGAGCCGCCTTGCGTTTTGAGCCGCCCTACGTTGTCAAAGCGGACGGATTGGCCGCCGGTAAAGGCGTCGCTCTGTTCGACGATGTCGCACCCGCTCGCGAATTCGTAGACGGCATTGTCAGCGGTGATTTATTCGGGACACCGCAGCCCGCTTTGGTCGAAGAATTCCTGAAAGGCCCCGAACTCAGTATTTTTCTCTTGCTGGACGGCCAGCGCGCGATGCAGATCGGCACGGCGCGGGATTATAAGCGCGCCTACGATGGTGATGCCGGCCCCAACACGGGCGGCATGGGCTCGTTCACGCCCGTCCCCGACATCTCGGCTGCCGATCAGGAGACCATCCACAAAAGCGTCTTGCGCCCGATTCTGGAGGGATTACAACGCGACGGCATATTTTATCGCGGCTTTCTCTACGTGGGATTGATTCGGACGCAACACGGTTTTCGGGTGCTCGAATTCAACGTTCGCATGGGCGACCCCGAAACCCAGGCCGTCTTGCCAACGATTGGAGATGACTTGCCCAACCTACTGGAGTGGGCGGCGGCGGGCCAACTTGATCGCTGTGCAGAATTATCCAACGTGGAGCAGGAGGAAGAGAATTTCTATCGACTTCAGCCCCAGCACGCAGCCGTTTGCGTGGTCTTATCGACACCGGAATATCCTGGCTCCAGCAATGGTTCACAGCCACTGCCGGATCTGGACACGCAGACAGCCCAACTCCCGCAAGGCCATTACTTATTTCATGCAGGAACAAGGCAAGATCAAGGCGAATGGCACACACACGGGGGGCGCGTCCTCAACTGCGTTGCCACAGGATCTAGCGTACCCGCAGCGCGCAACTCCTGCTATGCCTTGATCGAACAATTACGCGACCTTCCTCTCCGCCATCGATCCGACATCGCAGCGGCAATTGAGTAACACCGATACATTTTTTTGCAGGACAGCTTTTTGCGTTCGGGCGTCTTGCATCTTTCGTGCTTGGGTACTTGGGTATTTCGTCATTCTTTCCATGGGGTTACGCAAGTAGACGAATATGCGCTGCACCCCGCCCGCGGGGATTCCCCGATTAAACCTTGATTGGGTTTGACGATGTGGTTTATGATTTTCCAAGGAACATCATAAATCTTAACGAAAGCAGAAGACGATGTGCGGAATTTGCGGGGAAATCACGAGACGGGGACACCAGCCATCGGTCGCCGCGGTGGAAAAGATGACAGCGACCATGGTGTCGCGCGGCCCCGATGATGTAGGGATGTTGGTCCGCGACGGCATGGCATTTGGACACCGTCGATTGAGCATCATCGATCTCTCGACCCACGCGCAACAACCCATGATCGATAATGGGTTAGGCCTCGGCATTGTCTACAATGGCGAGATCTACAACTATCGCGAGCTGCGCGATGAGCTGATTGGCAAGGGGTACTCCTTTTTCTCTCATGGAGATACCGAGGTGATCTTGAAAGCCTACCACGCCTGGGGCGAAGCGTGTGTGGAACGTTTCCGCGGTATGTTTGCCTTTGCTCTTTGGGAACGGGATTCGGGGCGCGTTTTCTGCGCCCGCGACCGACTGGGCATCAAACCCTTCTATTATGTAAACCTCGACAGTGGTGGTTTTCGATTCTCTTCCTCCCTGCCCGCGCTCGTCCAGGCGGGCAATGTAGACACCTCGATCGATCCCGTTGCCCTGCACCATTACATGAGCTTCCATTCCGTGGTGCCGCCACCGCATACCATCCTAAATGGCGTACGCAAATTGGCCCCGGCAACGACCCTGACCCTGGAACCGAATGGTCAACGCCGCGAACGCTGTTACTGGGAGATCGCGTACGAACCGCAACCCGACGATGTAGCGCGACCCTTTGACGACTGGCAGGAATTGACGCTCGATGTCTTGCGCAGAGCGGTACAACGCCGCTTGGTGGCAGATGTCCCCGTCGGAGTTCTGCTCTCCGGCGGTGTCGACTCCAGCTTGATTGTCGGTTTGCTGGCGGAAGCGGGACAGCATGGGCTGCAAACATTTTCGATTGGGTTTGAGTCAGTGAATAATGAAAAAGGCGACGAGTTTGAATACTCCGACTCAATTGCCGAACGATTTGAAACCACCCACCACAAACTCAGCGTCGATGCCGCCCGTACCCTGCCATCGATGGAAGCCTGCGTGGCGGCGATGTCAGAACCAATGGTCAGTCATGATGTGATCGGATTTTTCCTGCTGTCACAAGAAGTGGCCAAACATGTCAAGGTGGTGCAGAGCGGACAAGGAGCCGACGAAGTCTTTGGCGGCTATCATTGGTACCCTCCCATGATGAATGCGGCTGATCCAGTCGCTGAATACGCCAGCGTGTTTTGCGATCGCGATCATCAAGAGTTTTGCGAAGCGGTCCAGCCCGCCTTCATTGATCGAGACTTCAGCCGCGAATTTATTGCCTCCCGATTTGCCCAGCCGGGAGCCGAAAATGGAGCCAACAAAGCCTTGCGGATGGATACGCATGTTATGCTTGTGGACGACCCCGTAAAGCGGGTCGACAATACGAGCATGGCTTGGGGACTGGAGGCGCGTGTTCCGTTCCTGGATCATGAGGTGGTGGAATTGGCGGCGCGCATGCCCCCGGAACTCAAGATTGCCGAAGGCGGCAAACACATCCTCAAGGAAGCAGCGCGTCACGTCATTCCCAGTGAGGTGATCGATCGACCCAAGGGATATTTCCCAGTGCCCGCTTTGAAATATCTGCGCGGCGACTATTTAAATTGGGTCACCGACATTCTTCAGCAACCACAAGCCCAGTCGCGCGGGGTGTTCAACCGCCGCTATGTGGATCAGTTATTGAAAGATCCGGAATCGCATATTACGCCGCTGCGCGGCTCGAAGTTATGGCAAATCGCTCTGTTTGAATACTGGTTTCAAGTCCAAGGAATCTAGACTCCCATGCCTAGACGACATGCCTTAACGCACCGCATTGAACGTAACAGTGCCGCCTCTGTGCGTAGCTGGGAAAAGCCCTCCCAGCATATCGCACGAAAGATGAAAGCGGATGCGTGTCTGCACATGGGCTGGGGCCGACTCTTTTTTGCCCATACATTTGAGGATCAACAGAAACTGGGTGTTGCCCTGCAAGAGGAAAAACTCGGGCAACGAGATGTGGCCTTTTATGTGCGCGACCCGCATGTCATCGTTTCCTACGCGCCGCAAGAACTCTTTCTGGATCCATCTCATACCTACCGGATCTGGCTCAGCCAATACCGCTTCGGCCGGGATCGCCCCCAAGGACTGGTGATTCGCCGGATTCAAACAAGGCGTGATATCGAGGAGCTGAATCGCATTTATGAATCCCGACAAATGGTGGTGGCTGATCCTGAATACCTATGGGCCCATCGACGATCCCGGGTGCTGACCTATATCGTAGCTGAAGATGTGGCCACCGGGGACATTGTCGGCGTGACTGCGGGGGTGGACCATGAATTGTTTTTTCACGATCCTGAAAATGGGTCTAGCCTCTGGTCTCTCGCCGTAGACGGACGTGCGACTCTGCCGGGAATTGGTGAGGCTTTGGTGCGCTACTTATGCGAGCACTATCATGCCTTGGGCCGGGCCTACATGGACTTGTCGGTGATGCACAACAATGCACATGCGGTCAAACTCTACGAAAAGCTGGGGTTCAAGCGTGTCCCCGTCTTTTGCCTGAAACATAAGAGCCCGATCAATGAACCGCTGTATGTTTCACCGAAATTGGAAGAGTCACTCAATCCCTATGCCGAAATCATTATCCGCGAGGCCAGGCGTCGCGGAATCGCCGTCAAAATTATTGATGCGGATGAGGCCTATTTCACACTCTCGTATGGAGGTCGATCAATCACCTGCCGAGAATCGCTTACAGCACTGACCTCGGCCATTTCGATGAGCTGGTGCGACAACAAAGTCCTCACCTTGCGTCTGCTTGCGCAAGCAGGCCTCTCTGTCCCCGAACAGATCGAAGCTGGGGACGATGATGAGCTGACGGCCTTTCTGGACAAGCATCAGCGACTGGTCGTGAAACCGGCACGCGGAGAACAAGGCCAAGGCATCTCTGTCGATCTCCGCAGCCATGCAGAGGTGGTTAAAGCTGTGGAGCGGGCAAAGGCCTATTGCGACAAGGTGATTGTGGAACAAATGGCCCCCGGCACCGATTTGCGCATCATCGTCATCGGCGACGAAGTTGTCGCAGCGGCCATCCGCAAGCCGCCCGAAGTGAATGGTACCGGACAGCACACGATCGCGGAGTTGATCGACAAGCTCAGTCGCCGCCGACAAGCAACCACAGGCGGCGAAAGCCGCATTCCCGTTGATGAAGAGACTAAGCGTTGTGTTGCCAGCGCGGGCTATTCTCTGGAAGATATCTTGCCCGCAGACGAAACACTGGTCGTCCGCAAGACAGCCAACCTTCACACCGGCGGCACGATTCATGATGTCACGGCCGATCTTCATCCAACATTAATCGAGGCCGCCGAACAAGCTGCCCGTGCCTTGAATATGCCGGTTGTGGGATTAGACTTTCTCGTGCCCGCAATCGACAAACCTGAGTACGTTGTGATTGAGGCCAATGAGCGGCCCGGATTGGCCAATCATGAGCCGCAGCCAACGGCCGAACGATTTATCGACCTACTCTTTCCACAAAGTCGTTGAAAGGATTTCATGGAACCCAATGAACATAGTGGTATCGACCTCGAATATTTGACCGATATCCTGCAAAAATTAATTTCAATCCCGAGCCCGTCCGGATTCACGGATACCATCGTGCGTTTCGTGGGCGAGGAACTGCAACGGTTACAAATCCCGTTTGAGCTGACACGAAGAGGGGCCATCCGCGCCGTTCTGGAAGGCAAACAAAAATCGCCTGGACGCGCCATCGTCTCCCACCTCGACACGCTGGGAGCGATGGTGAAAGGACTGAAACGGTTTGGGCGCCTGCAACTGGTCCCAATCGGCACCTGGTCCAGCCGGTTTGCCGAGGGGGCCCGCGCATCGGTCTTCACCAGCGAAGGCAAAATGTGCCGAGGCACCATTCTGCCCCTCAAAGCTTCGGGACACACGTTTGACAAAGAAGTCGACACCCAGCCAGTCGACTGGGACCACATCGAATTGCGCGTCGATGAATTCGCCAACACGGCCGATGATCTCCATCAATTAGGGATTCGGATCGGTGATTTTGTGGCGATCGATCCAGACTTTGAATTGGCCGACAACGGCTTCATTAACTCTCGCCATCTGGACAACAAAGCGGGTGTGGCTTGTATGTTGGCGGCGGCCCAAGCCCTCCGCGACAATAAACTCGAGCTCGATCAAAACTGCTACTTGCTCTTTACGATTTTCGAGGAAGTGGGCAGCGGCGCCTCCTCTATTCT
>SLBD01000070.1 GCA_007126515.1 Kiritimatiellia bacterium
GATTTGCTCAAAAGGAACAGGCAAGGATGACTGTTCCCACCCTGACGGAGCCGGAAATGGACAAATGTCTGGGCATTTAGATGCGTCTGCCCCTGGGCTTTGAGGAATCACCAGTTGACAAGGCGATGGGATTTACCTAGCATCCCGGCTCTTATCTCTTTGGCGGAGTAGCTCAGTTGGTCAGAGCAGCGGAATCATAATCCGCGTGTCGGGGGTTCAAATCCCTCCTCCGCCACCACGTAACCGGCGGAGAATCGTGGACTGCCTGAATCAACTCATATGCCAGAATCAAACTCAAATTGTATGCTTTCGATCATTGTGGTGGCGTTCAACGAAGCCCGTCACGTAGCTCGCTTGCAACGCTCGATCCAAGGACTGGAGCGGCCAGCGGGTGTCGATGTGGAGTCGATTCTGATCGATGGCGGCAGCAGCGACGGCACCGCCGAGGCCGCTCGTCAGGCGGGGTTTGATCGCGTTGCAGAGCTCCCCGGCGCCAATATCCCTGTGTGCCGCAACGCGGGGCCCCGTTACGCAAAGGGGAAATGGATCGCCTATGTCGATGGGGATTGCGAGCTGGCCACAGATTGGCTGATTCAGGCCGAACCCTTACTCCGGCATTTTCCTGAAGTCATGCTGGGTTGGCCTGCCCGCCCCCCCGATCCCATGAACCGAATGCAAGCCGCTTGGAATTTCCATTGGCTCAACAAGAATCCGCGCCTCGAAGATGTCTGCGGACGTGCGGTGGTGCGGCACGAAGGATTTCGATTGGCCACCACCCGAAACATGATCTTAACCCGCTCCGTCTTTGACCAGGTCAATGGCTTCAATGAATCCCTCCCCACTGGAGAGGACACAGATTTCGCGTTTCGCGCTTATATGGCGGGGATTCCGGTGTTCGGGGTTCCCGAATTGCGCGTCCTCCATCACGGCGAACCGTCCTCCTTCGGCACATTTTACAAACAACAAGTCTGGCATGCCAATCGGAACAGCTACGCCCACATCAAGCGGATTAGTGGTGGTAAGATTGGCGGAAATGCTCCACGGTTTGCCCTGGCCTGCTTGCTCTCGATGATCATCGCCTTCTCCGGCACTGTCGCAGCAGCCCTATTGGGTCAAGTGTGGCCGCTTCTCGGCTGGCTAGCGCCGCTGGGCGTCGTAGGGGCTCCGGCTGTCTATGTAAGTATCAAAGGTCGGGAATTTCGGCATCTACCCATGCTGGTTTGGCTCTATACCATGTATGGAGCCGCTCGTATCCATGACTGGGCTGGGTTCGCGCAATCGAAGGCGAGCTGGAAAGTGCCACGGACAAGGAAGTGAAATTACGATTGACAGAATAGTCAGACCTGTTATCGTGCGCCTTCTTTTTGCAATTGTTAGACAGAGGTTTCCATGACAAAACGAACGTATCAACCATCGAAATTGAAGCGAGCCCGGAAGCACGGCTTCCGCTCACGGATGGCAACTGCCAATGGTCGCAAGATTTTGGCCCGACGACGGCTCAAAGGCCGCAAATCGCTGACTGTGTCCGACTAAGTGGGACTCAGGCCTCCTTCTTTCCAGAGGGGAAGCGGCACCATGACCGGCGGACCTGATCAGTCGCTTCCCCGCTCTCGACGCCTCATTCGTTCCAGCCATTTTCAAGAGGCATTTAAACAGTCTCGGGTCGCTGTGGGTAGGTACATGGTGGCAAGGCTCCGCGTTGGAGAAGATGCCAACCGACGGCTGGGAATCATCACGAGCCGAAAAGTCGGCCCAGCGGTTCACCGCTCCTTGGCGAGACGGAGATTGCGAGAGGCGTGGAGGCGGAATCGCCATCAAATAATCGATGGACAGGATGTGCTTTTGATTGCGCGACGACCCATTGTCCGCGCATCATCTGAGGCTGTGGAATCCGAATTGATCCGCTTAATGAAATCGCTGCACGTTCTGAAGGTAGACGAAAACCGCCCAACAGGGTAAACAAGGCAGATGAAATGGATACTAATCGGCTTGATACGGCTGTACCAGATGACGATTTCCGGTTTACTGGGACCAACGTGCCGATTTCATCCATCTTGCTCAACTTATTTCATCGAGGCATTAAAGCTTCACGGTGTGATTCGGGGCTCATGGCTCGGGATTCGGCGCATCTGTCGATGTCACCCATGGCATCCGGGAGGTTATGATCCGGTTCCCTCCTATGCGGGCCAGCCCGGGCAGGAAAAGACAAATGATAGCAAACACTGAGATTCAATTATGAAAAAACAAGATGTTCTGATCATGGTCGGTTTAATGCTGCTGCTTCTCTTTTGGGGACAGATCGATCAACACTTCATCAAACCCACCTTTTTCCCGGATCACGGAACGCCCACAGAAGTTGAGCAAACGCCTGCAGAGGCCCCCACTCAACCCATGCCAGCTGACACGGATGCTGTCCCGCAGTTGCTGCCTCCAGAAACAGAGGAAGAGGTCATTGCCCCCATCGATACGAGTGATGCGGCACCGACGCTCGTTGAGGATATCTCACCCGTTGAACCCGGCGAAGTTCGCATTCTCGATTTGGAGCGAATCGTTGTCGAATTCAACTCTCTCGGTGGAGCGATTGGCCGCATCACGCTGAATGATTTCGCCGAAGAGAACCAATCAGATAGTCCCCCCATTGTATTGGATTTCGAATCAGCACCGGCCTTGGCTCTCCGCGGGATTGCGGAGTTAACCCCCAGTTACCCCTTTGAAATCAGCGAGTTACCTGACGGGATGGGCGTTCGGTTTTCTCGGGAGACAAGTTTGGGACTTCAATTCCAGCGCGAAATCCGAGTCCAGGATGATTATCTCTTCCATGTCCGCGACACATTCATCAATCTCAACTCCCAAGCATTGTCGCTTCCCGCCTTTCGCATACATACGGGACGCATGGAACCTGTGCCTGGGGGGACCAGCGCCTATGGGACGTTCCCGATCTCCATTGACACACTCATGCCGGGTGGCAATGTAAAACGCTGGGGCCGCGACATCAACAATCGTTGGTTCAGGAATTCTCCACCGGGCCTGTTTGAACGTTCGCTGGAAACACCAGTCGACTGGGTCGCAGTCAAGAATCGATTCTTCGTTCAAAGCCTGCGCCCGCGCACCACCGATTCACAAGATACATGGATGTTTGCTGAAATCGGTGAAGACCGGGAGATGCAGTCGCTGCGCGCCGCCCTTCAATTCCCCGCTCAAAACCTGGCTCCCAACGCCACCGTCGAACGGGAATTCTTCCTCTATGTCGGGCCCCAAAACATTGCTCGCCTGACAGCACTCGGCCACCACCAAAATTTAATCATGGAACTGGGATGGCGGCCGATCCGCTTTTTTGCGGGCTTGATGATGATTGGATTGACTGCAATCTACGGCGTGTTCGGCAATTATGGTGTGGCGATCATGCTGCTAACAGTCATTGTTCGAGTCGCCTTCTGGCCCTTAACGCACAAGGGCACTGAAAGTATGCGGCGTATGCAGGAAATCGGTCCGCTCATGAAGGAGCTGAACGAAAAATACAAAGACGATGCTCAAAAGCGCCAACAAGCCATGATGCAGCTCTACAAAGAGCACAAGGTCAATCCGCTGGGTGGCTGTTTGCCGATGATTGTCCAAATTCCCGTATTCATCGGTCTCTTCTATCTCCTGCGTTCCGCCGTTGAATTGCGACATGCCAGCTTCCTCTGGATCAGCGATCTCAGCGAGCCGGAGCGCCTCATTGAATTTGGTTTCACCATTCCCCTGGTGGGTTGGAGTTCATTGAATCTGCTGCCGATTTTCATGGCTGGGACCATGTTCCTGCAGCAGAAGTTGACACCGATGCCCAGCAGTGGCGATGAGAAACAACAACAAGTCCACGCCACCATGATGAAGGTCATGCCGGTGATGATGTTGGTCCTGCTCTATGATTTCGCTGCCGGGTTGGCCTTGTATTGGTCCACACAAAATGTCTTGATGATTATTCAGCAAGCACTGTATCGGCGTCGCAAAGCCAGGCAGGAAGCACAAGCCGGAGCCGTAAAGAAATAATTCGTTAGCCTGATGAATATTGTCTGTGCAGCCAGCGTGCTGGGAGGAAGCGAAGCGTTCTCGACTCTCGGACGCGTCCTTGTGCTGCCGGAAGAAGACATCCGGCAGGAGCATGTGCGGAATGCCGATGTCCTCGTGACACGCTCCAAAGCACAGATCAACGAAGAGCTGCTGCATAACACAGCCGTGCGATTCGTCGGCTGTGCAGTGGCTGGACAAGATCACATCGACATCCCGTATCTGGATCAAGCGGGCATTGCATGGTCCACCGCACCGGGCTGTAACGCCAATAGCGTAGCGGAATACGTCATCAGCGCCATCTTGATCGAAGCCGAGCGGCTCTGCCTCAATCTCGATCGATGCACACTGGGAGTCGTTGGTGTCGGCCATATCGGCACCCGCGTAGCCGTTTTGGCAGAAGCGCTGGGTATGACAGTGTTACTGAACGATCCCCCCCGACAAGCATTGGAGGCAGGGCGCGGCATCGACTTCTTGGAGTTGGACGATGTCCTGCCCATGTCCGACTTCATCACACTGCATGTCCCTTATACCCGAACCGGCCCCTGCCCCACGCATCATCTCATCAATGGCCGTTTTCTGGAGGCATGCTCTCCCGAGTCTGTTCTGATTAACATGGCCCGCGGCGAGATCATGGACAGTGATGCGATCCTCTTAGCACTGGGACATGGGGCCCTGCACAAAGCCGTGCTCGATGTCTGGGAGAACGAACCGGCCATCCGTTATGATTTGCTCGATTTCATCGATATCGCCACGCCCCATGTGGCGGGCTACTCGCAACAAGGTCGTCTCAATGGCACCTACCAGGTCTATGAAGAATGCTGTCGTTTTTTCGAACTCGACCCAATCTGGGATCCGGAATCGATACAGAATGAGGTTCAGTTGCCGGAGTGCCACATCGATGCGACGGGCCGAACATCACAGGAAGTGCTGACCGAACTCATCAAGCTCGCCAGTCCCCTCCTCCAAGACGATGAACGCCTCAGAGCAGGCGCGTCTCCAGAGCCAGACATCATGGCCGCTCATTTCCGGGCCTGTCGACGGAGTTACCCAGAACGCCACGAATTCAATAGATACCGAATCACGCTCGAAGGAGCTAGCCAATCGTTAGTCGATGTAGCCAGCGCGCTCGGATTCGTGATCTGCGGTTAATCGACGCGCTAACTCTTCGCTTCAAATTCCTGCATAAACGAAATCAGCGCGTCAACACCGGCTTCGGGCATGGCATTGTAGATAGATGCGCGAATCCCGCCGACAGAGCGATGGCCTTTCAAACCACTCATTCCCTCTGCGGTTGCCGCTTTCACAAACTGCGCTTCCAATTCTTCCGAGGGCAGACGGAACGTCACATTCATCTGAGACCGGAATTCAGGCACAGCGGTCCCCCGATAGAAGTCCGAACCATCAATCGCCGCATAAAGTTTGGCTGCCTTGCGCGCATTGATCTCCGCCATGGCAGCCAGTCCACCCCGTTTCTTCAACCACCTCGTCACCAGCATGAGGACATAAATGGGGAAACAGGGAGGCGTGTTATACAATGAATTTTCGGCCATATGTGTTCGGTAGCGATAGAAGTTCGGCACGGAATCCGGCGCCACCTCCGCCAAATCATTGCGAATAATCACCAATGTCACGCCAGCCGGGCCCAAATTCTTTTGCGCGCCCGCATAGATGAGGCCAAATTGCGACACGGGGAATGGCCGGGACAGCATGTCCGAGGACATATCAGCAACCAAGGGACTGGATGTCTGAGGGAATTCCGGCCATTGCGCACCCGAAATCGTTTCATTCGATGTGATATGAACGTACGCAGCGCCTTCGGTGTATTCCAGCTCGTCCAGGCGTGGCACGCGCGTCGGAATTTCTTTCCCGCAATCCGCAATCACATTCACTCCCCCCTGAATGCGCGCTTCTTTGATTGCCTTTGCGGCCCACGCTCCAGAGTTTGTGTAGTCGGACACGCGCCCTGCCCCAAGCAGGTTCATCGGCACCATGGCAAATTGTCCTGAGGCTCCCCCGGTCAAAAACAACACAGAATAATCATCCGATATGTCGAGCAACTCGCGGATGTTCGCAATGGCTTCCTCGTGAACGGCCATATACGGTTTGGCTCGATGACTGTCCTCCATGATCGAGAGCCCCAATCCATGATAGTCCAACAGATGTTCCTGGGCCTCTTGCAAGACCTCCACAGGTAAGGTAGATGGACCCGCACTAAAGTTAAAAATTCTATGCATGCAATTCACTCCTGATTCTAATCTCTGCTCAGCCATATGGCTTCCCGCAGACTTCCTAATAAATGAAAAACCCCATGACCAACAATGCAGCTCCCACGACTGCGAATACTCCTGTCACAATTCGCTGTCGGCCGTCTTCCTCACACCATTCCACCGTATGTCGGAACCGATACGGACTCAGCATCACCAGCATTGACCAGACAATCCAAATATATACAAGGGTGGTCAGGATCAAACGCCATGGCGATTCATGCCAACGAGCGGCATCTAAGATCGGCACAGCCAAAAGGAGCAGGAAGCCTGCGAGCATTCGGGGAGCCAGCAGCTCATCCATAAAGAAAATCACAGCCAACAGTGTAGCGGGCGACAACACATATAAGGCTGGCTTCCAGCTCTCGAAGCGCCCCAACGGGGTTTCAATTAACAACCAGGTCACCCAAATCACATTGACGACGGTCAACATGATTGCGGCGACTCGGTGCCGAGGAAATGACCGCATTGCAGCCTGCATACGCGCAGGCACAATCCATCCCATCAGACCGCCAACCAGCAGGATCAGCCCGACTCCGACTCCATACCACGATAAATCACTCATTCACACTTCCTTCCGCACGAGACATCCCTCACAGTCGATCAAATCGATCCACCCAACGAACCCCATCAAAAAAGAGGTCGGCATCAAACAAACGATCGGGGATATCTACATTCACTTCATAATTTGAAAATCGAACTCGCTCACGAGTCGTCACTCCCACGGCCGTTACCTCAACTTGATGACGCATCGCAATCCAGACCCCATCCAGCACTTCCTCAAAGTGTGTACAAATTACACTCCCAGTCAGCTGCTCTCGGTCCGGGCCCGCATAAAAGCGTATCTCCGTCAAACGATCACGCTCGTCCGCTTGAATCACGACATAGACGTCGTCGACTTTGTAGGCCCGCAGCACCGAGCCGTCATCTTCTCTGCTCAACACAATTTCATCGACCTGCTGCAATCGCAGCAGGTGCTCCATCAAGGTGCCCGGCACGCGACGCAAATTGAGTAGCATCGTCTCATCCAAATCGTTAATCGCCCGACGAAAACCGCGAGGATGGCCTTCATTATGCTGATACATTACCGCCCCGTCCGCAATGATCCGGCGAGGCAAAGGCGAAAAATTCTCGACGTGCAGACGATCCGGCTGCTGAAAAAGAACACGACTCAGCCAACGAATATCTCCATCCTGATTCGAGACATCTCGTCGCACATCACAACTTACCGTTTCAATCCGGGCATATCCAGCGAGCAGATCTGCCAACCACGTCGACTCCGCATGCGCCCCCCCCACAACAAGGCATGCCATGATTAATAAACTATTTCGCATCATCTGCATTCCCTTTTCTGCTTACTCATCAATGTCGGAGCGACTTAGACGTTCAATCTGAACCAGATTTCGCTCCCCTCGAAGATCAACAACTATGTGCAATCGACCTTTAAACGTCTCAGAAAACAGTACTTGCTCGGTTTCAGGATCAAAAATAAATCGCGTGTAGGCATCCCATTCGGTTGGATTCCAGCGCTGCTCATTGCCATCCAACACATAGGCATAATGATACGAAGAAAGGGTTTCCCCCGGCTCCGTGTAAGAAGGAACTCCGAAAAAAAAGCGGATATCTTCTCGATTCGGAATATTCAACCTTTGCTGCTCCCACCACCATCCAGTGGCATGGCGATCCCGTTCAATCATCCCGTCCTTCATCGGACCAAAGACGTGATCGAAATTCTCCTCCGTCAAGATCGAAGCAAACTGCGCCGGCGCCTCAAAGACCTCCGCGCGGCCACGCTCATTGAAATAGAGCGACAGCAGCATGTCATACGCTCCCGCCTCATCATCCGCGGCATCCATATATTGCTTACGGTAGTGGTAGCGCTCAACCTTATCTCCGTTCGATTCGATGGTCTCTGAGGCGGCCAATCCGGACAACCAGCCCAGATCATCAGGCTTCAGGACAGGGCGCAACGCCACAATCCGAGGCAAATCGCTCTCCTCCACCCGAAAATGATCCGGAAATGCAGACAAGTGATTACGAAATTGGTTTAGACGCCAATAGACACAGCCGCTATTGAAGAAAAGCACACTGAATCCCACAAGCAGAGGAACGCCATATCTGCCCGCACACCGAATTCTCTGAAGACCTGTATTCATGCAGATGCACTGGTAACCGAAAAACCGGTATGGGTCAACGAGCGACTTTGTATTTCAAGCGCCAAGACGTGAAAACGATTGCGAGACGGCCTCGAATCCATTACACGATACAGCCATGAAACGGTCCGCACGAGAATGGCTACTGACAACTCCCTCTCTGATCTGGTTGACAGTCCTGTTTGTGATCCCGACTCTGCTGGTATTCGGGATCGCCTTCAAGCCCTCCGACCCCTGGGGCGGCATTGGCTCCGGATGGACCTTGGCGACGCTGCGCAGCCTCGGAAATCCCAACTATCCAGCCATTGTTTGGCGAACGATATGGGTTAGTGTCGTCACAACCGTCATTAGCATTATCTTTGCCCTGCCGTGCGCCTATTACATTGCCCGGGCCTCCCAACGCTGGAAGCAAATCCTCCTATTACTGACGGTGATCCCTTTTTGGACCAGTTTCCTGATCCGCATCTTTGCGTGGAAGATCTTGTTGCACCCAGACGGAGCCATTAAGCGTATGCTTGTCTTTATTGGACTGGCCGACGACCAAACCATGCTGTTGTATCGACCGGAAGCCGTATTATTGGTGATGATTTATACCTTGTTGCCTTTTGCGATTTTGCCAATCTTCGCTGCTGCCGATAAATTCGACTTCAGGCTGGTCGAAGCAGCGCAAGATTTGGGCGCCTCTCGATTTCGAGCTTTTATGCAAATCTTTCTACCGGGTATTCAAAGGGGCCTGTTAACGGCTGTGCTCATGGTCCTGATCCCATCGCTGGGCATGTACATTATCCCCGATTTGGTCGGAGGGCCCCGAAGCGAAATGATCGCCAACACGATTGCTCGCCGCACCTTTGTCGACCGCAACCTCCCTCATGCCAGTGCATTGTCTGCCGCCCTCACACTGGCGGTGATGGCGCCCATGCTTATGATTCTTGCGAATCAAGGCCGGAAACGTAGGGAGACAGGAACATGAAACGCAGCCGGATTCCGTTGCTGACCACCATTGCGGTCCTCGTTTTCTTCTATCTGCCGATTTTCGTCCTCATCGTCCACTCCTTCAACGCCTCCCGCTTCAGTGGGACTTGGGGTGGCTTTTCATTGCGATGGTATCAGCGCCTCATGACAGAACGTGAGATTTGGCAGGCATTAAAGAATACCTTAATCGTCGCCGTATCGGTAACCATGGTCTCTATGGTGTTGGGCACACTGGCAGCGTTTGCACTTCATCGCTTCCATGGATGCCTGCAACGCATCCACTATGCCATCATTTACACCCCGCTTGTTGTGCCTGACATTTTGATGGGGATCAGTTTGCTGCTATTTTTTGTAGCAACCGGAATGCGACTCGGATTGACAACCATCTTCCTCGCCCACACCTCATTTTGCGTCAGTTATGTGGCTATGGTTGTTCTGGCTCGATTACAAGATTTTGACTTTTCCGTGATCGAAGCTGCACAGGACTTGGGAGCCAATTGGTGGACTGCCACCTGGCGGGTGCTGCTCCCTTTGCTGGCGCCCGGGATTGCCGCAGGAGGCCTGCTTTCTTTCACCTTGTCGATCGATGACTTTGTCATTACCTTCTTTGTCACAGGACCGGGAGCAACCACGTTGCCGATCCAGATATATAGCATGATCAAACACGGCTCCCCGCCTTTGATCAATGCCTTGTCAACCATTCTGCTGGTGGTTACGTTTGTAATCGTTTGGTGGGCGCAACAGTTAACACGTGAGGAGTATCGGCATGAATAAGATGACACGTTGGATCATTCCCGTATTATTGGTCGGATTACTGGCAGGCTGTGGCCGTGGCAAGCCCGTGCTGCATTTGTACAACTGGGCTGATTACATCAAGCCGGAATTAATTCGCCAATTTGAGCAAGAATTCAGCTGCCGCGTTGTGTTGGACACCTTTGATTCCAATGAGGCCATGTTTGCCCGCTTACGTGCCGGAGCCCGAGGCTACGACATCATCTTCCCCTCCAGTTACATGGTTCAAATCATGCACCAGCAGGATATGCTTCTCCCTCTCGACCATTCCCTGCTGCCCAACATTGAATTTCTCGATCCCCAGTATGTCGCCATGAGCGCCGATCCGAATCTTAGGCACTCGATCCCCTACATGTTATCCAATGCTGGCTTGGCCTACCGCGCGGACCGTGTTGATAATGTAGAGTATTCCTGGGCCATGTTGGGGCGGGAAGATCTCCGTGGACGTATGACGATGCTGGACGATATGCGCGAAACCATTGGCGCAGCCCTCAAATATCTGGGCTTCAGCCTCAACACGCGGAACATCGAGGAACTTGAACAAGCCCGCGATCAGGTCATTGCATGGAAGAAGAACTTGGCCAAGTTTGAGAACGAGCAATACAAGAATGGTATCGCCTCCGGCGAATTTCTGCTCGTCCATGGCTACAATGGCGACATCATGCAGGTCATGGAAGAAAACGAGCATGTCGTCTATTTCGTGCCGCAAGAAGGCGTATCCATTGCCCTTGACGAAATGGTCATTCCTGTCGGAGCCCGCCAAATTGAGCTGGCGCATGCTTTCATCAACTTCTTGCACCGGCCCGAAGTTGCGGCCGCCAACACAGAATACGTCTTCTTCCTCTGCCCCAATGTCGCCGCGTATGAACTCATTGACCAAGAATTATTAAATGACCCGTCGATCAACTTGGCCCCAGAAATCCTCGCACTAAGTGAAGTCATCGAAGATCTTGGCGAAGATAACGCCCTCTACTCGCGGATTTGGGATGAGATTAAAGCAGCGCCATAAGATTGGTTCGGCGATCTCCTATTGAGTTCGTCTAATTCTGGTTCCAGCTTCCGGAGAAGGATTTTGAGTTCCTTCAGCCTCTGCTTGTCTCCCGGAGATACGCGACGGAGACGGTATGTCCTCCAAGGCCTCTCAAGTAACCACTTCTCTTTTTGAAAGGCAGAAACGGCTTGAGAGAGAAGTATTCGGTCCAAGTCGGGCCGCATGCTTAGGGCGGAGTCTTCTGTCAGGATCCTATATCCATTCCATGTGCTTCCGGACACTTGTCCTAAACCAGCGACTGCAACCGAGCGATTCCCATGCACATAGCCAGCAGAGAAGGACAGCACGATCAGAAACGCTGCTCCCACAAATAGGCGGGCGTTGTTGGTCTTCATAAATGTCTCCTTTCCGAACCTTGACGAGTTCGAAAAACCCGCTGCGGGTAGATGAATACTGCCTGAGGTATTGCTGGAATTCCGATTCTTGTCTTTTTGTTTCTATGCTTGGGATTCTTCTTTCTGCAGTTCATATCTTCTCAGAATCATCCAGGTCAAGAACAGTAATGCAAGTACATCACGGGGAGAATAGAGAGGTAGAGTTATATTATAGACACGTATCCAAATTGCATGAGTGACGAAGTGCCACAGGGTGACCGCGACGACTAGAAGTAGCGCATGTTTGTACCGCGCCATAATGGAAATTCCTGCCAAGAGAATAGCCAAGCTATGTGCCAGGCCGTAAACGAGCATGACAATGACAAGTGCCGGTAGTTGACTTTGGCTTGGAGGAAAGATCCATAAACCTGTGAGTAGTGCAATGATAGTAGTGACAGTGCCAACGCCACCCGTAATACAGGCTAGCCATGCAAATATTTTTGTAGGAATGGACTGCTTTACCATTTGCTTAAACCCGTGACCAATCAACCGACCGGTGACACGCGGCCATCATCGTCAGCCCTCCTCCACAAAATCGCCGCCCCGCGTGTTGCCGGTAGGCATTGCATTGTTCTGCATTCTATCCCGCCCTCTCGACGAGCCTGCCGTTGATGTATTTATGTAAGACGCTCGAGATCAGCGTTTGATAAGGAAGCCCCTCGTGAACGGCTGCTCTTTGAAAATGAATCAGATCGCGCTCGGTCATGCGGATGTTGACTCGCTTGTCTTTTCGTAAAGTAGCCCGAGCTGATTCACGATAGCGTGCAGCCTCCTTCTTGAAGTTTGGTATTCGTCTCCACTCACCGCGCTCTACTGAATCAACCAATTCTTTCTCTTCTTTCGTTAAGTTCATTTTGTATCACCTCCTAGGTAATGCTTGGTCATCTTGCGACTCGGGATGATTGTTTTCAAAAAAATGACGTGCTCGTCCTCGACGAGTGGGACCATACAAGCGTAGCCATCTACTTCGACAATGAAGATCCGCTGATCAGGGTATCGCTTATCATTCGGGTTCATGATGGTGTCCAATAAGCCCCCGTGCGTTATGTGATACACGATGTCTTCAAACGCAACGCCACGCTCACGCTTGAGCCACTCGTTTTTTTCGTCACTCCAATCGAATAACTGCATGGTGCAAATATAGCACTATGTGTGCATATTGGCAACAGGGATCCGGCCTAATTTCTCGGCGAAGGTTTCCCGTATTTCAAGCAGAACGAAACGCCTGAGCAAAGCGGAACAGGCAGTATAGATAACTTGTAGCACTCACGAAAACCCTTGCCCAGAGGTATCCGTAAATCGCCGACACGCGTGTTCCGCATAAGCTCCAGGCGGCTTGTTCTGCATTCTATCTCGCCCTCTCGACCAGCCTGCCGTTGATGTATTTATGTAATACACTCAACATCAGTGAAGGAGGCGCGTCAGCGACCACACTTCCAGCCTCTTTTTCTGCCTCTCTCGTCCCGCACTAAGTTCACCAGTTCATCCGTTGACATGTTTGCGCGAATGGATGGGACATCGAGTGGAGAGACTTTGCTCTTGAATGGCTGGAGCGTAAAAGTCCGGCCATCTTTCCGTCTGATTATCACGCTTCCGCTGGATTCTGCTCTATCGAGCACAGCAGAGAGCTTTTGTCTGGCCTCTGAATAGGTGTAGACTTGCATGTTATACCTCCAGTAGGTGAATGCCGATATTCTGCGCAGCCCGCTTAAGCTTTCGGTCCAACGTCAATAAAGGGGCAGCATGGCGAAAGGCGCAATCAAGGAAATATGCATCGTATGCATACATGCTTTCTCGATTCGCCACCGACAGTGCATTATCCA
>SLBD01000188.1 GCA_007126515.1 Kiritimatiellia bacterium
CCGCTCTCGTGTACCGATTTCCTCTTTGACAGCAGCTTCGCTTGGTAGATCATCCATGTTGGCGAACGAGGGCTCGTTTAACAAAGAGGTAGTGCGTATTATGGCTAAATCAAAAGGACCCGAGTTCCTGCGTTTCTGCATCCCCATCATCGATGTCCTTTGCGATCTGGGCGGATCAGGGCGTCCTGCTGAAGTCACCGACTTGGTTTTGGAACGATTACATGTTTCAGAAGCCGAGCAGGAAATCGCCAATCAAAACGGGGGATCACGGGCGCGAAATCAGGTTGCATGGGCCTATTGAGTTGGTGGACGGAGAGAAACTTATCGACATGTTTGAATCTCTTAGCCTCGGCCTTCGCCCTAAGAAAGACTACGAAATTGATGAACAGTTTTTTGTTCAATTCAAATAGCCACTCATACAGATGGTGAAGGAGGCAGTAATGGAACCATTTGTTGTTGTCATTGGGTTTGTGATGTTAGCCATTGTAATTCGGTTGGTAGCTGGATCATTCGACGGGGACCGAGTTGAAGCCTACGTAAGGGGAAAAGGATGGGAACTGGTTGATCGGAGCTGGAATCCTTTAGGGCCAGGATGGTTTGGTGAAAAGAATGCTCGCATCTATCGCATCATGTATCGGGACACCCAAGACAACCTGCATCACGCACATGTCAAAACCTCTATGTTGAGCGGCGTCTACCTCACCAACGATGAGATCGTCGAACATAGCCCCGAAAGCCATAGGACGAAAGAACAGTTGCTGGCAGATGAAAATCAGCGTTTGAAAGAACGTCTCAAGGAATTGGAAAAGGGTAAGAGATAACCCGCGGGTCATTCCGACCGAAGTCCTGGAGCGACGCGACGGGACGAAGTGGAGGAATCTCCAGCGTTTCCCACGCAACAGATCTCTCGCCGCTGTTGTTTCTCACTCCTCACCATGCTGGTCTTGAGCGGACGCAGAATTCTGAAAATAGCTTATAGGCTATTGATTGAAACAATCCGAAACGCAGCTATAGCTTATAAGCTATAGCTTGCCGAAGCAGGCTGGAAGCCTGTTTCACCCTGTATCGCAAGTGCAAAGGCGGTTTGGCGCGGTTTCCACTCAATGGAAGAAAAAACGGCGGTTTTCCATTCAATGGAAACTTTTTAATGCATTTTTCCACTCAATGGAAATTTTTCGGTCCGTTTTTCCATTCAATGGAAAAATATTGGGGCCCACCTTGAACCTTTCCGAACTGGATTGTGTCCCAAGTTTGGAATCAAAATTGGCAATCGGAGGATTCAACATGAAGAGAATGATTATATTTTTATTTTTTGCTGCACTGGCTGTATCGGCCCAGGCAGGGTTTGAGGATGAGGTGATCTTCTCGCGCAGTCGGACGGAGTATGAAATGGTGACTCTGACCCGGCGGATTGGCGGTTTAAATCGACCGTGGGCGGCGGCGTTTCCGGGCGAGAACCAGTATTTGATTACAGAGCGAGCCGGACGGTTGCTGTTCATTGATGAAAATGGCCATCGCCATGAGGTATCCGGATTACCGGATGATCTGGTTGCGATTAACCAAGGCGGGTTGCTGGATATCGTGCTGCACCCGGAATTTGAAGAGAATGGCTGGATTTACATGACGTATTCCCAAGGGACCCGCGCAGCGACAGCCACGACCCTGATTCGGGCTCGCTTGGATGGCACGACGTTGGTGGATGTGGAGCAGCTGTTTACGCAGGATCGAACTTCGTCGCCGGGGCGCCATTATGGGTCGCGTATCCTCTTCACGGATTCGAATATGCTGCTGATGACGATTGGGGATCGAGGCACTCATCCAGAGCGTGCTCAGGATCCCTTGGATCATGCCGGCACGGTGATCCGGCTGCGCGACGATGGATCGATTCCCGAGGACAATCCGTTTGTGGGGAATCCACGGTATCTGCCAGAAATCTTCTCGTATGGTCATCGGAATATTCAGGGAATTGCGATGCATCCCATCACGGGAGAGATTTGGGCGACCGACCATGGCGCGCGCGGCGGGGATCGATTGGACCGAATCGATGCGGGCCGCAACTACGGCTGGCCGGTTGCAACTCCGAGTCTTAATTACCGCGATGGAACTCCGGTGTCGGATACCCGCGTCGGGTTTGGGTATGTTCCGCCTGTCTTTGAGATTCTGCCGACATTGGCTCCGTCGGGATTGGCGTTCGCGGATGCATCCACGTTTCCACGCTGGGAGGGAGATCTGTTGGCTGGCGGCTTGGCGAGTCGTCAATTGCAGCGCATGGTGCCGGCGTATGGTCCCCTTTCAAAATTTAAGGACGGGCAGCGTCGCATCACTATCGAAGGCCCATACTTAGCTCATTCCGAGATCCTGCTAATCAATCAAATCGGGCGAATTCGCGACGTCCGGACAGGGCCGGGCGGGAACGTTTATATCCTTACCGATGAGAGCAATGGCGGATTGTATCGATTGACGCCGTAGTTCTCTGCTTGACGCAACTCGCTCGCTTGCCTAGCCTTGACCATTGGCATCCGCGCTTGGATGCGAAGGTGTGAAGGTGTGACATGGGTCGCTGTTTAATACGCGATATTCATACGTTGGTGACGATGGTAGACGGGGAGCCCGACCTGAGCGGGGCGCATCTGCTGATCGAAGGCAACCGGATTGCAAAGATTCTCCGGGCGGAAGACCGTGCGGAGGCGGACGCGTGGGCGGGCGAGGCCGAGACGGAAATTATTGATGGACGCTGGTGTGTGGTTTACCCCGGCTTCATCAACATGCATCATCACCTTTACCAAACCCTGACTCGCAATATCCCCCACGTCCAAAATGCCAAGTTATTCGATTGGCTGATCGGCCTCTACGAAGTCTGGCGCGAACTCAGCGAGGAGGCGGTGGAGGTGAGCACGCAAATTGGTTGCGGCGAACTGCTGCTTTCCGGCTGCACGACAACTACCGATCATTTTTATGTGTTTCCGGAAAAAGCGTCGGCGGAGCTGTTGGATGTGGAAATCAAAGCTGCGCGGCGGATCGGCATGCGCTTTCATCCGACGCGCGGCAGCATGAGTCGGGGCCGGTCGCAGGGCGGATTGCCGCCGGATGACCTGGTGCAAACGGCAGATGCAATTCTGGCGGATTGTAACCGGGTTATTGATGCGTACCACGATCCCGAACCGTTTTCGATGTGCCGGATTATTCTGGCTCCCTGCTCGCCGTTCTCGGTGACGACGGAGTTGCTGTCGGAAACGGCGGAACTGGCGAGGCAACGGCAGGTTCGCTGTCACACGCATTTGTGCGAAACGATCGATGAAGAAGAGTTCTGCCTGCAAACCCATGGCATGCGGCCACTGGCCTACATGGAGAAAACCGGCTGGGTGGGCGAGGATGTCTGGTACGCGCATGGCATCTACTTTAATGACGACGAAATTCGGCTGCTGGCGGAATCGCAGACCGGCATCTCCCACTGTCCTTCGTCCAATCTGCGCCTGGGCTCGGGAATCGCCCCGATTCCGAAAATGCTGGATGCGGGCGTGCGCGTGGGATTGGGTGTCGATGGCAGCGCCAGCAACGATGCATCGAATATTGGCCGCGAAATGCAGATGGCCTTGCTGGTGCATCGCGTTGGGACGGGCGTGGAGGCGATGCCGCCGCGACCGGTGCTGCGCATGGCGACGCGTGGGGGCGCAACGATTTTGGGGCAACCGGAGATTGGCCAGTTGGCTCCGGGCGCAGCAGCGGATGTGGCGATGTTCCGGCTGGACAAGATCGACTATGCGGGGGCGATGAGCGATCCCGCCCATGCGATGCTGTTTTGCGGCTCGGGGCCGCGCACTGAATTGACGATGGTAAATGGCCGGATCGTGGTCCGCGGTGGAAAACTGGTGGACGTGGATGAAGAGGCCTTGTTCCATCGCGCCAATGCAATTGCTGAGAAGATGTTAACGGAAACCGAACGCAAAACCGGCCAAGCATACCGGTAGGAGGCTGCCCATGATGAACTATGTTGATTTCAAAACTCCAGCCAGCGTGGCAGAAGCGCGGGCACTGATGAAAGAACTGGGACCGCAAGCATCCCCTGTGGCTGGATCTACATTGCATGTGTTTCTACGGGATGAATCACCGAAAGTAGCGGTGGATATTTCGCGCCTGGGATTGAACTCGATTGACACCCTTCCCGACGGATACCGCATTGGCGCGACCAGTACGGTGGGCGATCTACAGGACTTTCATGCACCGGGGTGGGTGCTGGATCGGGTGGCACGAGAATTCGTGACGCAGCCGATTCGCAATGTGGCGACGTTGGGCGGATCGATTATCCGCGTATTCCCGTGGTCGGATCTGCCGATTCCGCTGTTGGCGTTGGATGCGGTCATGGAAATTGAAGGCGACGAAACCCGTCGCATTGCGGCGGGCGACTTCTTCAAGTCGCAACCGTTTCATCATCTGCAGTCAGGTGATTTGCTGACGGCGATCCATGTCCCGGCCTTGGCATCGGGGCAAGGGTTCGGCTATCACAAGGAGCGCCGGACGACAACGGACTTCAGTCGCTGTTCAGTGGCTGTGTGGATGGCCTTGGAGGACGATCGCGTAGCGGATGTACGGATTGCGATTGGTGCCGCTGTGCCGATGCCGTGCCGAATGAAGGCGATGGAGCAGGCGCTGAAAGGCAAGAAGCCGACGCAAAGCAATTTCGAAAGCGCAGTGCAAGCGGGCCTTGATGAAGGTCACTGGAAGGGATTGCACGGGATTTCCAATGAATATGCGCGTCATTTGGCGTCGGTGATTGTCGTCGACATGTTGCACGCCGCCACCGATGAGGCGAAAGGAGACGCAGTATGAAGCAGATTACGTTTACCCTCAACGGGCGCAAGCGCCAATGGGACATTGCGCCCGACGAAACCTTGATCGACTTGCTGCGGCGACAGGGCCTAACCGGCACCAAGCGCGGCTGCGATACGGGCATGTGCGGCTCGTGCGCCGTGATTATCGATGGGCGCGCCGTCAACGCATGCATTTACTATGCCTTCCAAGTCGATGGGCGCACGGTGGAGACAATTGAAGGTGTGGGCGATTTTGATCGGCCGCACCCGCTGCAAACGGCGCTGGCCGACGCGGGAGCTGTACAGTGTGGTTTTTGCACACCTGGATTCATTATGACAGCCAAGGCATTACTGGATCGGAAACCCAATGCGGAGGACGCGGATTTTCGGCAGCATTTGGATGGGAACCTGTGCCGCTGCACAGGGTATGTAAAGATTGAGCAAGCGATTCGCAGTTGCTCCACAGCCGCAGAAGGAGGAGCGCAATGAGCAAACGAGAATTCAAAGTCGTCAACAAGCCGCTGCGGAAGATCGATGCGATGTCGCTGGCCTTAGGGAAACCCGCGTATGTCGGCGATTTCAAACCGGCCGATGCGCTGGTCATCAAGATGCTGGGCAGCCCCCATGCCCACGCGCGGATCAAGTCGATCGATATTTCGGCGGCGGAAGCGATGCCGGGGGTTCATGCGGTGTTGTATTACGGCAACGTGCCGCGGATCGTTCACACCACAGCCGGGCAGGGATATCCAGAGCCCTCGCCGTATGACACGTTCATGTTTGACAGCAAAATGCGCTTTGTCGGCGATCGCGTAGCGGCTGTTGCCGCGGAGTCGAACAAGATCGCGCTGGCGGCGTTGAAGGCGATCCAGGTCGAATACGAAGTCCTTGAGCCAGTCTTTCGAATTCAGGATGCGATGCAGGATGGCGCACCTGTGATTCATGATGAACCCGAGGCAAAAGCCGTCATTCCCGTTCCCTACGATGCCAAGCGCAATATGGCCGCGAAAGTGGACATGGAAATCGGCGACCTGGAGAAGGGATTGGCCGCAGCCGATGTAACGGTCGATGTGCCGTTCTATAATCATTATGCGCAGCATTGCCCGGTCGAGCCGCATGTGTCCATGGCCTGGGTGGACCGCGAGGACCGTATCATCATCACCACGAGCACGCAGGTGCCGTTCCACTGCCGCCGGATTGTGGCGCAGACGTTGGATGTGCCCGTGCAGAGGATTCGCGTCATCAAGCCACGCATTGGCGGGGGCTTCGGCGCGAAACAGGAAATTGTGCTCGAAGATGTGGTGGCGATGATGGCGCTGCGAACGCGGCGACCGGTGTACTGGGAGTACACACGCGAAGAGGAGTTTGTGGCTTCCCGGACAAGGCATCCGATGTTGATGCGTATCCGCATGGGCGCCAAACGCGATGGCACAATCACGGCGATCGGCCTCGATGCTACGTCCAACACAGGATGGAACGGCAGTCAGGGCCTGACTGTGGTCTGCAACAGCGGCAGCAAGATGCTGCCTTTGTATCGCTGCGAAAATATCCACTTCCTTGGCATGGCGGTCTACACCAACTTGCCGGCGGGAGGCGCATACCGCGGCTATGGCGCAACTCAGGCGGCGTTTGCATTTGAAAGCGCCATGGACGAAATCGCGGAAAAGATCGGCATGGATCCGTTGCAGTTCCGGTCCATGAACCACATTCGTAAAGGCGAAACCTCGCCGGTGTTCCGTGCCTTGGGCGAGGGACGTGAGGGGGTCGACCAAGCCATTACCAGTTGCGAGTTGGCCCGCTGTATCAAAGCCGGCGCGAAGGAAATTGGTTGGCGCAAGCGCAAGCCGCACACAGCGAAGAAGGGGCGGTATCGACGCGGGATCGGCATGGCTTGTCTGATGCAGGGGTCGGCGATTCCGGAGATCGACATGGGCGCTGCGTCCATGAAGATGAACGAGGATGGCTCGTTCAACTTATTGATGGGCGCCACGGATCTCGGTACCGGCAGTGACACCGTGCTGGCTCAAATTGCTGCGGAGCAGTTGGGGACCACGCTCGATAAGATCATTGTGTACTCGTCCGACACCGACATGACCCCGTTCGATGTGGGCGCGTATGCGTCGAGCACGACGTACTTGAGCGGTCAGGCCGTCTTGAATGTGGCTCAGAAGGTGCGCAAGCAGATCCTCAAGGTTGGCGCCGACATGTTGGACTGCAAGGCGTCCGAGCTGGGTATTGAGGATGCCAAGGTAATCCGCAAAAATGGCGAGTCGGTGACCTTTTCCGAGATCGCGTTGTATTCCATGTATGCGTCCAATCAGTTCCAGATTGGCGATATGTCGTCCAAGATCGTGCATCATTCCCCGCCGCCGTTTGCGGCGCATTTTGCCGATGTGGAAGTCGACACGTACACGGGGCGCGTCCGCGTTGTGAAATACGTCGCGGCAGCGGACTGCGGTACGCCGATTCATCCGCGACTGGCCGAAGGCCAGGTGGAAGGCGCGGTCATGAACGGGATCTGCTATGCCTTGACCGAAGAATACTTGTTCAATGACAAGGGGCGGATGACCAACGGCAACTTTGGCGACTACAAGTTATACACGGTCAGCGATCTGCCGGAAATGAAAACGATCCTGGTGCCCAGCTACGAAAAGACTGGTCCGTATGGCGCCAAGAGTATCGCTGAAATTGGTATCAACGGTCCGTTGCCAGCGATTGCCAATGCCATCTACAACGCCTGTGGCGTCCGTTTGCGAACGGGTCCATTCACGGCGGAGAAAGTCTGGCGCTCCTTGCAGGCGGGCGGTGAAATCCCATTTGAGGAAGGCCATTAGACATTCTCCCTTGAAATCCAATTGACAGAGAGAGTCTGTTTTTCATAAGGTTCAGATCGTTTTTCCCCGATTTTCGAAATTGTTGGCAATTATCGAAGCGGGTGGATGGAAGGGAGTGTGAGTTAAACTACCGTGTCTGAAGTAAAAGTACGAAAAGGTGAATCCGTGGACAAGGCCTTGCGCCGGCTGAAGAAGAAGCTGGACCGCGAGGGGACTATGCGCGAGATTCGATCGCATCGACATTACGAAAAGCCCAGCGTGAAGCGACGACGCAAGTCGGCGCGTGCCCGCACGCGGCCCGTAATGCGCTAATAATTCTATCATTCACGCGCTCCCCCTCGTGATCCGTGCGAACGCGAGCGGGGGCGCTTTTTTTATGTGTCATGGCTGAGCCACATATTGCTTTAACGACTCGCTGGAATGCCCAGCGCCACGGTCGCGGCGAAAGCTTGATCGAGGAAATTCTTGAGCTGGGCTTTGATCGCGTCGAGCTTGGGTACGATACGCGTCCCGATCTCGTCCCGGGCATCCGCGCCATGGTTGAATCGGGCGCAGTAACAGTCGACAGCGTCCACAATTTTTGCCCGGTGCCCATGGTCGCGCACCGAGGTCACCCGGAAATCTTCACGTTGGGACACAAAGATCGACGCGTTCGGGAACTCGCCGTGACACACACAGCAGAAACGATTCGTTTTGCCTCAGAAATCGGGGCCAAAGTCGTGGTGACTCATTGTGGCAATATCGACATGCCGCGCTATTCGCAGCAACTGGTGAGTTTGTGCGAACAACAGCAGCAATTTTCGCCGCATTATGAAAAATTGAAATTAAAGCTGCAAGTGAAGCGCGAGAAGAAATCGAAACGCCAACTCCGCTATTGGTACGAGGGATTGGAAAGATTGCTTCCAGTGCTCGAACAATGTCAGGTGATGCTGGGCATGGAAAACCTGCCGACGTGGGAGGCAATCCCAACGGAAGCCGAGCTGGAACAAGCCCTGCTGCATTTTCGATCCCCATGGCTCAAATGTTGGTACGACATGGGGCACGGACAGATTCGAGAGAACCTAGGACTGATCAACGCCGAACGCTGGCTTGATCGACTCCAGCCATATTTGGCAGGAATGCATGTCCATGATGTTGTCCCACCCGGATACGACCATGTAATGCCCCCCCACGGTGCCATGGATTTTTCTCGCTATAAGCGATTTTCTGACCTTAATATCATCCGAGTCATTGAACCGACCCCTCGCACTCCGGCTGATGAAATTCAAGAGGCGCTGGCTTTCTTGAAAGCCGCCTGGGGCGAAGAAAGAATATAACACGAGGATACTGAATACGATGAAAGCATTAATCACAGGCGTCACAGGCCAAGACGGCTCCTATTTGGCTGAGTTCCTACTCGAAAAAGGATATGAAGTGTATGGCATGGTGCGACGCTCCAGTACCGAGAATTTCGAGAGGATCAATCACATCAAAGATAAAATCGAGCTGGTGCAAGCGGATTTGCTGGATGAATTGTCCTTGATTAAATTACTGGAAGCAGTGCAGCCGGATGAGATTTACAATCTGGCAGCCATGTCGTTTGTGCCGACTTCCTGGACACAACCCGTGCTGACCGGTGAATTCACGGCCATCGGCGTCTCCCGCATATTGGAGGCCGTTCGGTTTGCCTGTCCCAAAGCAAAATTTTATCAGGCATCCAGCAGCGAAATGTACGGCAAAGTACTGGAAGTTCCACAAACGGAAAAAACCCCTTTCTATCCGCGCAGTCCGTATGCGGTTTCGAAGGTCTACGGCCACTACATCACCGTGAATTACCGGGAAAGTTACGACATCTTTGCCGTCTCCGGCATTTTGTTTAACCACGAGAGCCCGCGTCGTGGAAAAGAGTTCGTTACGCGCAAGATCACCGACTACGTCGCTCGAATCAAATTGGGCTTCGAAAAGCAATTGCCGCTAGGCAATATCGATTCAGAACGCGACTGGGGATTTGCTGGTGACTATGTGCGGATGATGTGGATGATGCTGCAACAAGATCAACCGACCGACTATGTGATTGCGACGGGGAAAAGTCATTCTGTGAAGCAGTTTCTGGAAGCCGCCTTTTCTGTGGTGGACTTGAATTGGCAGGATTACGTGGTTCAAGACCCACGTTTCATGCGCCCAGCTGAGGTCGACCATCTGATCGGTGACTCTTCCAAGGCAAAGAATGAGCTAGGTTGGGTGCCTGAAGTTGATTTTGAAGGTCTAGTACAAATGATGGTGGAAGCCGACCTCGAGCGCTGGCAAGCCGTCAAGGGCTAACAGGCCATGGGCATGCGGGTTCTCATCACCGGCTCTGCCGGGTTTGTTGGTGCCTACCTGATTCGCGAATTGCAGGCGACCGGACATGTTCCTCTGGGATATGATCTGGCCCAAACACCTCTGTTGTCGGGTTCCGAGCAATGTGTGGGATCGATTGACGATGGCTTGACGCTGAGCCAATGGATTTCCTCGACGCGCCCTGATGCCTGCGTTCACTTGGCCGGCATGTCGTTCGTGCCAACAGCATGGGATCACCCGCAGGAAGCGATTGATGTGAATGTCAACGGCACACTGAATGTCCTGACGGCGTTTCACGAGCAACAACGGCAGGCGCGGATTTTAGTGGTGACGTCGTCCGAGGTGTATGGCCGTGAAGATCGACGCGAACCCGTGCTTGAGAATGATGCGCTTTTACCCTCTTCCATCTACGGTGTTTCTAAAGCCGCAGCCGACCAGAGCAGCCTACTGTTTGGCCATCATCACGGCATGTGCGTGATGACGGCGCGTCCCCAAAACCACATTGGCCCAGGACAATCGGAGCGGTTTGCCATGCCCAGTTTCGCCCGACAAATCGGTGAGCTTGTTCGACAAGAGAATCCTAACGGGACTCTGCGGACCGGGAATTTAGAAGCACGCCGTGATTTCACGGATGTCAGGGATGTGGCGAGGGCCTATCGCTTACTGATCGAAAGCGGCAAAGCGGGCGATGCGTATAATATTGCCTCTGGGCGAATGATCCCGATTCAAGACATGCTCAATGAACTGTGTCAGCATGCTGGCATTTCTCCTCGGATTGAAGTCGATCCCAGCCTGTATCGGCCAGCTGATCGACCGCCTCAACTGAGCATTGAAAAGATATCCTCCCACGTGGGCTGGCACCCGGAAATCCCTTTATCCCAGACACTAAAGGATATTTACGATGCCGTGCAGCACGCCTGAAGATTGCTCTGCACCCCGGTACTGGAAGCGTTTTATACTTCTGGCCATTCGCACAGGGCTTGGCATTGCGATTCTCGTCTGGGTCTTCAGCCAATTGCCCTTGGATGAATTTGTGGCCGCCCTGTGGCGAGGCGCTTTGAATTGGCGCTGGTGGGCGATGGGCCTATTTTTTGCCGGCATGGGGCTGGCTGGTGCAGCCATTCGTTGGCGCGCACTGCTTCGGGCACAGCAGGTCGACCTAACCGCTTCACGGACGATGCGGTTATTTTTTATTGGACAGTTTTTTAATTCGTTCCTGCCCGGCTCCTGTGGCGGAGACGCGGCGCGCGTCTACTATGTCTTCCGCGAAACAGAACTGAAACGCACCGAAGCCATGACCACTGTTGTCGTAGATCGCGGCATTGGCTTCCTGACTCTGGTCTTCTTTGCGTGTGGAATGTTGGCCTGGCAATTTACCTATGTGGTCGAGGAACGGTGGGCGCAGATGGCGGGGTTACTCATGTTGGCCATTTTGCTTGTTGCCGCGATTGTCTCCATTTTGGCCTTTCATCAACACTTTTTTGATCGGTGGCCTCGCGTAACCCAATGGCTGCGCCGCTGGCGACTGGGCCCCATTCTGATCCGCGCATATGATGCCGTATATGTCTACCGAGATCGTCCAACGGTATTGGCTGTATCCGTCGCTTTGTCGCTGGTGAACTTGGCCGGCTTGACGTTGGCTTGTTACGCTTTCGGTCGTAGTCTTGGGATTGATGTGTCTCTGCTCTATTACTTCACCTTATTCCCCGTCATCACAGCCTTGTCCTCTATTCCCCTCACACCTGGCGCATTTGGCGTTCGGGAAGGCCTGTTCGTGCAGCTTTTTGCGATTCCGGGTGTCAGCGCCGCTGGTGCGGTCTCGTTATCGCTGATGGTCTATGGCGGGGGCTTGGCCTGGAGCCTGTTCGGCGGCTTGCTCTTTATCAATTATACCGCCCGCTTCGGTGTGTCCTGGCGGGATGAATGGCGCAAGCTGCAGAATCAACCACTGCCCTGACAGGACGAAATACAGCAACAAACATCAGGATCATGGATGCCACGTTTACAGACCCCATGATGGTCAACACCTGGCCGAATCGATCATGCCAGACAGCAACACAGACCACATAGACACCCGCTAGAACCAAGAGCAGCAATGGAGCCCAAAATCGGCGTTGAGCCAACTCAAAATTCATCAACAAAAACGTTAAGCCCAAAGGTGATAGCGCCCAAATAACTCCACGCACCAAAGAAATTCCGGCCGGATCGTCCCAGCTCCCCGTAAAGATCCACCAAACGAACGGCGTCCACACCGTGCAGACGAATCCTGCCAATCCAATCAGTGCTGCTGTGAACAACAGCGCCTTCAGCATGACGCGTCGATCACCAGCCGTTGACACCCCCGCTGACACCACTTTGGGAAACATCACGGCGGCAATCGGAACCGGCAGAAAGACGATACTGCGGCCAATCGTCGCGGCCTGAGCAAATACGCCGGCTTGCTCTGGGTCAAAGAAGATTTTTACCAGCGCCACATCCGCATTCATCAACACGGCATAACCAATCAGAACCGCCAGCGACAAGAGAAAATAATTCCAGCCCGCGAACGGTAATTCGAGGCATACCGGTTGCCGACGAATCAAGCGCGCGACGGCCCAGCCACCTACTGCGACACTCGCAACAACAGCCATCATTTGTGCTGAAAGCGCCGTCATGGCCGTCGGCTGTATGGATCGCGACACCCAGATCCAGACGAGCAACGCTCCGATTACAAATCGCACCACGCCCCAGACTTGACCATGGATCGCCATCCAAGTAAACGCCTGCCCCCCTTGAAGGGCGCCCTGGAAATAAGGCATGAACAAACTGCCAGCCACAATGAATCCCGTCAGAATGACCAAGCCAGGAGCGGGTAATTGCAGCAAAGTACTGATCCCATGACGACCCAACCAACCGATCAGAACGATCAAGGCTGCGGCCACCAACAACGAGCGCGCCCAATGCCGCAAGAATGCACGCAACGCTCCGCCCTGCCCCATCCGCATCAACAAGGCCGTCTGATGGGCCACCGCCGTCCGCAACGCTTCGAGCGGAGTTCCAGTAATCAGCACCAAACTTAGCATCGAAGCCAACATGCCGTACTCAATGCGAGAAAGCTGCCGCATCATCAGGATTTGGAACAACATGGTCGCGACATTGCCAAACTGCGTGGCAAACAGTAGCAATACACTGTGTCGCAGCAATCCGGACTGGTGTGCGTTTTGTGGGGCGTCCGTAGTCATGAGCAACGGTTTTTTAATCGAGTCTTTATTCCGATGGAGAATGACTGTCCACCACCCATGTGGACAACACTTTGTCGGGATTGTGAATTACATCCGCCCCGATGGTGAAGGTATGGTTCCCCGTGTTTCGGGCGACCAAGCCGAGCCCAAACTCAAAATTCCGAAAGGTTTCTTCACAAACCGCCCGAATGGTTCGGCCCGTGTTACGCCCCAATTCCAACAAGTCCTCCACCGCTT
The DNA here is from genome assembly GCA_007126515.1 of Kiritimatiellia bacterium. Taxonomy (GTDB): domain Bacteria; phylum Verrucomicrobiota; class Kiritimatiellia; order SLAD01; family SLAD01; genus SLAD01. The sequence goes on from SLBD01000188.1 coordinate 13,417, forward strand.
CTTCTTCAAAAACCAATTGCAAGCCATGCGCTTCCTGGAATCGCTCTGCGAATCGATGCACTTCCCCTTTCAACAGCGTTTCGGTGGTATCTTGATTTTCTTCTAGCAACGCATGTAAGGCTGCGTTCGGATTTTGCACCACGTCAGCCGTCAATTCCAGTGTGCGAATCGAGGTCGATGGCAGCTCATATTTGAAGTCCCGCAGCACTCGCTCCAAAATCGTCATCAGCCCGCGAGCTCCCGTCTTCTCCTTTTCAGCGCGGCGGGCAATTTCTTGTATGGCTTCGGACGAGGTATGCATGTGAATGTCATATCCTTGAAAATCTTCACGGAACTGCAGCAGCACACTGCCTTCAGACTTCACCAACACCTGCTCCAAATCATCTGCTTTCAAATGTTCGCAAATAACGCGTACCGGCAAGCGACCGATAAACTCTGGCTCGAAGCCGAACTGGATGAAATCAGTCGTCTCCACCTGCAGCAGGTAATCACTCTCCTCCCGGTCCGCGGCATCGCCGACCTGACTGAATCCGATTCGCGATCGCTCCACACGTGTACGGACAATATCCGACAGCTTGTCAAAGGCACCGCTCACGATGAACAGCATATGTCGCGTACTAATCGTCCGCTTCTTCGGTTTGCCACCGGTCCGTTGCATTTCCATGATCGCCTGCATCTGACCAATCAGGTCCGTCTGACTGTGCAGATTGACATCCGTCTCCTCCATCAACTTGAGCAAATTGATCTGCACACCGCGACCAGACACATCCCGCATCCCTCCGCCTGTCGATTGGGAGGCAATCTTGTCAATCTCATCAATGTAAATGATGCCATACTGCGCCAACTCTGTATTGCCATCCGCCGCTTTAACCAAATCGCGCACAATGTCTTCCACATCATTTCCGACATAGCCCGTTTCGGAAAACTTCGTCGCATCGGCCTTCGCAAACGGCACTCCGATCAAGCGCGCAATACAGCGCATCAAGTACGTCTTCCCAACTCCAGTCGGACCCAACAAAATGATATTGGGTTTGGCATACTCCTTCTGATTCAATTCCGGATCTTCCAGGCACCGCCGAACATGATTAAAATGATCACAAACATGAACAGCCAAGACTTTCTTGGCTTCCTCCTGTTTGACTACAAACCGGTCCAGATAGTCGCGGACTTCGCGCGGCTTTAACGTAAATTCACGAATCTTGCGCAAGGTTTCAGCGTCACTGGATTCATCCTCAGTCGGCGCAGAAGATTCGGGGGAGGATTCCTGCCTCAAGAAATTGGGGGAATCCGATAAAAACGCTGCTTGTGTCTTGTTCAACAAGTCCATGAATTGCTTTTGCAGATCGTCGATTTCGTCCGACGGCTCGTTATCTTTCATCTCATCGCTCATAGTGCCTTCTCCAATCGGGCGCGTAGCACCCATCCCACATATTCGAGAATTCCTTCGGCTAATCCGTGCGCCATGGACTCCATGAATTCGGGGCGCAGCACATTTCGCGCATCTTCCGGATTTGACAAGAACGCTCCCTCAAACAGAACCGTCGGACAGGGTGCCTCACGCAACAAATAAAATCGCGCCCGCTTCAACCCTCGATCCGAATTCCCCGTCTGTGCCAACACCCGCCGGTGAATAGCAAAGCCCAGCAATTGACTACTGGCATCGAAGGCATTGCCCGGCAGCGATGGCGGAGACGGATGATTCACCGCCTCGCCCGTGGACGGCTGTCCCGCCGCAGCCAGGACAAACGTCTCCATACCGCGCGCCTCCCGGTTCTGCGCAGCATTAAAGTGAATACTAACAAACAAGTCCGCCTGCAATTCTCGCGCCAGCACCACCCGATTCGACAAGGAAATGAATCGATCATCCGTCCTTGTCAGATGCACCTCATTACCGGCCTGACGCAACAAATCCGCAACGCGCAAGGACAATGCCAGCGCCAGCTCTTTTTCTACTGTACCCATCAACCCAATCGCACCCGGATCAGATCCGCCATGGCCCGGATCAATCACAATGCGTCGATACCCTGCCGTTGCCAAGGCATATTGGGGTCGCAACAACGGATCAAGAACGGTTTCCACATCCACTGCGGAAATTTGCCAGTCGCGGCGACCGCTCAGGACCGGCTGATGAAGCCACAGTACCACCCCATTCACCAGTGCCCGTCGACTATTCAATTCCAACACGAGCTCCATGCCCTCCGCCCGAATCGTCGCCGTCCGCTCATCCATTTCCGGAGGCGAGAACCCGTAATAGCTGGCAAATTGCTGCAACGGAACCGGCTCGCCGGGGACAAGCTCCCGCACTCGACCGGCCGCCCAGACAGAATCAACGGCACAAAAAGAGAGCCACAGCACTGTGAACCATCCTAAAAGCGGACGCCCCTGGCAGCCGAAGAAATGAAAAGGAAATAGAGCGTTCAACGCTCGACTTACAATCTTTACACTATGTGCGGCGGGCGAGAGACCGCCCGCTCTACCCGTGACGCCTAAGGATGGCGAGCGCGGCAAGACCCCAGCGAACGGCGTCGCAGAGCTCCGCCCTCCAAAAGATACCGATTCTTTGCCTCCCGCCTGGAGGGGCGAGCTCCGCGAGCCCAGAGGCAACGCAGAGTTTGTCTTGCAGATGTGCGATTCCGCTTCCCGGATGTGGCGTCGCGGAGCTCCGCCTTCCAACCTGCCGGGTTCAGGGTTCACGACTAGCCTATGCGCGCGCATCGGTTTTGAATTAAGCTGTTGCATCCGCATGTTCGATTTCATACCATTGCAAGCATGTGAACGGAAGGAGAAGTTTCATGGCAGAAGTTACCCTGGAAGAAGCACCGCGTAAGATTCGCGATATGTACGAAAAGGCCTATGGGGCTATGGAACGTGGCAACACGAAATATGCCATCGACATGTTCTTGAACATTCTGGATCTTGAGCCCCGGCTGTTCATGGCTCGCAAGCTTCTCCGCGCGGGTCAAGTCAAGCTGTTCAAGGAAAAGGGCGGCGGGGCTGGCGCACACGTGATGTCTTCCATCTCCGGGTTGGGCGGACTCTTGTCAGCCAATTCGGCCCTGAAAAAAGATCCCCTTAAAGCCCTTAAACTGTCCGAGAAACTGCTGACATCGGATCCTCTCAACAAATCGTTCATCAATGTTCACGTCCAGGCCGCGCTCAAGGCAGATATGCCCGAGGTGGCAATCCTCATGTTGGAAGTGGCCCGAGAATTTTACTCCAAAGATATCGAACTGCTGAAACGCCTCGGGAAACTTTATTTGGACAACAACATGACGAACAAGGGGCGTGATGTTTATGAAGCCCTCTTGGCAATGAAGCCGAATGATCCCATCATTCTGAAGGCCTACAAGGACGCAAGCGCCCTAGACACGATGAACAAGGGCGGATGGAGTGGTGCTTCGTCCTATCGGGACATGATCAAGGACACCGCCGAAGCCACGCGACTAGAGCAAGAAGCAAAATCCACGAAGACGGCGAAGGATGTGGATACCTTGATTGCAGATGGCCTGGCCAAGATCGAGCGGGAGCCAGAAAACATCAATTACCGTCGTTCGCTGGCCGAATTGTATGTCCGCGCAGGCCGCATGGACGAGGCCCTGGAAACCTTGAATAAAGCTCAAGAAATGAGCGGTGGAGCCGATCCGCAAATTGAGCGGACCATTTCCAGCGTCAAGTTGAAGAAGTATGATCAAGAAATAGCCGCTCTTAGAGAAGCTGGAGACGAGTCAGGCGCAGAAGCCAAGCAGTCCGAACGCGACGCCTTCGAACTCAGTGAAGCCGAAGATCGCGTCAAACGCTACCCCAACGACCTCCTCTTCCGATATGAGTTGGGTGTCCTTCTATACGAGAATGACCGCACCACGGAAGCCATTCAGCAATTCCAGCAATCCCAGCGAAATCCGCAACGACGAAATCGTTCCTTGTACTACATGGCCATGTGCTTCAAGAGCAAACAACAGTACGATATTGCCTTGGAACAGCTTGAGAAAGCCGCCTCGGAGATGCAGATCCTAGACGAAACCAAGAAGGATATCCTGTACGAACTGGGCGTTATCTGCGAAGCCATGGATAACAAAGAAAAAGCGGCCAAGTACTTCAAAGAGATCTACTCCGTTGACATCGGGTACCGAGATGTGGCCGAGAAAATTGAAAAAGGTTATTCGTAATCCGGTTCCTCAGCCGGCTGTTACCAGCACACCCCAAGCGCAACCCGCACAGGGCGACTGGAAGCGTACGCCTGCTGTTGCCGCCTTGCTTGTGTGTGCAATCCTGCTGACCGGATGCGGGCAGGGATCCGAACCCGATCAGCGGGCAGGTACTTCAAATGGACGTGCCCTGCCGGACGAAAACACCTTCTCAGTCTTGTCTTTTAATCTGGATCGGTTTGGCTTTGATGACCGCACAAGCGACGGACAAGTTGTTGACATGAAACCGGAGGCTGAGCTGCAAGCGGTATTTTCCATCCTTGCTGACCTTCGTCCTGATATTCTCGCCGTTCAAGAGCTCGGCGGCGGCGACGTGTATGCCACTTTTCTGGACACCCTGACCGAGCGTGGCTTGGATTATCCGTTTCATACGATACTCGAGCAGGAAGGGTCGGAATTTCATCTGGCGCTGTTCAGCCGGTTCCCCTTCACCTCCTTGCAACTGCATAAAGACGATCGCTTCACCGCAGACGGCCAGTCTTTTCCTGTCAAACGAGGTTTCATTGAAGCTGATATTGCCGTCAATCCGAACTATTCATTCCGCATCATTGTTGCACAGCTCAAGTCCAAAGCCTTTCACCCCGTCGGCCATTCCGAACTGCGCCGCAACGAAGCCCGCATTCTGAATAATTGGGTCCGTCGCTACTTAGGCCGCGAGCGCCGCCTGAATTTACTGGTGGTCGGAGACTTCGCTGATCCTATCTCCTCAGCAGCCATGCGAACCATCACCGGCGACCAACAACAATTTCTTTCTCCTTTGCGACTAGCCGATGCCTATGGCGATATCTGGACCCATTTTGATGCCGACAGCGATACGTATCATCGCTATGACTTCATGCTGGTCAGTTCCCACATGCTGCCGGAATTTATCCCCGAAGCATCCAGCGTTGTCCGACATCCAAAGAATAGACTGGCATCCAATCGCCGCCCGCTACTGGCCGTCTTTCACGCCCGCGAGATGGATCCGCACAGCTCTTTGATGTTGCCCGCCTACGAGTTCGACGACGAGTAGGTCATGGCATTTGAACGTATAGAAGCCCTTATCTTTGATTTTGATGGCACACTGGTCGACGCGTCAGCCGCCATTTGCCAGTCTTTCAATGCCGCTTTAGAACAATTCGGCAGCTCCGCCATTCCAGAGGAACGCATCCGCCGACTCATCGGCAAACCGTTGCGCGAGATGTTTCCCGCCGTGCTGCCCGACGCCACCGAGCAACAAATCCAGCAATTGATTGATGCCTACCGAGTCGTCTTTGCTCCCATCGCCTGTGACCTCTCCAAACCTATGCCCGGACTCGAAGAAATGATGCATCATTTTCATCCGCGCGTGCGCATGGGGATTGCCACCTCCCGCATGTCCGATGGCGCCCACCGCATCCTCGGCGCGATGGGCTGGCTGGATCATTTTGATGTGATTGTCGGCTTGCAGGATGTCACACACGCCAAACCGCATCCGGAATCTGTCCAGCGAGTCTTGGCGGCGCTCGACACAGCGCCTGATCGTGCCATTATGGTGGGCGACGTGCCCGCCGATATGATGGCAGGCAAGGCGGCAGGTACTGCGGCGATCGGAATGATCTCCGACCATCACAGCGCCGCAGTGCTGCAAGAGGCAGGCGCAGACGCAGTGATTCAATCGCTGGCAGAATTAATCGACCTCATTCAACTTTCATAATCAGGGAACTCTCATGGCTCATTGTATCGTACCCGCCGCCGAACAGATATTGGATCAGGAATTCAAGGTGTTGGACCACGGCTTTGTCCGCTTAGTCGACTACATGGGCGGGGATGCCCGGATTGTCCAAACCGCTCGCGTCTCATACGGCGAAGGCACCAAAACAGTACGGGAAGACGCAGGCCTGATCGATTACTTGATGCGTCACCAGCACACCTCCCCCTTCGAACATGTCGTACTTGAACTGCATTGCAAGATGCCAATCTTTGTCGCGCGCCAATGGATCCGACACCGGACAGCCCGTCTGAACGAAATCTCCGGTCGCTACAGCGTCATGAAAGACGAGTTTTATATCCCTGCCCCCGCCCAGATCAGCCTGCAAAGCACCGACAACAAGCAAGGCCGCGCCAAAGAGGAAGTGCCACCGGAATTACAGCAAAAAGTCATCGACCTCTTGCGCCGCGATCAAGGCACCGCCTATGCGTCCTACAATGAACTGATTGAAAATGGCATTGCCCGCGAATTGGCCCGCATCAATTTGCCCCTCTCCATGTACACCCAATGGTACTGGCAGATGGACCTGCACAATCTCTTTCACTTCATCAAGCTGCGGGCCGACAGTCATGCCCAATGGGAAATCCAGCAATATGCTCGAGCCATCGCCGAGATCGCCAAGGCCATTGCTCCCCTTGCCTTCGAATCCTTTGAGCGTCATGTGCTGAATGGCAAACGCTTTTCCTCCGACGAAATTGCCGCTGTAAAGGAATTGATCGCTGGCAATCCCAACCCCCTCACCGGAAAACGCCTCAGCGAGTTTGAAGCCAAACTATCCTCATGACAGACACCGCACACATTCCCACTTTCTTTGCTGATGGCATTCAATTTGAATGCGTCCATTGCGGGATGTGCTGCACGGGCCAGCCTGGAATCGTGCAAATTAATACCGAAGAAATCGATACGCTGGCCGCCTTCCTCTCGGTCTCAATGACCGAGTGCGTCCAGCGCTTTCTGACTCCTCACGAGGGGGGATATCGGATTCAGGAGCGCAGCAACGGCGACTGCATTTTTTTCGACAATGGCTGCTCCATTCATCCAGTCCGCCCGGCACAATGTCGCACCTACCCGTTTTGGGTCAAAAATATGCGCTCCCAAGCAGCCTGGCAGCGAACCCGCGCCGAATGCCCAGGCATTGGACTTGGGCGCCTCTATACGGAAAGCGAAATTCTGGATACTCTGGAGGGCAGCCCCTTGTAGAATAGCGAGATCGTCATGTTCACCTACACCACCAATCTTCATCTCCGCGATACCGACGCCGCCGGCCTGATCTACTTTCCAAATCTCTTTAATATCGCGCAAGAAACGCTGGAAGCGTTTATGGAATCCGTGGGCATGGACATTGGCTTGGTGCTGCGGTCGACCCATTATCTATTTCCCGTTGTTCACGCCGAAGGCGACTTCAAGAAACCGATGTATGCGGGACAGCGCCTGCGGATCACGCTCGAACTTGAGCAAATCGGCACAACCTCATTCACGCTCGCCTACCGCGTCTGGGATCGCGGCGAGGATGAAGAGCTAGCCATCGCTCGCGTCGTCCATGTTGTTGTCGACCGACAGGGCGGGACCAAGAAACCCCTGCCATCGACATTGATGCATGCTTTAGAACAGTTACAGGCCACTTGACGGTCAATCATTGAGAAATCAGCTATGCCCACTTTATACCCTTTGCTACTGCAGCCCACGTACAAAGATTATCTCTGGGGCGGTGACACCATTATCCGCCAGTTTAATCGTTCCGAGCCGCCGGGAACCTACGCGGAATCGTGGGAACTGTCCGACCGCAGCGACGGGATGAGTGTTGTCCGCAATGGTCCGAAAGCCGGAACCCCACTCGCTGACATCATTGCGGATTGGGGCTCCTCTCTACTTGGCAGCGACGCCCCAAATGATAAATTCCCATTGTTGATCAAGTTGATCGATTCTCAGCAACGACTCAGCGTTCAAGTGCATCCCAATGATGAAACTGCCGCTCAACATGGGGGCGATGCCAAGACAGAATGTTGGTATGTGCTGGCAGCAGAACCCGATGCTGCCGTCTACGCAGGTTTTCGTGATGGCGTCACACAAGAAGACTATCACGCAGCCGTTAAAAAGGGAGAAACGGGAGAGTTGCTCAACCGCCTTCTCGTTGCCGCAGGTGATGTCATCTTTATCCCCGGCGGACTGGTTCACGCCATCGATGCCGGCTGCTTGATTTTGGAAGTGCAGCAAAATTCTAATACTACCTATCGTATTGATGACTGGGGGCGCGTCGGTCCAGACGGGAAGCCCCGCGAGCTGCACGTGGAGCAGGCGGCTCAAGTGATACGGTGGGACGCTACTGGCTCTCCCAAAGTGAAGCCCGCGCCCATCTATTCAGCCAATGAGAACTCGCATGAGCGACTCGTCGTTTCCCCATACTTTCAATTGATGCGGATCCGTCTGACAGAACCCGAAGCCATCTCTGGAGCAGGACGCGCGTTTGTCGTCTTGTTCGTGGCGCGCGGAGAAGTCGACGTAGCTTGGCCGGGCGGTAGCGAGCATGTGACGGCCGGAACGTCGTGTTTGATTCCTGCCGCATTAGAGGGAGTGACACTGACACCGACTAAGGATGACACCGAAGTCATTCACATCACCCTTCCGGAAACGAACACCGGAACATACGAATCGAAAGTTGACCAGACACAGCCGACATGAGGCTTCGGCGCGAAGGTCCCGCCATTGCGGGACCGTTCGCGCCCTACAACTACGGCGTTTCTCAAGCGCGATTGTAGGGCGGGAATGGTTGAGTCATCGAGACCTTCCCGCCGGACGCAAGACTGATTCAGTGGAATTCATACGTTATCGGCTCGCTCGGTGAGCTCGCCAAGCGAGCCGCATTTCAATCAATCGCTTCACCTGAAATTCTTGTCTCCTCCACCTCACGCTGATAGTCTGCCGTCCATCAAAATTCTCTCAGGTGTGTATGGGAGTTGTGTGTATGAGACGATACGTTATTTTAGCGGCCTCGGTGGTCATGCAGTTGACTCTGGGCGGTGTGTATGCGTGGAGCGCCTTTATTCCCCCGCTGCGCGACGAGCATGGCTTGACCGGCTGGCAGGCCGGTCTGATTTTTGGCACGACGATTGCCACGTTCACCGTTAGCTTATTTCTGGCCGGACGCGTCCTCGAAAAAGTGGGGCCACGCCGCATGGGCATGGCGGGTGGTGTCATTTATGGTCTTGGCTATTTGGTTGCAGGATACTCAACCGGGGCCTGGCCGATGGTGTGGCTGGGTATCGGACTAATGACCGGAATCGGCATCGGACTAGGCTACGTGTGCCCACTGACCACATGCGTTCGCTGGTTTCCGAATCAGAAGGGACTGGTCACAGGTATCGCGGTGGCCGGATTTGGCGGTGGCGCGATCGTGCTGGCAGAGTTGGTGGAATGGCTGGTGGGGCTGGGATGGTCGGCAACGGCCATCTTCCGTATGCTTGGCTATGTCTTGTCGGTCATCGTTGTTCTCTGCGCCACTGTGCTGCGTTTTCCCGGTCCAGCACCTGAGCCTCCCCCCCCTCCGCGTGGGATGGCCTTGTGGATGAATCCACACTTTCTTCGCCTGGTGGCCGGGATGTTTGGCGGCACCTTTGGCGGATTGCTGGTCATCGGCCACCTGAAACCTATTGCCCTTGTCGCCGGACTTTCATCCCAGGCAGGCGCCTACGCCGTAGGCACTTTTGCGATCGGCAATGCAATTGGACGGATTGGCTGGGGCCTCTTCTACGATCGGTACGGATATCGCATGGTGACCATCAGCATGGGGTTTCTGGCCTTTTCCTTGATCGGTCTTCTGGACTCAGGTGTGGCGTGGCGCTTTGTCGGAGCATCGATGGTCGCGGGTTTCGGATTCGGCGCTTGCTTTGTTGTTTATGCCGCTGATGTCGCTTCGCATTTTGGCCCCAAACAAGTTGCCACGCTGTATCCGAAAATTTTCTTATTCTACGGGCTCGCAGGAATCCTCGGACCGCTGGCCGGAGGATTGCTCTACGACCTGACCGGCGGCTACCTCTGGCCCATCATCACCGCCGTCACCATTTCAACCTTGGGCGCAATCAGCACGGTCCAAAAGCCTGCGTAAGAATTAGTATAAAACGCTTGTTGCAACGTGCGCCGCACGTTCGGCTCACCGAGCGAGCCGACAGCCCAGCCATCTTTCTCTGTGCACGCTGTGTTCTCTGTGGTTGATTCTTCTTCAACCACAAAGCGCCTGCAACGCGTCTTCCAATTCCGCGTACTGAAATCGAAACCCGGAATTCAGCAAGCGCGTGGGCACAACGCGTTGACTCGCCAGCAACAGCGCATCGGCCATTTCACCAAACACCAACCGCGCCGCGCCGGCCGGCACAGGGAACACAGTCGGCCGCCTCAGTACCCGTCCCAAGGCCTCGGTGAATGCAAGATTGGTGCATGGATTCGGGCTGACAACATTGACCGGCCCCTCGATCTCTTGATTCTGCCAGACATGCAGAATCGCTGCAACGGCATCATCAAGCGCTGCCCAGCTCATGTATTGCAAACCTGGACCCAGCCGGCCGCCCAATCCCATCTTGAACGGCGGCAGCATCTTCTTCAATGCGCCGCCCTCTGGACTCAGCAGCATTCCGAATCGGGCATGGACCACGCGACATCCCACGGCGCGCGCTGAATCGGCGGCCACTTCCCAGTCCCGACATACATCCGCCAGAAATCCAGTTCCCCGGGCACTTTCTTCGTCCAGGACATCGTCTCCCCGATCGCCGTAGTAGCCAATCGCTGAAGCGACGATGAATGTCGGCGGCGCAGCAGCACAATGTGCCTCAATGGCCTTCGCCAATTGCGCGGTACTGGCAATCCGGCTGACGTGAATACGCTGCTTTTTCTCAGGACTCCAGCGGCCAACGATGCTTTCACCGGCCAAATGAATAACGGTGTCGAAACTCGTCAACTCAGAGGCATCATCCAACGCATAGGTTGCCGAATCCCAGTAGAGGCCCTCCTGGCCCCGACTACGCACCAAGGGGGTGACTTCATGCCCATCGTCACGCAAGCGGGCGACCAACTTCGCCCCGACCAACCCCGATGAGCCGCTGACTAATACCTTCATCGCTTATCGATAATACGGATTGGTTCCCGCCGCGTGATCGGTGATATCGATGATTTCGCCCACTTGCGGACACACTTCACGGATGGCGGTTTCGACTCCGTTTTTCATGGTCATTTTCGAAGCGGCACAACCTTGGCACCCGCCGCCCATTTCAATGTGGACATTCTGATTCTCGACCTTGACCAATCGAACAAAGCCTCCATGCGAAGCCAAGGCCGGGTTGATGTGGCTTTCCAACAAGTGCTCAATAATGGCAGCGATGTCATCATTAGATCCGCACGCATGCGCCGCTTCCAGCGCAGCAGATGAAATCGGCGGCTGATCGGTCAAGAGCGGATTCTTGATCGCGGGCAGAATATGCTTGGCTAATTCAGGCCAAGGATTGGGCACGTTTTTGGAGAGCGTAATATTCGAACCAGAGACTCGGATCCGAGTGATCCCCGGCACAGCAAATAGCGCATCCGCCAGCGGCGATCCCTGACTGTCGTCGGCACTATTGAATACGATACTGCCATTGTCCAGTACCGGCACATTGACTTGAAACCGACACATATTTGGGTCCGGTAAAAACTCACCTGTCACCTTAATTTCATTCTCGTTCATCGTGTTTCTCCTCGGCGTTGCACGTCCTCAATTAAAAGCTGATCGAGCAGGCGGTCACCGCGCCAATGGATTGCCCTATCTGAGCAATTAATTTGGGATCGACAGGTTGATTGACCTTTAACAAGGCCAATGATTGCTTGCACTTGGAATCATGCGGATTCCGAACGTCATCAATGTTAATGTTCGCCTCCGCCAACGCGGCGGCAATTCGCCCAAGCACACCGGGCCGATCTTCGTAGGTGAACAAAACGGCGTGCCCACGCGGCTCGAAATACAACTTATCAAAATCGTTAATCCGAGCGATCATCAGATTCCCTTCCGCCACCGTACCTCGCACACTGTACACCATCAACTGATCCGTGCCAGTGTGGGCCGTAAAATCAACTGTAATCGAATTCTCAAACCCTTTGCGTGGATCTGCCTCGCGATCCTGATAAGAGATGCCCATTTCTTTCAGGAATTTAAGGGCGGCAGCATGGTCCATGGAACGATCCACGTTCTGATTCAGTGCCGTCACAATCGGGATCAACAGCCAAGTCGCATAGGGCTTCAAGCTGCCATAGAAACTGGTTTCGATTTCCTTGATCGGATGCTGCGAGCCCACCAAGGCCCTGCAGAGCTTCGACAAGGTATACGCCAAATCGCCGTAGGCTTCGTCCAGCCCTTCGGGAATGTCGCGGTTGACGACATAACTGGTGATGCCTTTGTCATCGTACTCAATCAATTCTTCTGCCGCACGGCGGGCGGCATTGGTATTGGCTTCACGTGTGTTGGCGCCCAAGTGTGGCAACATCACATCGGCAACGTCCGCTACTGATTTTTCTCCCGCCTCATCCTTCGGATACACGTCATTCAAAAAACGCAATTGCAATTCTGGCTTGATCCGCCGTACGTCCTCTTCGTTGACAACACCGGAGCGAGCGCAATTAATCAGAGTCGCTTCCTTTTTCATCTGCCTCAAGAGATCTGCATTGATCAGCCCGCGAGTCTGATCATTTTCGGGAAGGTGCAGGGAGACAATGTCTGATTGGCTGAACAAAGTTGCCATATCAACTAGCTCCACGTCCAAGTCCCGAGCGCGTTCTTCGGACATCACCGGGTCATATCCGAGGATGCGAACTTGGAATCCCTGCAACCGACGCACCAATAGCTTGCCGATGGCTCCCAAGCCCACAATACCTACCGTCTTGCCCGCCAGCTCACGTCCCATAAACTGGCTCTTTTCCCACTTCCCAGCTCGCGTCGATGGATCTGCCTTCACGATGTGGCGGGCATCGGCAAGATAAAGGGCCACCACCAATTCGGCCACCGCATTGGCATTGGCACCGGGGGTGTTCATCACATCAATGCCCCGTCGCCGGGCCGCTTGGGTATCGATGGTATTATAGCCCGCACCGGCCCGAATGATCACTTTCAAGTCCGGCAGCGCGTGAATAACATCTTCTGTAATTTTCTCGCTGCGCACAATCAAGGCGTAGGCATCGGCATGCTGCGCCAGCAAGTCCGCCAATGGTGTCGTATTATCTTGAACCACAGAGTATCCACCATGCTGCGTCAGCATGTCAGCGGCAATCCGGTCCAGTTTTGTCGGAATCAGTACTTTCTTCATAGTCTTACACGTCTCCAAAATAGTTTATTCCCCCTCTACACGTGTGGGAGTCAGAGTCATCAAGCTATATCGACCCGTATCGCAAAGCAATAAAGAAGCCAAGATGGCCGACACTCGAATCTAAGGATACGGCTCGAGAATCGCTACCAAAAACCTTGACCGCCCAGATGGCGCATGAACATACTTTGCCCATGAACGAAGGCATGGAATCTGACAACAGATTAATCGATTGGGCCCTCGCTGAGGACATCGGTCCCGGCGATGTCACCACCCTGACGCTGGTACCCGAACGGGCGAAAGCGTCTGCCTCCATCATTGCCCGGGCACCCGGCGTTGTGGCGGGCGCTCACGTGGTAGCCAAGGTCTTTCTGCGACTGGATCCGTCAATGACGTGCAAGATCATGGCCGCCGACGGAACCGCCGTACAAGAAGGCGATGTGATTCTGCGCCTCCAAGGACAAGCCCGCGCTATTCTCACGGGAGAACGAACCGCTCTCAATTTCCTCCAACGCCTCAGCGGCATTGCCTCACTCACCGCCCAATATCGCCAACAAGCAGGCCGCGACGACGTGGCCCTGCTCGACACCCGCAAAACAACGCCCGGCTGGCGGGCATTGGAAAAATATGCCGTCACCTGCGGGGGCGGAGAAAATCACCGCATGGGCCTCTATGATCGTGTCATGATTAAGGACAATCACCTCGCGTTCTGGGCGGGTGAATCGGAACGATCCATCCGTGAAGCTGTTCGAGCCGCGCGCTCTCGGTATCCAGATCTGGAGGTGCAAGTCGAAATCGATCATCCAGAACAACTCGATGATCTCGAAACCGATTGGCCGGACTGGGTCTTGCTCGACAACATGACACCCAATGAAGTCCGCGCCTGTGTATCCCAGTGCCAGGGTCACACCCGCACCGAAGTCTCAGGCGGTGTCACTCTTGACACGATCGCCGAATACGCTGCGGCGGGACCCGATGCGATCTCCATAGGTGCCCTCACCCATTCAGCCACGGCTCTCGATTGCTCACTGGAACTGGACGGCTAGCCGATATGGGGTCTGATTCCAAACCCGTCCCGGAGCGCATCTGGGTCATTGATGTCGGTAACTCCAATACGTCCCTGGGGATTTATGCAGATGGCAAGATCACGCAGCGTGATCGTGTCCCCACAGCATCACTGGCGGAGCACGATATCCATACTCGTTTGGCGGCTTGGCAGGCGGATCATCCAGTATCAGGAGCGGCCGTTGCCTCCGTGGCTCCGGCGGTTAACGGCATCCTAAAACGCACGATTGCCGAAATCATCGGTACGCCGCCGCTACGCATCCGACACGACATGCAGCTCGGCGCGTCGCTCACCTACCCGGAACCCGAGACCATTGGCGAAGATCGCCTCGCCAATTTGGCTGGCGCTGTGGCCCGCTATCGACTCCCTGCGGTTGTTGTCGATATCGGCACCGCCACCACATTTGATATCATTCAACCTCGCAAAGGCTATGCGGGCGGCATCATTGCGCCCGGCCCCGCCCTGATGCTTGATTATCTTGCCGAAAAGACCGCGCTGTTGCCCCCAGTTGACCTGACCCCAGTGCGAGCCGCCTTCGGCAAAAGCACCGAGCAGGCCATGCGAATTGGCGCACTGCATGGGTATCGAGGCATGGTTAAGGAAATCTGCACACAGCTGATGCGCAAGCTGCATAGCAACAATCTCACTCTGTGCGCCACCGGCGGATATGCGCGCTGGGTCTTGAAAGGGATGGAATTGCCCTTTATATATGACCCTGATTTGACCTTATATGGTATCGGCAGAATCTATGAATTGAACGCGAACAGGACACCCACTTCATGAACACTCGAATTGATCAATGCTTCACTCGCCTGCGACAGCAGAAACGCAAAGGCTTCATCGCCTACATCACCGCCGGTGACCCGACGCTCGAACAAACGCTGGAAAATGTCCTGCTGCTTGAAAAAGCCGGGGTAGATATCGTCGAATTAGGCATTCCCTTTTCCGATCCCTTGGCCGACGGCCGGGTCAACCAGGAATCCGCCATGCGAGCCTTGGAGTCAGGCACCACAATCAAAGGAATCTTTGAGATGGTCGGCGAACTACGTCAACGCAGCCAGATTCCCATCATGTGTTACTGTTACATGAATCTCCTCTACGCCCCCGGGTTCGAGCGCACCATCAAGCGAGCCGCCCGCGTCGGGATCGACGGAATGCTGATTCTCGATCTGCCCTCCGAGGAACGTGGCAACTACGCCACCCTCTTGAACACCCACGATCTCAATTACATCACCCTAATTACGCCCACCACCCCAAAGGAGCGAATTGCCGACATCGTCAAACACGGCAGCGGCTTTGTCTACGCCGTCTCCCGCACCGGCGTCACGGGCGTCCAAAGCAAGCTCGCCAATGATGCAGGTCAATTACTCAAACGCGCCGCCGCAGTCACCGATTTGCCGCTGGCGTTAGGGTTCGGCATTTCCACCCCCGAACAGGCAGCCGCAGCAGCGCGACAAGCCGATGCCGTCGTTGTTGGTAGCGCCTTGGTCCAGCGCCTGCACGAAGCGGGACGCTCGCGGAACGCGCGCAAGCAAGTCGCCGATTGGCTCACCTCCATGGTCAATGCCATTCATTAATATTTTTCAGAATTTGAGGAAGACGATATGAACGAATCGATGTATGCCGTTATTCTCGCTGGCGGACGCGGCGAACGCTTTTGGCCGCTCAGCCGCAGTCATCGCCCCAAGCAATTGTTATCGCTGGTCGGTGATGAAACCTTGCTCGCCCAAGCCGTCGGACGATTGGATGGCCTGATTCCTCCCGAACGCGTCTTCGTTATTACCAACATGGATCTCGTCGACGCCTCGTGCGCCGCTGCGCCGCAGTTGCCTCCAGAAAATATCATTGGAGAGCCCGTCGGTCGCGATACCGCAGCCGCCGTTGCCCTAGCCTGCGCACTCGTCAAGGCTCGTGATCCCCAAGCCGCGTTCTGCATTCTCACTGCCGACCACGTCATTGGCGATCTCGACATCTATCGAAATACTCTGCGCCAGAGCCTGCTCCTAGCACAGCAACAGGATGTCCTCATCACCATTGGCATGCAACCCACCGAACCGAGCACGGGCTATGGCTATATCCATGCCGGAGAGCAAGTCGAATCCACAGACGGCATCACCTTCTTGAAAGCCTTGCGTTTTGTCGAAAAACCGAACGTCGACGTTGCCCGGGAATACATAGCCTCCGGCGACTTCTACTGGAATTCAGGCATGTTCATTTGGTCCGTCGCCGCCGTTGAAAAAGCGCTCAGCCAACACCGGCCCGGACTTGCCACATTGATTGAACAACTTCTCCCCACCATCGGCAGCGATGCATTTGCAGCAGCCCTCGCGAACGCATATGCCGACTTAGAAAAAATATCGATCGACTACGCATTGATGGAGAAAGCCGACAACATCCTCATGGTGCGGGGCACCTTCGCCTGGGATGATGTTGGAGCCTGGCCCGCGCTTGAAAATCATTTCGATCGCAACGAAGACGGCAATATCTCCCTGGGCGAATGCACCAGTGTCGACGCGGAAAACAACATCGTCTTCTCCAAAGGTCGACTCACCGCCTTGATCGGAGTTTCCGACCTCGTCGTCGTGCAAGCAGAAGATGCCACCTTAATCTGCCCGCGTGACCGCGCTCAAGATGTCAAGAAACTCGTCGAACGCCTCAAGCAAACCGGCCAAACGGGATATCTCTAATAGAGCCCACCGGGGCCGTATAAGTAGACAATCACCGATCAAGTGTGCAGCTCACTGAGGCCCCACCCACGCCTCAAGCAGCTCTTCCATCCGCGCTAGCCGCTGCTTCAATGCCTCGTTTTCCGCCTCCAGCGCAATCACCTTCGCGTTCAGACCCTGAATTGCCGCCAAGGCCACTCCGTCCGTATCCAACGTGTTAATCGTCACGTCATCACCCAAACCAAACGACGCATGGAAATCCTGCGCCACAGGTCCGATGTATCGACGCTGTCCGGGATCGGCCTTGTAGTTCCAAGCCGACAGCGGCAAGGCAGCGACCTGCGCCAAAATCTCGCCCGTGTCGATCGCCTCAAAGTTCTCCTTTACCTCGCGGTCAGACAGGATCGACCAAGCCGTCGCATTCGCTGCTAATTCAACTCCTAATGAATTCTTGTCATCCGTGATCAGGCGATACCCCCCCGATGCGCGAAACGTGACGGTATTGGGCATGGGTGATGTCAGATCGGTCCCCGTCGCATCGGCCCATACAAACTGTCCTTCCAGTGCCGCCTTCGCTTGTCGGCCTGCTGCAAACGAATAATTCCCCGCCGCAACATTTTGGAAGCCGCCCGGCACCGTGCTATAGGAACCGCCACTGATAGCGCCCGCTCGGTTTTCAGCACCTCCGCCCACAACCGAATTCGTGCCCATGGCAACATTCCTCTGCCCTCCCGCCACTCACGGTGGACTCGTTGCCGCTGGCTATATTTTGATCCCCAATGGCAATGGAATTCGTGCCACTCGCCACCGGCGGCGTGGCAAACGGGCCGCTTTGCGCGAAACCGCTGATCGCCATCGACGGCATCGTCGCCCAGTTCAACTTATTGCTGGTGATGCTGTTGTCGACGATATTGACACCAGTGATGGACTCGTACACCACGCCACCCGCCACAGCCGCGAAGGGAACTGACCCCAAAGGCTGGTCAGGCTCAAGTCGTGTGAAGTTCTCATTATCCTCACTAAACCAAATCCGTAGATACAGGATCGTTGGCAAAAAGACATACGAGGGCAACGGCACCATATTCGGCAGATCCGCATTGCCCAGCTCGACCATGAACAAGCCATTCTCAACGGCTAGTTCGACCGCACTTGTCGGCTTAATCACATCCACTTCCGACCCTATCGTATCGTTCCGCCAACGAGCCGCCGAGGCTTCCGGAGAAGACAGCAGCGCGAACTTGAAATAGCCGGTACCGCTGAACGGAGCCCCGTTGGCCGTCACCAACCCCTGATAACTGATCGTCGGCGGCACATCCTCAAAGCCCGGCGGCAGTGCGTGGCTATTCAGAACAACCCCCACGGCCAACAAAGCAATCCATGTCACACTCGCGAGTTTATAATGGCTCATCATCGTCCTTTCCAATCGGCTTACAGCCGGGATTTTACCTCCGTGAATACTTTTCCACTCAATGGAAGAATTTTTTGGTGTTTTTCCACTCAATGGAAATTTTCCGTAGCTTTTTTCCATTCAATGGAAAAAAATCAGCCCGAGTTTCCACTCAATGGAAGTTTTCCGGGGCGATTTTCCATTCAATGGAAAACGGCCCAAACAAATCGTGCCCAACTGGAGATGCTACTCGAAGCGCAAGCCATGCACAATCAGGGCGACCACGACACCCTCATCAGTGATCTGCGCCGACTCACCTGAGTTCATTTGCGACTATTTGCGATTCCCTCCACCGCATGGAATCGCGCGTCCGTCCTCGGATCGGCAATGGTTGAGGTGATCTCGAACAAGGGTGCCGGGTCGCCGACGACGGCGTAAGATATTCTTCAACAATTCCAACTTGATATCTGTGGCAATTTGCCACACATTTTAAGCATGAGTAAATCCATACGTATCAGTGACACTCTAATTGCGGAGGCCGAAAGAGTTGCTCGGGCGTTCCACCGCTCGCCGCCACAGCAAGTCGAGCATTGGGCACAATTGGGGCGAATCATGGAAACGGCCCTCTCCTGGAAGGCCCAGTCCAACGCGAAGGCCGCCAGCATGTATAGTCAGCTAGAAGATGCCTTGGCTTCCGTGGATACCGTTGCAGGGCTGAACAGGAGCCATAATGTCATTCGGCGTACCTCTGTGATGCCGTGCGGCTATGAGTGAGCCGGACAAGCCAATTCTGGTCATGCTGGCTGGTCCGAACGGAGCTGGCAAGACGACGTTTTATGAAGCCCACCTCGCCCCTTTGGGATTGCCGTTTATCAACGCCGATATTCTGGTGCGCACGCTAGGACTTGCGCCGTACGAGGCCGCTATCGAGGCGGAGCGCATTCGTGAGATCTATGTTGAAAAGCAGATCGGTTTTGTTTCTGAAACCGTCTTTTCTGATCCAGTTGCCTCCAAGCTCGCTTTTCTATGCCGAGCTGTTCAAGCAGGGTTTGATGTCCATCTGATTTTCATCCAGATTCGGGATGTTGAGTTGTCGATGGCGCGTGTGCGCGACCGGGTTGCGGCCGGTGGGCACGATGTTCCGGAAGATAAACTAAAGAGCCGTTTCGCCCGAACTCAAACGAACCTACGTAAAGCCTGCAAAGTTCTGCCACATGTCTTGATTTACGACAACTCGTCCTATCAGGCACCCTTCCGCTTGAAGGCTGAATATCGCGAGGGAAAACGCATATAAGGTGGTGACGGTGGCTCTTTAACGACGGGGAGCGGTTGCTCATGCGGTTCTTGCGGGAAATCAAACACCTCCCGCAAGCTCATTTCCAGATCAGGGAAACAGGGACTCGTGAGCGTGTCTTCTCTGGAAAAGACATTCCTTCTCCATCAATTTTCATAATAGCCTCTGTCCTCTGTGGTGAAGAATCTTTTCCAAACCCGGACAGAGCACGGGCAGGAATGCCCGCGCTCCCATGCCAGCTCTATTCGTTCACTCTCAATCGATAGAAATACGGAACGGCACTCGGTGTCACAATCAGCCGATACTCGCCTTCCTCCAAGATGGGTGTTCCGGTGTCGTCTGCCCAGCCAGCCTCATCCGCCAGATCCGTGCTACGCTGCAAAATGGCGAGCGGCGCGTCTCCGTCCCAGTAGATCAGCGCTTGTTTGGGAGAGAGGTAGCGGATGTGCAGCTGTGGCCCACCCTCACTTTGTATGACGAGGGCAAAAACCCAGAATCCGGCCACGAGTTCATAGTCGCCGCTGGCAGATCGACCGACATCCTGCTGTCCGATCGTACCCTTGATTTCATATTCACCACCCACACTCCTGCCGCCGCCACTGCCGATTTTGAACCACTCGATCTCGTACTGAGCCGTCACGACCAGAGGGAGAACCACAGCCAAGCCAATCACCACAAATTTCTTTTTCATGACCTGCCTTCCTTTGCCTTGAGCAAACACACCACAAGTTGCTGCCAAATTTCATGGGCATCCCTAAAGGCTAGCAAACAAAGGTCATAAACATAGTCCAAACTTCACGCTCATAAAAAAACAGGGTTCCCCTGATATCGCCATCAGCGGGTCCAATCATCACCTTGTCATTTCTCCTTTGGCATAGTATCTTCGTTCCTATGAAAAGGTCGTTACTCATACTCTGCTTGATTTTTACGGGAACGCTTTCAAGCGCCTCCATCCCCGAATTCAGCCGGTATCGGATTATTTTAGACCGTAAGCCGTTTGGGGATCCCCCTCCTGCCCCCGTCACCCCGCGGCCCACGCCCCCGGTTTCTCCTCAGCAATCCTTTGCCCGGACAATCCGTTTAACCGCGTTACTGGAATCAGACGACGGCGAACTCCGTGTTGGCCTTGTGAATTCGCAAAACAACGACAGCTTCTTTCTGCGTGTTGGCGAGACGCATGATGGCATTGAATTGGTTTCTGCCTCCTACGAAGAAGAAGAAGCCGTTTTGCGTCGTGGCTCCGAAATGGCCGTGATCAGTTTTAATACGGGTGACGTGGAACCCATTACTCAGCAGCAGCATGCAGAGCGAGCCCAAGCTCGCCAAAGCTCCTATGAAGAAAGAAGGCAAGCACGTCGAGCAGCTGCCGAAGCTCGAAGACGGGAACCCCCGCCAGAACCACTCTTGACCGGCGAAGAATTGCAACAACACTTGCAAGACTATCAAATGGAAGTAATCCGACAGGGACTCCCCCCCCTCCCCATCCCATTGACTCCTGAAATGGATGATCAGTTGGTGCGAGAAGGTGTTCTGCCACCCTGACACCAAACCGGGAACATGAGTCTTCATGCAGTCGCAGTATGAGTAGGTTGTGGCTCATCTTTGGTGCAGTCAGTGCCTCCATAGCGATCCTGATCACGGCACTTGCTCTTTGGCGAATGTTTGACTTTCGGACTCGCTGGCATGGATTATGGGTGAACAGCCAATGGGAGCAAACTCTGGAGCAAGAGGGACTTTTTGCTGATCACACCATCATCTTTTTCGGAGATTCTCAACTCGCACTGTGGCGCATGGCTCCATCATTTGGCCGCCTGCCCATTCGTAATCGAGGCATATCAGGGGATCAAGCGATTCATGCCCTGCGCCGCTTCGAACAAGATAGTTTAGCCTATCAGCCCGACCTGATTTTATTCCTGATGGGCACAAATGACCTGGCTCGTCAAACACCCATCGACGAAATTGTGGCTGCGCTCAAATCTATGGTAGACGCAGCGCGAACCCAAGGAGCCAGTGTTCTCATCGGCAGCATCTTGCCAGTGGCACCACAGCAAGGCCCAATCCGGGATCCAGCCAAGATCATTCAGTTGAATCAACAGCTTCAAGCTCTGGCGGACAGAGACCTTGTTGAGTTCATCGACTTTCACGCCCAATTGGTTGACGAGTCCGGCTGGATGAATCCCCAGTACACCGATGACGGACTGCATCCGAATGAAAGCGGATACGCAAAAATGACTCAGTTGCTTACCCCCCGCTTAGCTCAAGTCCTAACCGGCAACAACGCTCACGACCAGGGCGCTTTAAATTAAAGTGCTTCATTCAAACTATTTCGTATTTTATGAGTTCATGAGCCTCAACGCAAGCTTGCGGGCGGGAGAAACTGAAAGCGCCACCCTCCCTGTTGAGTTCCGGGCGATTATTAGAAATTCCTTGCGTAGAACTGAGTGTCTCTGACGGCTTGCTCAAGCCTGCCGTCTCGCAGCTCGTAACGGGTCGTCGCCAGTGCTTTGATGAAATCTGGATCGTGCGAGACAATTACGAGGGTGCAAGGGAGCTGTGCAAGGACATCCAAGACTCGGGCACGGGAGGATTTGTCTAGGCAACTGGTGGGTTCATCCAGCAATAGCGTATCGGGGCGCATGGCGAGATTGGTGGCCAGGGCGACACACTGTTTTTCGCCGGCGGAAAGGCGATGGGTGATTCGTTCCTCG
>SLBD01000092.1 GCA_007126515.1 Kiritimatiellia bacterium
ACCGTATTTGATCCTGCTGGGCGGCACCTACCTGATCAGCGGGGCCCTCTGGTTTATTATTCAGCGAATCGTCTTGAAGATCGATTATATCAGTCGCCCTCTGCATCAAAAGACGGGGGAGTAGATAACGTTCCCAATCGGGTGCTTCCCTGTCTTCTGCGAAATGCCGTTGGTAAGGACTAGCGGGATCGGACAAACTAGTGTAGCCTTCTGCAGCGATGAAAGTTAGGGTGGATCCAGATCTGTGTACAGGGTGCGAGTTATGTGTGGGCATGAGCCCGACCTTATTCAAGATGAGCAGCGCCTTAACGGCTGAAGCGATTGTGAATGAGGTGCCTCGGGACCGAGTGGAAGAATGCCGGGATACAGCGGATTCGTGTCCAGTCTGTGCAATCGAAGTATCGGGAGTCTAATCATGAAGGTACGTGTCGAACATATCGCTCTGATTCAATGCCAACAGCTGGATGCAGACAGCTCCGTGCAACTCTCAGAGGGAGCCACGATCACTGATTTACTTAACCAGATCGGCATCGCTGCGGAGCATCAACGTGCAGTGGTGCCATTCATTAACTCGGAAAAGGCGAAGCGTTCGCATGTGCTGTCGGATGGAGATACGGTATTTCTGTCTTTGGCCATCGGAGGGGGAACAAATGCTTCCTCCGCGTTTGACTAAGCTTTAAACGACCATCATGTCAGAGCAAGATTCTCCATCCCGCCACGCATCGTTTCCGCGGGGAATCACTGGATTGATTCTGCGAGCCGCAGGGGTACGTCAGGATGCCCGCCCGGGGATGGAAACCCGTGCTCACATTGGGCTTCTGCAAGGCTGGGTCAGCGTAGCTGTCAATGCCGTGCTCAGCGTGGTCAAGCTGGTCTTGGGACTCTGGAGTGGCAGCGTTGCCTTGATTGCGGATGCCGTACACAGCCTCTCGGACGTGGGAACCAGCATGATTGTGGTGTGCGGCTTCTATTGGGCCCGCAAACCGCGCGATTCCCGACATCCGTTCGGACATGGCCGCATTGAGCTTGTCACCGCGTTGGTCATGGCTGTGATTTTGGTGGTGTTGGCGATCGAATTTGCCCGATTTGGAGGCTCTCGTATTCTGTCGCCTCGCGCTGTGGATGCTCCCCTATGGATGATTGGCGTGGTGGCTGGAACCGTGCTGATCAAACACTGGCTAGCTGTCTTTGCCCACGAACTGGCCAACGTGTCGGGTTCCCCGGCATTGCGGGCCGATTACTGGCACCATGTGGCCGATGCCTTAAGCACGGTTTTGGTCTTGGCGGCGCTGGTGGCCGCTCGAATCGGTTGGGTGGGTCTCGATGGCTGGGCGGCCTTGGGAGTCGCTGGTTTTATTTTATACGCTGGGTACATAACGGCGCGTGATGCCATTCATCCTTTACTCGGCGAAGCGCCGCCTGCAGCGGCGATTCACCAGGTGGAGATAGCGGCATGTTCGGTAAACGGCGTGCGGGGCGCACATGATGTCATTTTGCATACCTATGGGGATGATCGTGTGATTTCCTTCCACATTGAAGTCGATGCCGCTGCATCGGCATTGAAAGCTCATGATTTGGCAGAACAAGCGGAGGCTGCGGTGGAACAAAGCATGGGAGGCAAGGCCATTGCCCATGTCGACCCGGTCGACCGCAGCCATCCTCAGTACGGACAAGCCGAGTCGACCTTGGCTGATGTGGTGGTCGATCACAAGGAATTGACAGACTTTCATGATTTGCGGATCGATGGCCCCGCGCATCGACTCAGCTTATCCGTAGATGTTGTCACGGTTACCGGTTTATCAAACACCCGCTATGCGGATATTGAGCAGGCGATTCAGCGAGCCATCCGAGAGCGCATGCCAGAACTCAACGATGTTCAAGTGACCGTCGAAACGGGATATCATTGAGCTTGCCTGCTACGGATTCGATAGCGCAGAACTGATCCGTTCAATTCGATCGGGAGCCGCTGCCAGAATGGCTTCGGCTTGAGCTGCGGTCCGGGCCCGACGAATACTTTGCTCATAACGGGTTTGCTGTTCTTGGGGTGCCCCTTGCGCCCGAGCATATCGCAATGCTTGTCGCGATGCCCGCTCAGCCCGCGAATAATCGCCGAGTACATAATAGGCCTCTGCCAGCGTGTTCCACACCTGAAAGCGTTGGGGCTGTTGAAAAATCGCTTCCTGTGCCAACCGGATGGCACGAGTCCCATTCCGATAGTGCAACTCCTCTGTCGTCGCATAAATCCAGGCCAAATTATTTAGCACTGGATAGAAATCAGGAAACTCTTCATGTACTTCCTCAAGCATCGTGATGGCTTCGCCGACTCGACCCGCTTCGTAATAGACAGTGCCCAACCCAAATCGAGCCTGCACAAAATTCGGATCGCCAGCCAGGGCCTGACGAAACACCTGCTCCGATTCAACCAAGCGACCGGCTTGCAACAATTCAAACGCGTGCTGCGTCAGCTCTTCAGGCGGGCGGTCAGGGCCAGCTTCTGCCGATGCTTGATTCGCCAGGCTGGCAACGGCCATACCAACGGCAAGCCCAGCTCCCCATAACCAGCCCATGTGGGCACATCGGCGAACGCTCACTCTCCAGCCTCCGCATTTTCTGGCAAAGGCACCTCCAAAAGGATCTTGGCTGGCTCCATCTTTTCAACTCGAATACGCGCTGGCACATGAGCCCGAACCGGCAACTCCACGCTTTCGCCCGGAGACACTGCCGTCACATCCACATATAAACGGAGATCTCGCGGCAACATCGCCTCCAGCAGCTCGGCCCGCCCCACCAATGTGACATTGGCATGACTGGGCGTCACCATGGTATCAGGCAGCACCGTAGCGCCAAACATCCGGTGGACTCGCACGTCTTCAAATAGACGTGTGGCGGAACGCTCGACGAGGTTCACCTCCACCTCGACCCGATCCGGCTCAAGGCGGGCTGTCCACGCACGACTCGGAGAAACCAAGCCCACCCGCAAATTAAATGATTGCAGGCGCCCTTCCATATCAATCGGAGTTGTACGAATGGCCTCAATGGCCTCCAGGCGTTGCCGGGGTCCGCTCACGGTCACCCGGTCTGGAACCACGCGAACCGATTCCACTTCATATCCCTCCGGGGGACTGCCTTGGATATGCTCCCGCACGGGAAGCAACAAATCCTCTTCTTGATCGACAATCAAGGTGACTTCCGACGGGCGGGCAAACAAGGCGCGGACTCCCGCCGACGTGCGGATCGTCCGAGGTTCCAGCGGCATGATGAATGGTTCACTATAATTCATGGCACGGGCATCCACGACAATTTCCAAATCCTCTTGATCCAATAGTCGAATGCCTTCTCGGGATCCGCGAAACAATACATCCGCGCTGCTGGCAGATTGCTCCAGCACCGCCCAGCCCGAATCCACCATAACCCGGATCGGCACATTACTGATGGTTGCCTCGAAACTAATCGCCGGCTGGATTGCGTACCAGGCAATCGCTCCCAACCCCAAGGCAATCAACTTCATTCCCTTGTTGAGGGTAAGCGCGTGAATCAATTGGAGAAGTCTACCTTTCATGTTCCTCCGCCAATTCACGCAAGATGGCTTCCGTCTTCGCGACCCCTTCCGGTGTCAAATCCAAGCTTTCTCGGGCTCGCGTCCAGGCGCTTTTTGCGCGGCGGGAACGCGACAGAATCGACCCGATAATTCGTTGTAGACGCTCCTGATCAATCCCTCGGCTGAGGCGACCATTGTACGCCACCGAGATGGCTCCGGTTTCCTCGGAAACAACGATCACAACCGCATCGGTTTCCTCCGTCAAGCCAATCGCCGCTCGATGTCGGGTTCCCAAAGAACGGCTCAACTCCAAGCGTTGCGAGAGGGGGAACACACATCCCGCCGCTTCAATGCGATCGCCCTTCACAACCACCCCGCCATCATGCAGCGGTGTATGGGGAAAAAAGATCGAGGTCAGTAACTCCGGCGAGACCTGGCTATCAATGCGTGTGCCGGATTCCTGTACATGCCGTGTGCCAATTTCGCGCTCGATGGCAATCAGGGCTCCAATTTTCTGCTCGGCCAAGTTGGAGACAGCACGGACAATATCATCCACCACTTCTCGCTGCGCGGTGGAGGTGGTGAACACCGATTGCTTCCCCAATTCCGCCAAGGCTCGGCGAATCTCCGGTTGAAAGATAATCAGCAGAGCCACCGCCAAATACACCGAAAACCGTTGCAGCACCCAACTCAATGCATTCAGATTGAACGCTTGCGTCAATAAAAAAAGCAACACCAGGAGGACAAGCAATCCAGACAAAACGGCAGCTCCGCGCGTGCCTCGAAAGAATTGGATCAAATAGTAGAACATCGCCGAAAGCACAATGATTTCGACGAGTCCCGACAAGCCGGGTAAATGTACTTGCTCAATCCATTCCATGACACATCTTCGGTAGTAGCAGTTTACCTGCTACGCAGCTTATCCGCAACTCGAAGTGCATCGCAAGTCTCTTTTACATCATGAACACGAATAATTGCCGCTCCGGCCAAGGCCGCAGCCGTTGCCGCAGCCAGACTCGCAGCCAGTCGATCCTCCACAGGCCGGTCGCACAGCGCTCCGAGAAACCGTTTCCGAGACACGCCCACCAATACAGGAACCCCACCATCGACCAGTGAATCAAGCTGCCTTAACAACTCCCAGTTGTGCTCAAACGTCTTGCCGAAACCAATGCCAGGATCAATCACAATCGATTGTCGGGACACGCCCGCAGTCTCCGCTTCCCGCAAACGGCCCACCAAAAATTGCCGGACATCTGCAACCACATCCTCGTACGAGGGTTCATCTTGCATCGTCCGCGGCTGGCCCTGCATGTGCATCAAGACCAAACCCGCACCTGTGTCGCGGGCCAGCTCCAGCATGGCATCGTCATCTCGCCCCGCAGAAATGTCATTAATGATGTGCGCGCCGGTCGCCAACGCTGCCTCGGCCACAGCCGACTTGGTTGTATCGATCGACACCACGCAATCCACATCACGGCGCAAGGCTTCTACCACAGGGAGGACGCGATCCATTTCTTCGGCAACAGGGACAGGCTCAGAGCCGGGACGTGACGATTCTCCTCCCACATCAATGATAGCCGCGCCTTCATCCAGCATCGCCCGGGCTCGAGCCAACGCTGCCTCAAGAGTAGAGTGGCGACCGCCGTCAAAGAAGGAATCGGGGGTGACATTCAGCACCCCCATCACCCACGTTTTCCCCGAGAGGGGCAAGATCCGATCACGACACCTCCACCCATCCGAGGGTCGATGATCTGCGCAGATGTCTTGCATCGCTACCACTCAGGCTATCGCCGGTCCCGCGTCCGGAGGAGTCAACGGCACGTCTTCCGTTTTTGACTCCTCTTCAGGATCAGGGATAGGCGGAGGACGGGTCGCTTCCTCTTCTTTCCTCAAGGCTTCATCTTCTTCGGCTCGCTCCACCTCAGACAGCAGTCGACCATGCTTGACGATTTCCTCAACATCACGGCCTTCCAGCGTTTCACGTTCCAGCAGCAGTTCCGCCACTTGATTGAGCGATGTCCGATTCTCGCGCAGCATGTCCAAGGTTCTCTCATAGGCCTCAGACACCAACCGGCTGACTTCCTGATCGATCTTACGCGCGGTTTCTTCGCTATATTCATAGTTCCGGTTGACTTCGCGCCCCAGGAACAGGGTTTCCTCGCGGTTGCCAAAACTCTGCGGTCCCAACAGCGGGCTCATGCCCCATTCGCAGACCATCATGCGTGCAATCCGAGTCACCTGTTTAAGATCGCTGTAGGCGCCCGTAGTGATATCGCCAAAGACAATTTCCTCAGCCGCCCGTCCCCCCATGATGCCGTTCAACATCGAAATCAATTTCTTCCGACTTTCCGTGTAGCGATCCTTTTCTGGCAACTGCATCGTGGAACCCAAGGATTGCCCGCGCGGAATAATCGTCACCTTATGCAAAGGTTCACTGCCTTCCGAGAGCAGCATTGCCAAGGCATGACCCGCCTCGTGATAGGCCGTCAGTTTCTTTTCATTATCATCCATGATCCGGCTGCGTCGTTCCCGCCCCCAGCGGACCTTATCGCGAGCCTCTTCAAGATGTTTCATGCCGACCCGCTCCGCATTTTCGCGTGCCGCCAGCAAAGCCGCCTCATTGATCAAGTTGGCGAGATCGGCTCCCGAGAAGCCAGGCGTGCCACGGGCCACTCGCCGCAAGTCGAGGTCATCCTCTAATTTCACCTTCTTGGAATGAATCTTGAGGATGGATGCCCGCCCCTCCAACGTCGGCAGATCAATCATGATTTGCCGGTCAAATCGACCAGGTCTCATCAAGGCCGGATCCAGCACATCCGGACGATTCGTCGCGGCAATGATGATCACGCCCTCTTGCGTATCAAATCCGTCCATTTCCACCAAAAGCGCGTTCAGGGTCTGCTCCCGTTCGTCATGGCCACCGCCAATGCCACTAAACCGACTGCGGCCCACCGCATCAATTTCGTCAATAAAGATGATGCACGGAGCGTTCTTCTTGCCTTGCTCGAACATATCGCGAACCCGCGACGCGCCCACGCCGACAAACATTTCCACAAAGTCCGAACCGCTGATACTGAAGAAGGGAACTTCCGCTTCCCCGGCAATGGCCTTGGCCAGCAAGGTCTTACCCGTGCCCGGGGGGCCCACCAAAAGAACCCCCTTGGGAATGCGGCCACCCAGCTTTTGAAATCGCTTCGGATCTTTCAGAAACTCAATAATTTCCTGAACATCCTCTGTCGCTTCTTCAATCCCCGCAATGGCGCGGAACGTGATTTTATTCTTGTCCCGTGTCAGCAGGCGGGCCCGACTTTTCCCAAAGCTCATCGCCCCGCGGCCGGCCATTCGCATTTGCCGGAAGACAAAGAAATACAAGAGCCCAATGATCAGCAGGAACGGCAAGGCGCCCGTGACCAACGACCAAAGATACGGGTTCTGAGAGCGATATTGAAAAGGCACATCATGTTCCATCAATAACGTCGTCAGCTTATCGGTCACCGGCACATCCACACGAAATTTTTTCGGTTGACCGGTGCGAGGATCGTTTTCAACCAGTTCGCCGCGCACAAATTGCAGACCCGACAGCTCCAACACCACTTCTGCTTCCGCCACCTGTCCTTCACGAACCAAGTCAACGAATGTCGGGTGGAACGGAATACGTTGTTCCTCGCCTTGCCCCGATCGCAACAACTGATACATCGTCAACGCCATGGCCAGCAATAACAGCCACATGGCCAAGCCCCGCATGGGAAAACGCTGCGGTTCCATTTTGTTGCCGCCACCGTTACCGGGTGCAGGCGGTCCTGATTTGGGTGTAGTGTCCATACAATCGATCTTTCTTCGCAAAATGAATTTGAGCGAACACGTTCCGCTATGAATCACGAATAATCAAGCGGAATTCAAGGGCAGCTAGACGACACCGCTCCTTACTGCTACCCTCTGGTCATGGTACCGACTCTACAAAACCAGCATCCAGACACCGCCCCCGCGTCGAGGGACGGTGCTGCCATCCATTTATACGATCTTTCTCTTCAGCAATTGACGGATTTGCTTCGCGAATGGGGCGAGCCCGCCTTCCGAGCCCGGCAGCTCTATCGACATTTGTATGTCCATAAGCTCGATCGCGCCGCCGATATGACAGATTTCTCCAAGGCCTTACGAGCTCGCTTGGAGCAGGAAACCACCTGTTCCGCCCTGCGCACAGTGAAGCGACAGGAAGGCGACCAGGGAATGACGCGCAAGATCCTCTGGAGCTTGCCCGATGGCTCCCCGGTAGAAACCGTACTGATGATTTATCCCGATCGAGCCACCGTGTGCGTGTCATCGCAGTCCGGCTGCCCCATGAAGTGTGTCTTCTGCGCCACCGGAAAACTCGGGTTTCTGCACGATTTGACCGCCGGCCAAATGATTGAACAAGTCATGTGGGCCGAGCGAGAACTACACACCCTGCGCGAAACCCAACCCGACGCCCCCCTGCCCACCGGCATCACCAACATCGTCTTCATGGGCATGGGCGAACCCTTTAACAACTACGACGCCTGGTGGACCGCCGTCGAGCGGATGCATGATCCCGATGGCTACAACCAAGGCGCGCGCAATTTCACCGTCTCGACCGTCGGGCTCGTGCCCGGAATCCTCCGACTGGCCGACGAATCCCTGCCCGTCAATTTAGCCATCTCCTTGCATGCGGCCGACGATGAACTGCGCACCAACATGATGCCGGTCAACAAACGCTATCCAATTGCCGACCTGATCGCCGCCACACGCACCTACACAGAAAAAACCCGGCGGCGGGTTTCCTTTGAATACGTCTTGCTCCTGGAACAAAACGACGCCCCCGAGCAAGCTCGGCAACTGGCCGACCTCTTGCGTCCCGACGACCAGCCGCCGCTCTTATGTCATGTCAATTTAATCCCATGGAATCCTGTGCCTGGCACCCCCTTGAGTCGCTCCAATCGTCAGCGGGTGTTGGCCTTCCAAGAAGTCTTGCGGGAGCGCGGCATTGCCTGCACAGTGCGCGTTGAACGAGGTGTCGACATCGCCGCTGCCTGCGGACAGCTGGCCGGAGGGTAAAACGAAACTATGGTCAGTCATCACATAATCGAAGCCCTTGCCCAAGTGAGGCAGTTGCAGCAGACACTGCTGCAACGCTTCCAGTTTCAAGGCTACTCCGGCCCTACCCGGGCCATTTCCGGCTCAATTGCCCTGGTCATGGCCATTTTCATGTCCACCCCTTACTATCCGCAAACCACCCGCGCCCACCTCTACGGCTGGGGCGGAGTCTTGCTGGCGGCCCTTGTGCTGAATGGCGGCGCCTTACTCCATTGGTTCTTTCACGATCAAGCCGTCCAGCGCAATCCGCGCCGTTTGCGACCCGTAATGGATATCATTCCACCGCTATTCATCGGAGCCGTCATGACCGCGGCCTTGATTCTCCGGCAGCGGCCGGAGCTCCTGTTCGGCGTGTGGATGCTCATGTTTGGCCAGGCGAATCTCGCTTCTCGCCATGTCTTGCCACGGCCAATCAACTTCGTCGGCTTGTTTTACATCGTCGCTGGCACCGCATGGTTGCTGACTCCCGGCATGTCATTTATGCATCCGTGGCCCATGGGAATTGTCTTTTTCGCTGGCGAATGGGCGGGGGGATTGATACTCTATATCGACGATAAACGGTTGGAGAAAGCCGCTCCCCGATTTTATGAAGAAAGAGGAGAAACCAATGACGACGCATCCTGATACATACGCGGCGTTGAAACAAGTGTTCCACGAACCCAGCCGCATGGCTCTCGTCACCGCCTTGAGCGCCCGCACAGCGGGAGCCTCATTTGGTGAATTAAAAAGCTGGTGCAATTTAACCGACGGCAATCTCAACCGCCACTTGAAAGCGCTTCGGGACGCAGGCGTTGTGCGTGTCTGCAAAGTCAACGGGTCGGCCCGCAGCCACACGCAAATCGAGATGACCCCAGCCGGCAAAGAACAATTCCTCCAGTACCTACAGGCCCTCGAGCGGGCCCTGCAAACCACAGCCGATACCCTTGCCATCCCGCAAACTCCAACAGCAGCCCTGCCGCTGCTGAATGGTTCCATCAGTCACTCATTTTTTGCCTAATAACTTTGCATTGCAAAGTAAGCGTCGTTAACGTAACACTGTGGAAGATATATGAGTAAGGAGTTTTCAGAGGTGGGGATTGAGGCCATTGGCCTTTACGTACCCAAGTATTACGTTTCGCTGGATGATCTCGCCAGTGCGCGCGGGATTGATCCCCTCAAGTTTTCGGACGGAATCGGGCAGAAACAAATGGCTGTGCCGCCACCGGACGAAGATGTCGTCACCATGGGGGCCAGCGCAGCGGCCGAGGCCTTGCAATCGGTCGATATCGACCAGATCGACACACTCATCTTTGCCACGGAATCGGGCATTGACCAATCCAAAGCAGCCGCGATTTACGTTCATCACCTCCTGCACCTGCCCCGCAATTGCAAATCCTTCGAAGTCAAACAAGCCTGCTGCGGCAGTACCGCCGCCTTGCAGATGGCCATGGCCATGGTCGCTCAAAAGCCGACCCGCAAAGTTCTGATCATCGCCGCCGATGTCGCCCGCTACGGGCTCTGCACCGCAGGCGAACCCACGCAAGGAGCTGGCGCGTTGGCGCTCGTCATTTCCGCGCAACCGCGCATCATGACCCTCGAATCCGAATGGGGCGCCTACACAGAAGATGTCATGGATTTCTGGCGGCCCAATTACTTGGACGAAGCCGTCGTGGACGGAAAATTTTCGATCAAGGTCTACCTGAAAGCGCTGACCGAATCCTGGGCACAATATACCGAAGAGTCGGGCCGCTCTTTAGACGATCACAGTCGATTCTGCTATCACTTGCCCTTTACCCGGATGGCCGAGAAAGCACACAGGCAACTAGCCAAGCTCAATGATCAAGCCAGCGCTCACCCGCAGCAATACGAAGATTCTCTGCATTACAACCGCGTTATTGGCAATAGCTACACCGCTTCGCTTTATATTGGCCTGACATCACTTTTAGAAACCTCCAGCGAAGATCTGACCGGACACCGCATCGGCCTGTTCAGTTACGGATCTGGCTGCATGGCCGCCTACTTCAGCGGCAAAGTCCTGCCCGGCTACCGCGATTTCCTGCGTCCTCAACGAATGACCGAACAGTTTGGAGCCAGACACCGTCTCAGCGTTACAGAGTACGAAGCCTTTTATACGCACGAATTGCCCAAAGACGGGAGCCGCTACTTCACGGAAACATACGAAACCGGTCGCTTCCGTCTCAGCGGAGTCGAAGCGCACAAACGCCTCTACGAGCCCGCGCAGCAAGCCAAACACTCCGTGTCATCGGCACAACCCGCCGCCATGGCGGGTTAGCTCACTAAGTCATTTCGAAGTCGAGAAATGACAATTGCTGCAAAACTGAGGCTATAGTTTCATTTAAAACGCTCTAATGGAGGCAGTGAGAGAACAGTGGACGATTAACCCATTCTTCTCGTAATCCGTAGTCGTCGCCGTAGTCGTCAACCGAATTCC
Organism: Kiritimatiellia bacterium; assembly: GCA_007126515.1. GTDB lineage: Bacteria > Verrucomicrobiota > Kiritimatiellia > SLAD01 > SLAD01 > SLAD01. The sequence continues at coordinate 11,079 of SLBD01000092.1, forward strand.
TCTTTTCATGACGTTTCAACTGCTCTTTTCAGGTTCAAAGGCGCTGATATACGTGGGACATGATCGTTATCCAGTCTTGGGCTTGCCAGCCTACTGCGCTCAAGCTTCGTAGGACAAGTACGCAGCTCGCGGTGCCTCAAAGTGGTCCTACTTCGCTCTCCGCTGCGCTGCGAGCGAAGGTTGGTCGGGGCGACTGGATTTGAACCAGCGACTTCTACGTCCCGAACGTAGCGCTCTACCAGGCTGAGCCACGCCCCGACATCTAGCAAAAGTGTGTCCACTTATGCGTCTTCTGATGAAGACGTATGAAACGGTAGACGAATCCCGGGAAAAGGCAAAGAAAAATGTGCGAGCGCGACTCCACCACCAACTACCCGTTGCCAAAGTCCGACTTCATGCGTATCTTTTCCCTGAAGGAAGGAACGCTGATGAATAAACAAACTCTCTCGATCATTACCATTGTTGTGGCGATCATTGCCATCGCCCTGCTGTTGTTTTCCACGCGGGAACGCAGAGAACCCGCGCCCCCGGACATGGGGAACGTCCTGGCGGTTATTGATGACCTTGTCATTGATGTGGAAGAGGCGGAGCGCCGCATGGAACGATTGCCTCCACACACGCGCGCTCTCCGGGACGTGGATCCTGACCTGTTCGTCACTCAATTAGTCGATCGCCATCTTCTGGTCGAGGAGGCGCAGCGACGGGGTATTCAGGGCAGCGAACTCTATCAGCAGTTTTATGAAGATAATCCCGGCCAACCGGAAAGCCATGATCAAGCAATGATTCAAGCATTGGTCCAGACGGAAATTCAACGGCTCCCGCCGTTGACCGTCGAGCTGATGCGGGAAATCTACAATGAGCGCCCCGACGATTTTCTTGGCATGCAATTTGACCGGCACCAAGACACCATCCGCGATCTCATCGCTCACGAGCGAGACGTGCTACGCGCCTTGGAATTCATGGACGAACTGCGAGCGGAATCCACCATTCAAATCAACCATCGCGCCCGCGAAGTGCTGCTCGGTGAAGAATAGTGGCCAATTACTCCGGCACGCCAGTCGCAAACGAAATATTCCAGATATCAGCTTGCCGACAGAGGTCTAAGACGCGGATGACCTCCTCATAGGCCGTTGTTCGATCAGCTCGAATCAGTACCGGTTGGCCCGGAAACAAATCCGAAACACGTTGCAACATCTCCAGCAGCCGTTCTTCGCTAATTTCCTGGGCGTTGACCACCAAGCCACCATCGTTGCGAATGTTAATGATCAGCTCTCCGGGAAGCCGCTCCGCCACGAGCCCTGTTTCAGCGGTCGGCAAGGTGATATCGATTTCCGTTTCCCATTGAGCAAAAATCTGGCTGGTAATGAAAAAGCAGAGCAGCAAAAACACCACATCAATCATTGGGGCCAACTGAAACCCCACGGCCTCCGGTTTAAGTTGCTTGCGGAAATTCATTTGGACTCACCCGTCGTCAGTTCCGTCAAAAGATCCGCTGATACAGCTTCCAATCGAGCAATCAATTTCCCGGCGCGACCACGAAAATAGGCATAAAAGATCATCGCCGGGATCCCCACCAGCAAGCCCGCCGCCGTTGTCACCAACGCCTGCGAAACCCCGGCCGCCAAATAAATCGGTCGCGCCCGGGCCAAATCAAGCGCCACCGCATTGAACGCCGTCAACATACCCAACACCGTTCCCAGCAATCCCACCATCGGAGCAATCACGCCCACATCCAACAAGTAGGTCGTTTGCTGTTGAATGTCGGCCGCCTGACGACTCCCCTCGCCTTCAATGATTTCCTTCAACATTCCGGGATCCGCTACTGACACGCGTTCCTGATAATCCAAAGCAGCCAATGCCACCGCAGCCGCCGGAGACGGCTGATTACGACAGAGAAAGCGAGCTTGATCATACTCACCCGTCGCCAACAGGCGTCGCATGTCCAACACAAAAGATTTTGGCGCAACACGTTCGGGACGCAGCACAACCAGGAAATAAACCACAAAGGCCAACCCGACAATCGACATCAATCCCAGGACATACATGATCCAACCACCCGTCTGGATGATTTCCATCAATGTCATACTCTCTGCAAGCGGCTCACCGCCCGCAACCTCCGCAGCCTGCGCGGAGCCAATCCATAGCGCCACGCACCCGATAAAATATCTCATCCACTGCCGATTCATTCTCATACATCACCTCTACCCAATAAGCGGGACAACATTCACAAGTTTTAATCATTGCGATGGTACCGAGGCGTACAACAACCGTCAACTTGATAGGATACCACGAAAATGGGAAGAACTGCCCCGCAGGGGTG
>SLBD01000082.1 GCA_007126515.1 Kiritimatiellia bacterium
GAACCAACCTGGATCAGCCAAATGATTGAGACCCACTCTGCTATATTCATACAACAATCTTTTTCATCTCACGCGCTTATCACTCGAAATGATCACTACCACTGGGGATCATAATGATCTCCTATACGGTGTTAGATACGGAAGAACAGATGGCCCCAGACTGTATAAGGCATGGGCGGCAACACCGCCATCGGTTCGGATATCGTTGTCAGCCAAATGCGAGGCGAGGACCCGAACAAGGCTAGGCGCCCAATCGCTTTCACCTCGTTCTGCCAACAGCGCTGCCGAGAGGAATCGCTCTTGCGCGTCGGTGCTGCTCAAATTGCGGATTAACGGCTCGCGTATACGTGTCGCCAATCTTTTCCAATGTCAGCTCATGAGCCAGCACGGCTTTGGCAACGATCAATACACAGATGACAGCAAGGACTCTCATTTTCAGCTGATATTGTATCGAACAAATTGATCCGGAGTCGACTGCTTTCCTTGCCGATTGTTGGCGAGGGATATGACTCCACTCCAAAGAGCAATACACCGACGAACACGACTAGACATTATTGCGCAATAATGCAATAATTATTGTCTTGATATTCATAAATGGATCGCGTACTAGTTGTATGTGTGATTTAGTATAGTACTGTGTTTGGCTAGAGTTTGGCCAGCAAAGATGCTGACCCGAAACGCCTGTTTATTAAAGGAATTGTTCGCATGCATAAATTTGTCGCTCTTTCTTATCTGGCCAGTTTCATGCTGTTGTTTCCTCATGGATCGCTCGGTAGTTTAATGGAAACCGATTTAAGCTATTTATCTACGGATACACTCCCCCCTTCTCGCCTCGTTGCAGAGGCACTTTTAGAGGCGCTTCCCCGCTCTCTATCCGAATTGCGGGATTATGATCGCCGCATGCGCTTGTCTGCATTGGCTCCCAGCCTACAAATTCAGTATCGCCAAAACGAGGGTACCGCCCGGCGCTTTGAACATATTTCTCCTCAGACTTTTCGGGAAACCAGATCCGAGAGCACGACAACTGCAGACCAATCTCGTATCGGCCTCAACCCATTGGATAGCTTTGTCGATGAACGCGAGGATACCAGCTCAACAGTTAACCGATTTTCTGAACAACGCAATATTGCAGCCATACCGCTGAACGACGAAGTTGTGCGCCGAGAATTTTGGCAAGTACAGGCATCGTGGCGACTCAGTAATTTGATCTTTCACCCTGATGAATTGCGTGCCGCTGAAGTAAATAGGACGACAGCAACCTATCGATTGCAGCAAGTGGAGCGCCTGATGCCACTCTACAGGGCTTTTGTCAATGCGGTGAGGCAAATGGAAAACAATCCAACGAGCCGGCAAGCCAGAGAGAATGTTGAAGATAGACTGATTATCTTGGATCGGCTCACCGATCACTTCATTAGCGAATATGCCATGATGCGATTTGGGGAGTTATATGAATTAGAGACCCGTTTACCGCCTCTCGAAGACGACATCCCCGTCGAATCCATCCCTTCGCCCGAGCCTGCCGAAATTGCGCCTCCACGCGACCGAGACACACGTGCGCCGGTGCCACGCAGACATCTGTCGGATCGTTTTGAGAGGGACGAGTTTGAAGACCCACTTGACGACGAGGATCCAGACGAGTTTGAAGCAGATCGCGTCACAGATGCGCAGGCATTGTGGGAAGAGGATGAGGAAGATGAATTTATCGATGTCTTTTTTGATGTGATTGATGAGGATGACCTTGACGATCTTCTGATGGAATTTGATGAGGATGAATTCGATTTATTCGACGACGATGACGAAGAGGATTGGGAGCGAGATCGCGAACCTATATTTTAGAGACACAGGCATTGATTATGTACATTAGACGCGCCCACCTATTGATCGGTGTAAGTGCTTTCCTTTGGGCTCTTTCCATGGGATCACTGCAAGCGGGGACCACGCCACCGACACTGATCAGTCTGACGGCTTCTTCACCCGTAGCGGCAGGTGGCACTGTTCGGTTAACCGCACACATCACGGACAACCAATCGGGCGTTGATGAAACGAGAATTCAGGCTATCTTGCTTGATCCAAATGGCATCCCTCAAGTATCGGTACGAGACTTTCGTCACCAAGGAAATGATCTGTACGTGGGAGAGGCCACGATTGGAACGACGGCTCTGCCGGGCCAGTGGATTGTCAGAATCCTTGCCGCAACAGACAACAACTTGAATACCGCATTATTTCTCCACGGCACCCATCATAATGCAGAGTTCCTTGTTACGAACGACTACGAACCAGAACCTCCCGATACGACTCCTCCCACACTGCTTCATTTGTCAGCCTCCTCTCCGGTTGTCGCAGGCGGGGCGGTCACCTTAACGGCCCGATTGACGGACGATCAATCCGGCGTCGACCCCAATCGCATTTACGCCGTTCTTTTGGATCCCCAAGGAGGCGGACAAATCACCCTGCGCGATTGGGAACAAGTCGATGAGGATACCTACGTTGGACAGGCGGAAATCGGCCTCGGAGCACGCGCGGGAGAATGGCAAGTCCGCTGGTTGCAAGTATATGATCAGGCAAGAAATGCGGCCATGTTTATGCATGGCGAGCATCACATGGTCGGCTTTCAGGTCATCAACCCAACTCCAGACGATGATGCTCCCGTTTTGTCCAGCTTATCTCTCACCCCTAATCCGGCAACTCTCAATCAACGAGTGACGGTGACCATCAACGTAACAGATCAAGGAATGGGTGTTGACAAGACCAACATGCTTGTCCACCTGACGCCAGATTCGCACAATCTTGGCCACAGTCACATTTACGAATGGGAGGAAATCGCACCCGACACGTATCAAGGATCAACTCTGATCAACCCTCAAGGACCGGCAGGAAACTGGATCGTGAATAGCGTATATCTGCGAGATCTGGCCGGAAATGCCAGATTGTTGCGCCATGGAGTCGATTATACCCAGGCCTTTACAGTGCAGCAGCCTACTTTGCCCGACATTTATTGGCATCCAAATAACAATCAGCGACCCGTTGGCGAGACGGCGCGGTTCTCTGTGGCGGCCGTGGGTGCGCCCCCATTAACCTATCAGTGGCGACGAAATGGATTGCCGATTGCTGGCGCTACGGCCCCGAATTATGAACGGACGGTACTATCCGATACGGAAAGCGGTGATCAATACGATGTTGTGGTGTCCAATGCCAGTGGATCTGTGACCAGCCGCGTAGCAACACTGCGAACCGGCGCAGGGAACTACCAGTCTCTGCTGTTGAGTCAAGCACCCAATCATTGGTATCGGCTGGACAATGACTTAACGGATTCGGGCGTGGACGGCGGACGATCCCTCACCCGCGATGGCGGCAAGTGGGGGAATGGTGGAATCTTTGGTCCGGATTTTGAGGGCTATGAGCAACTTGCCTGGTATGCAGATTCCGGCCAGGATCTTATCTATCAAGCGGACAATGTGATTCACGATGTCGGCAGCATCTCCCTGCTATTGAAGATGCCGGACGCAGAAATCAATCGGGATCGAGTGATCTTCAACAAAGGATCGGGTTTTCAGCTCAGCCTCAGCGAATCTTCCAGACAATTCACGTTTCGCTTGGGGAATGTCAGTATTCCCCTCCCCAGCCCTGAGCTGCTTCAGGATACATGGTATTATTTTGGGGCCAGCTGGAACATCCCGGAAGGAAATGTGCAGTGGGCCTTTGGTCAAGCCGATGGCTCCGTACAAAACGGTTCGCGTGGTGTCAGCACCAACTCGACTGCTGGCGTTGCCACAAACCCGTTGATTCTGGGGAATCGAAATTTCAGGCAATGGGATAGCTGGCGCTTCGACAGTCGAAACGGCGGAATCGATGAAGTGGCGATCTGGAATCGCGAACTGACAGAAATCGAGTTGCTGAGGCAATTTGCCGCCTTAACCAGCCCGACCGGATCCGTTGCCATCATTACGCATCCTCTGTCACAGGAGATCTACGCAGGCGCTTCGGTTGAATTTTCGGCCCGCTTACTGGGCGAAGAACCGATTTCCTATCAATGGATGAGAGATGGCGATCCGATTCCGGAAGCCACCAATGCCATCCTGCGAGTCATTGGAGTCACGCAGGATGACGATGGCGCCCAGTTTTCAGTCACTGCAACCAATCCAAGCGGGACGGCTACCTCCTTGCCCGCTACACTAACGATTAAACAGCCACGAGCCTATCAAGAAACTGTGCTCAGCCAGATCCCCGATTATTGGTTTCCGCTGGACAATACCCTGGCAGGGTTTGGGACTCGGCCCGCTCCTGATCTCACATCGGTGGGCAACTTTTCTGCCGGGCGCTTGCCGCAAGGAGAAGACAATCTTGGCACTCCCAACTCGGCCTTTGTCTTTCCTGGTGGAAACGACCATCTGGCGCAGGAAATCAGCATGGTGGAGCGCGCTGGCTCGATGAGTCTGTTGTTCCGCACACCCGCCCTGCCCTTCAGCGGACCCAATCGGCACGTCTTTAACTTTGGGGGATCGGCATCCAACGGCGATGCCATGCTGATGCGATTCTCTCCCAGCGGCTTAAGCCTGATTGTCGGGTCGGAAAGTGAACAATTGATTGAGGGAACGCCGCTCCTGGATACCTGGTATTACTTTGCCCTGACCTGGGACCTAGATGATCCCTCAGGCCCAAGCGTCCTCTGGCACCTGGGTCCGTTGGATTCCACCTTGGAAACCGGTTTGATAGAGCTGTCTCCCGGGGATCAACTTAGCAATCAAGGGATCATGTATTTCGGGAATCGCAATGATCGTGAATGGGACAATGCCCTCCGAGAGGGCGGTGACGCGCCCGGTGCCATCGATGAAATCGCTTTTTGGTCACGACAGTTGACCCTGGAAGAAATTCAAACACAGCATGTGTCTCACACCTCTCCACCATCTGGCCCCATCATCGGCAATCCCCCGCAAAACATCGAAGTGATTGCTGAAGCGCAAGAAGCCGTATTCACTGTGGGCGCTGCGGGTGTTGGACCTTTGCAGTATCAATGGCTGTTGAACAGTCATCCCATTCCTGGGACTACGAACAGCGTTTTCTCTTTACCCGTTGTGACGGAGCCGATGGATGGAAATGAATACCGTGTTGTCGTTACGGACAATTTGGGCGCAGCCACATCTGCTGTTGCTCGCTTGACCGTATTACCCGCCACCACGTTAAGGATCACAGCCCACCCACAAAACGCAACCACTCCCGAGGGAGCAACCGCGCACTTCGCCGTCGACGTAATCGGACAAGATCCTCTATTCCAATGGTTTAAGGCGGACGAACCGATTGCAGGTGCTACCAATAATCTCCTTGCACTCACGGGACCGACCTTGGGCGATGATGGCGCGACTATTCACGTGGTCATTTCAAATGCGCAGAACTCGGTGCAATCACTACCGGCAACACTTACAGTCACACCCAGCCGAGTGTATCAGCAAGCGGTGCTGAGCCATTTACCGGATTACTGGTTCCCTCTGGACGGAACGCTGACCAATTTTGGCACGCGAATTATTGAACCGCTCAGGGCGGTCAGTGATCGTCTTCCCAATGCCACCGATAATCTGGGGAATACGAATTCTGCGTTCGAGTTTCCCGGAGGATTCGACTTCATCGCGCAGGATACCAGCATGATGAGCCGCACAGGTTCTTTTAGCCTGCTTTTCCGCACACCAGATGGGCCGTTCGATGGTCCCAATCGACATCTATTCCACTTTGGCGGATCGCCATCAGGAGGCAATGCGATGTTTGCCCGCTTTTCTCCGGGCGGGTTCACACTGGCGACCGGGTCGACCAGCGTGCAGCTCATTGACGGGACCCCGGCATTAAGCAAGTGGCACTATTTAGCATTAACGTGGGATTTAGATCACGAAGACGGACCCCATGTGATCTGGCATCTAGGACCGCTCGATCAACCACTCGAGACGGGTATGATTTTGCTGCAAGCTGGCGATGTCCTGGGCATCAATGGCACAATGTTCTTCGGCCATCGAAATGGCACGGAGTGGGACAACGCCTTTCGCGCGGGATCAGGATTACCGGGAACGATTGACGAAATTGCCCTCTGGTCCCGCCAATTGTTACTGGAGGAGATTCAATTTCAGCATGCCTCACATACCGAGGCACCGAGTGGACCTCAGATTCTCGTCCAGCCCGAAGACACCGAAGTCATTGCCGCAGCGCAGGTCGCCTCATTTGCCGTAGAGGCATTTGGCGTGGGGCCGCTCACGTATCAGTGGTTTGTGAATGAACAAGAGATCCTCAATGCAACGAATTCTGTGCACGTCATTGATGACGTGACTGAGGCCATGCATCAAGACGAGTTCAATGTGCGAGTGACCGATTCTATCGGAACAACCACCTCGCAAGTGGCTCGCCTATCTGTGTTGCCCGTTGGCACCCTGTTGATCACGAAGCACCCTGAAGAAGCGACGACACCGGAAGGGGCCACCGCCCATTTCAGTGTTGAATTGATCGGACCTGATCCGCAATTTCAATGGATGATGAATGGGCAGCCGATCCCAGATGGGACCAATGCGAACTTGGCATTGACGGGCCCCACTCTGGCCGACGACGGGGCCGCAATCACAGTTGTGCTGTCCAATGCAGTCAGCACGGTGCAGTCAGAACCCGCCATGCTGACAGTCACCCCCAGCCGTCTCTATCAGCAGATTGCCTTGAGCCATTTACCCGATTACTGGTTCCCCTTGGACAACACATTAGCTAATTTCGGTACGCGAATCATTCAGCCCATCCGATCGGTCAGTGACCGCTTGCCAAATGCGATGGACAACATTGGCAATGAGAATGCGGCTTTTGAATTTCCCGGCGGTTTCGACTTCATCGCTCAAGACACCAGCATGATAGACAGCCGAGGTTCTTTCAGCCTGCTCTTCCGTACCCCAAACGCACCCTTCGACGGCCCCAATCGACACCTCTTCCACTTTGGCGGGACGCCAGGAGGCGGGAACGCATTGTTTGCCCGCTTCTCCCCTGGGGGGCTCTCGTTGGTGACCGGTTCGATTAGCACGCAACTGATCGATGGCACTCCGTTATTGGGTACCTGGCACTATTTTGCGATGACGTGGGATTTGGACCACCCCGATGGACCTCGTATCAAATGGCATCTTGGACCGCTGGACGAACCGCTTGAAACCGGTGAGGTTCTGCTGAGCCATGGTGATGTACTGGGTACGGGTGGCACGATGTTTTTCGGACATCGAAATGGGACAGAATGGGACAATGCCTTCCGCGCCGGGTCAGGCCTCCCTGGAACGATTGACGAAATAGCCTTCTGGTCCCGCCAACTGGCATTGGATGAAATCCAACTGCAACACGCCTCGCATACCATCCCCTACACCGGCCCTGCGATTATCGAGCAACCACAGGACCTCACCGTGGATGCGTTTGAGCCTGCGGCCTTCTCCGTCAGTGCTCAAGGAATCGGTGCGCTGACATATCAGTGGTTCTCCAATGGGGTCGCGATTGCGACGGCGACAAATGCGACACTGGCGATTCCGACTGCACAGGTCGGCATGGACCAGGCCGAATACGCTGTGCGTGTTACCGACGACTTTGGGTCACTCGACTCTGCGCCTGCGGTGCTCACCGTCATTCCCCCACCGCCGGATCTGACCGAAACCATCACCGCACTCGATCCAGATTACTGGTTCCGTTTCAACAGCACCTTTGAAAATTCAGGTCGCTTAGCGGCACCAGACTTCATTCCGAACGGCATCAGCTTTGGTGACAATGCCTACGCTCAAGCAAATAGCGCCGCTGTCTTTGAAGGCAGCAACGCATCACTGGAGCAATCCGACCTGATCGCCCCCAGCGGCACACTTTCATTACTTTTCCGTACGCCTGACGCCCCGCTGCAGACCGCTCATCTATTCGCCCAAGAAACGGATACCTCCACCGGTAATGCCTTTAGCTTATCCTATCAAGACGGTATCGGACTGGAGTTGCGTGCCGGAGATGGTAACGCCGTGCTGCATCCGAGTCCCCTGCCCCTGTCGAGGTGGTTCATGTTAATCCTGACGTGGGATGAAGACCGCAGTAGTGACTCCCTGAAATGGTGGGTAGGGCTTGTTGGTGGAGACATTGACAGTGGTGCGATCGATGTCAGTTCAACTGCAAGCATCGGAGATGGGGGCGCGTGGACACTCGGGAACGAACAGCCCAGTGGAGCCACTCCTTGGCAGAGCGATGATGGCGTATCCATCCATCCCGGGAACATCGATGAAGTTGCTTTGTGGAGTCATGAACTATCTCCTGAATTTGTCTCTAACTTATTTGCCAGTGCCAAAATTGGAGGGCCAGTCGTAAACACGATCATCGGCGGAGATATCCGCAACGGGAATTTTAACGCGGATACGAGCGCAACTGATCGTCGGACCTTTGCCCACACTCCGTTTTGGCAAAACATCGGTACAGGCACGCAGGGCCAAGAGGCCATCGCCACGCGGTCGAACCAAACCTTTGATGGAACGCGCAACGCACAGCTCACCGATAGAGATTCAATCATCACCGGTATGGATACCGAGTATACGATATCTGAAGGCGACATGTTCGATGTTCGCTATGTCTGGGACACAGGCTTTGAATGGGGCCCGAATGGGCGAATCAGCGTGACCCTTTTCATCACCGACGACGACAGCATCGATGGTGTCCGCACCGATTTGGCAACGTCTTTCTCCCCTGTTTCGACCATCAATGGATATGAGCCAGTTGAAGACTCTGCCTTCTATACCGCAACAGCTAGCGCGGCCGGCAAAAGGCTTTTTGTGGCAATCACAGGCGTAGATGGCAACCCAAATTCAACGGGCTTTGCTCGTATGGATAACGTTGAACTCGTTGCCACCACGCCAGGAACTGGCAGTCCACAATCAATCGCACAGTCTCACAACCCACCGCAAGTCCACCCCGTCATCACGCGTGCAAGCAAGATCAACGACTCGACAGGGACACCCGCGATCGAACTTGAATTTCAAACGCAGCCGGGAACCAGCTATGTAATTGAGTATAGCGATTGCCTTCATGAAGGCGCATGGCGACCGGCTCACACGTTCTCATCCACCACTCCCGTGAAGACATGGAGTGATCATGGTAATCAGGCAACGGGTCGACGATCACCGTTCGACGTGCAGAGTGGCAACGTGCGGATGTATCGCATCCTTGAACAACCGTAAAAATGTCAGCAGAGGAGCGAAAGGAAATAGGGTACCGACTATGAACAAATTAGGCCTTTTGGCTTTGTGCCTCGTTACCAGTGCGAGCTGGATGACGAAATCCATGGGCACGGTCTACAGTGAATTGGATTTGAGCTATCTATCAACCGATACGCTTCCACCGCCCGCCATGGTGGCAGACGCAGCGCTCAATGCTCTGCCACGCTCCTTATCAGAGATGCGGGAGTATGAACGACGGCTACGGGCAGCTGCACTGGTGCCGCGGTTGGAGCTACAGTACCGCCAAACAGATACAGGCGAGCGACGCTTTGAGCATGTGGAGCGTGTTACCACTCGCAATGTGGATTCGTACAATTTAACAGAGGCCCAAGAAACACGGATCAGCGCTCAGCCGATGGATAGTTTCATTCAAGAACGCGAGACTGAGCGATTTGCGAACCAGAGTTTTATCGAGCGTCAACCCATCACAAGATTGGCCCTTGATGATGAAGAAGTGTCGCGGGAAATGTTTCAAATCCAGGTCAACTGGCGCCTTCAGGATATCATCTATCATCCAGCGGAGCTACGCGTGCCAGATGTAAATCGCATGATTTCGAATCACCGCAACCAGAAAATGGAAAAAATTGTGCCGCTCTATCGGGCGTTTATCAATGCCGTGCGGCAAATGGAAAACAACCCCACCAGCCGACAGGCACGGGAAACGGTTGGAGATCGCTTGCTCGTCCTCGATATGCTGACAGACGACTTTATCAGCAGCTATGCGATTCGACGCTTTGGAGAGCTACATCACATGTCAGAATAAACAGCTATGACTCAATCTTGTCCCCCTTCACGAACCATCCATCGTATGTTTTCAAATGATTCAAATCAACTAGGAGCCAACCTGATGAAACGGCAAATCTTTACATTGTTTCTACTCGCCAGTCTTTTCTGTGCGCCACTACTGCATGCGAGCGAAAGACAAGTCGACATGAGTTATTTATCGGTCAACACATTGCCACCGCCTCGCATGGTGGTTGAGGCATCGCTGGATGCCCTCCCCCGGGCGCTGTCAGAGCTCCAGGAGTTTGAACGGCGCATCCGGCTGTCAGCCATGGCTCCCCGCGTCGAAGTCCGCTACCAACAACGACAATCGGCAGCCCGTCGCTTTGATCACGTGGAACGAATCACGACACGCAGCACGCACTCTGAAAATATAAGCCAAACCGACCAATCTCGACTCAGCGCCGATCCGGAAGACACCTTTGTCCGAGATAGCAGTAGTGACCGATTTTCGTCCACTTCTTTTACCGAGCGAAACCCAAGAACAGCGCTGCAGCTGGATGATGAGGAAGTCACACGACACAGCATCGAGCTACGAGCCGTTTGGCGACTGGATGATTTGGTATTCCACCCAGCCGAACTACGCACAACACAAGCGAATCGAACAGCCGCCCGCCACCGTGTGCGACAAATCGAGACTGTAGTACCCATGTATAGAGCCTTTATTAACGCCGTTCGTCGGCTAGAAGAAGATCCAACAAATCGCCAAGCTCGAGAAACCGTTGCAGACCGGCTTGTGGTGCTGGACATCATGACGGATAATTTTGTCAGTCGGTACGCGAAGGCTCGTTATGCAGAACTTGAACGCCAATCAGCGCCTTTAGCTCGCGGAGCAATGTAGACAAGAACGTGTCGCGACTGGCATCATCTTGCCCTTGTGAACATCCGCTCAAAATACGCCCTGCTGCTCCTTGTTCTGACTTGTGCCAATCATGCATTCGCCGCAAACGCTGATTCCAACGAGTTTCAAAGTCATCTTCGAGATGCGGTCGAAATGGCGCGTGATGGCAAACCTCGCCACGCGACACGAATCGCCGAACAAAGTATCCGCGAATGGCAGGGCCATAACAATGAGTATTACGCCCGCTTTGTCTTGGCCGTCATCTTGCAGCATCGGGGCGATCTGAATAATGCCTTTCTGCAGTTTCAAATCGTAGCCGACCGCTATGACCGACTCCGCGACCAGGCGACACAGCGCCAGGTGGCTATTTGCAGATTGCTGATGTCACCTGAACGCGAAAATGGCAGAGATCCAGGACGCCGGTCGCGCCGCCGTATCGTCCGAATGTTGGAATCAATCTTGATGAATGATCCCTTGGGTGTAGCGGCGGCAGCCGTGCATTATCATCTCGGCTTATTCTATGAGCAGGCAGGCCGTGACGAATTAGCTTTGTACTATTACGAAGCCGCAGCAAATCGTGCGCAAGTGGCCGAATGGTATGATCGAGCCTTTTTTTCGACCGGTCGGGTTCTTTATCATCAATCCAGGTCGCGGCCACGCGATATCGCTGTAGCCATGGAATCATTGCATGTATTGACTCACTATCTTGCGGATCCAGACACATCGATCTACCACGATGTGGCTGAAGACATGAAGGAAGGGATGCGCGACCATGTTCACCAATCTGCATTTGAGAGAGCGATCTTTTATGACCGTAACATGTTCCCTCCCTTGACGCGCCGTACCGCTCTGGAGAGTTTTCTGCGAGAGTATCCTCAGGCCCCGCAAGCAGCCGAAGCCGCCCGGCGACTGGAAGATGTGAAGAGACGCTTTGCCGATGAGCTGAATGAAACGTAAAGGATGCTCATCCAGTCAGCGCCGCAAGACGGAATCAATCATCCGGCAACACCACTCGAAAGCTGATTTGTTCACTGAATTGATCCGGTTGATAGCTGCCTTGGAGTCCAATCCGGCAATGCAATTCCATATTGCTCTCTCGCCCACCCCGAATAATGCGACCCGCCATTTCGCAACTTGGATGCAGATTAAACACCCACTCCCATAGGTTAGCGCTCAATTCCTGACGCCCGCTTGGATCCTCAATCATCGCCGCGCGATTCATAAAGCACGACAGAGCAGCCCGCTCCTCCGTATCGCCTGACAACACGACCTGCTCTCCCCAACGAACAGCAAACTCCCATTCCGCATCGGTCAGCAAGCGATATCCATCTGCGGATCGATCCATCACGATTTGATCATGCTTGCCGGATCGATAGATTTCCACATCCGCCGTATAGACGGTCGTCCGGCCTGAGACTTCACTGCGCAGATTGCACCACTTAATGACATCATGCCACGTCACCGAATGGACAGGCCCGTGAGGTCCATCCCCACGTCCCCGCTCGCACAAATCGTATCCACGAGCAAAGGATTCACCGATAACTTCAAGCCATTCGCCCCAGCTCACTTCACTGCCACTGATTCGAAAAGAGGACGCACTAATTTCGCCTCCCACTCCATCTGATAAGGTTCCTCCAGGAATCAGCAGCTTACCAGACGGAAGCACATCCTCTGCCAGAACTGGCCCGACGAAGCAGACGACTGCGCTTAGAATAAGCCAACGCATCACCGCGCATCCTCTCCAAAAGGATGCACAGATTGAACAATATGGTCGAGCAACATGCCATTCCGATCGATCACCTTCATGTCCCGATGATCAGGCGACACCGTGATCAAAATAAAATGACGCATGCTGGCTGTGTGTGCCAGATACCATTCGTCTTCTGGAGCCCGGACTTCACGCTCCCGGACCCCCCAGCAGCCATCCCCAATGTAAACAATGCCATCTGGCGATTCACGTCCCTCCCGAATCGGCACCGTCCGCTTGTAAGTATGGTCGTGATTTTCAAAGGCAACCTGAATGCCATACCGCTCCATGAGTGGCACCCATAGTTCCCGAACTCGTGTCTCCACTCGCCCATCAAACGAGCGATGCGAAGGCCATGCGGGCACATGGTAAACTGGAAACACGTGCGGGATATGCGTCCGAGTTTGCAGAACATTTTCGAACCAATCGGTCTGCGGACCGACCATCGGATGCGCATGGTCAGTATCCAGCAATATAATACTCATATACTCACCGAAATCGAGTACGCCATAGCCAGGATGCCCCGGAAACGCGAACATGCTAAAATAGAATGGCGCTATACGCTCCCGAAATCGATCATTAAATCGGTTAGGACTGTCCTCGGATTCCACGTTCCAGAACCAATGATAATTTTGCACCTCGTGGTTACCAATGCCAAACAGGATAGGTACCAACCGGCCTGAATCATCAATCAACGTATTCATCATCGCCTCAAAGAACTCTTCCCAGCGATACCAAAGCCGGGGCCGACCATCGGCA
>SLBD01000066.1 GCA_007126515.1 Kiritimatiellia bacterium
CATCTGTATCCGCTCCTGCGAGATTTGTTCATTGATACCAATCCAGTGCCAGTCAAGGCCGCCATGGCCATGATGGGCTGGGTGCGAGAAGTCTACCGATTGCCATTGTGCGAACTCGATGCATCGGGCAAGGCTCAGTTGCAATCCACCATGGAGGCGATGCAGTTGCTATGACACGAATTGCCATGATGGGCGCGGCTGGACGGATGGGGAAGGCCATCATCCGCTGCCTGTTGACAGAACAAGTGCCTGGACTGACGTTGGTTGGCGCGATTGACCACGCCGATTCACCCTTCATCGGTGAAGACGCGGGCACGGTGGCTGGCGCGTCTGCAGCTGGCGTTCCGATCGGGGCCGATTGGGATTCCATTTCGGATCATCCGGATGTAGTGATCGATTTTAGCCATCCAGCGGCCTTGGCGGGCACAGCCGCCCGCCTCACCGAGTGGGGCTGTGGCTGGGTGATCGGCACGACGGGACTGGGAGCAGAGCAACAGCAAGCCATTGATGCTGCGGCCAAAAAGATTCCGGTCGTGATCGCGCCCAATATGAGTTTAGGAATCAATTTGTTGCTGCAATTGGTTGAAGATGCAGCTCGGGCGTTGAAAGACCGCGGGTACGATATCGAAATTGTCGAACGGCATCACCGACGCAAGAAAGACGCCCCCAGTGGCACCGCCTTGGGCCTAGGAGAAGCAGCAGCGCGTGGCGTCGAATGGGCGCTAGATGACGTTGCCTGCCACGGCCGGTCGGGAATGAGCGAACAAGAGCGCCCCGATCAACAAATCGGCTTTCATGCCATTCGTGGCGGCGATTTTGTCGGGGATCATACCGTCATCTATGCCGCAGAAGGCGAATCGTTGGAGCTTTCCCACCGCGCCACCAGTCGCGACACCTTTGCCATTGGCGCTTTGCAAGCCGCCGCCTGGTTGAAGCAACGCGCGGCAGGCAGGTATAGTATGCGGGATGTACTGGGGCTTTAGAGTGTGGGCTTAGTTTTTGGCGAAGAAGGACGCTACAGATACGTTCAGTTAAAAAGCGGTTGAGTGTTCGGTGTTCAGGTTACAGAAGAGGTTTACCTTGTCTGAGAGAACATGCATGTGTCAGTCGACGACTACGGCGACGACTACGGACCACGAGAAGAGCGAGTTCACCGTCTTCCGTAGTCGTAAACCGTTCTCTCGCCGTCCCCGTAAACTGCTGAACACTGAACACTGAACACTGAAAACTGAATGCTAAAGTGGAGGCAGGGAACATGGAAACAGGCTTTAGTTTGGGAACCAACCAAGGCGATGTGCTGGCCAATATGCAGGAGGCCAAGCGCCGCATTCTGGCGTTTCCAGATACTGAATGGGTCGCTCAATCAGTCCTGTATGAGACGGAGCCAGTTGGTGTGGCTCCGGAATATGCGCACCTGCGATTTCTCAACTCTGTTCTCGTGGTGGAAAGCCCATGCACTCCGGCTGAATGGCTGCAGCGGCTGCGTCAAATCGAAGCGGACATGGGCAGGGAACGCTCCGAAGATCGGAATTCGCCTCGTCCGATTGATGTCGATATCTTATATGCAGGCGACGAATGCATCGACCGCGGCGATTTGGTTGTTCCACACCCTCGTTGGGCCCAGCGCCGCTTCGTTGTCCAACCCCTTGCCGATGTTCGACCCAACCTGATCTTGCCAGGGGCGGGCATGACCGTAAGCGACATTCTGGCACAGCTGGAAGGTGAGGAAGTCACCCCCACGACGCAGAGTTGGTAATTCGTTTTACTTTTCCCTCTGTTAGCGGTACGTTAAGAGAATCTAAGGCCTCTTCATCGGGGTCAAATCTGCCCAATTGGGCGTATTTTGTTGGATTCATAGCTACGTAAATGGGGGAAAGTCGATGTACGGATTTCAATTGCGGTTCACGGTTCGGTTACTTGTGCCGATGCTTTGCTTCCTCGGTCTGATTGCGGAGGCCAATGCTCAATCGTCCCGCTTTCCGGGGCAATTAGGGGCGATGGTTTATGACGGCGGTGTAACGTTTCGGACGTGGGCACCTAATGCCTCCTCATTGGCCGTCGCGGGCGAATTCAATAGCTGGTCAGATTCGGCATCGATGATGGTCAAGGAGGCTCACAATGATTATTGGTCAGTAGACGTGGATGGAGCCAATGTTGGCGATCATTACCAATTTGTCATCGACGGGACGCTGTGGCGCCGTGATCCGCGGGCGCGAAAAGTCGAAAACTCCGTTGGCAATTCCATTGTCTATGATCCCTCAACCTTTGACTGGGGTGACACGCCGATTCCGATGCCGTGGCGCAATGATTTGGTCTTTTATCAGATGCACATTGGCACGTTTGGTGGCATCGATGGCGTGGCGACGTTTGATGACGCGATTCCACGTTTGGCTCATCTGCAGGATTTGGGCATCACTGCCATCAAACTAATGCCGGTGAACGAATTCGCGGGCGATTATAGCTGGGGCTACAATCCTGCCGATCAATTCGCCATCGAAAGTGCCTATGGCGGTCCTGAGGCGATGAAGCGTTTTATGAAAGCCGCTCACGAGCATGGTATTGCCGTTGTTCTAGATATTGTCCACAATCATTACGGTCCGCAGGATTTGGGCTTGTGGGAGTTTGATGGCGATGACTGGGGCCCGGGAGGCATTTATTTTTATAATGACTGGCGGGCAGAGACGCCGTGGGGCGACACGCGCCCCCATTTCGGTCGTGAAGAAGTGCGTCGCTTCATCCGGGATTCAGTATTTATGTTCATCGAAGACTACCGGATCGGCGGATTCCGATGGGATTCAGTCTACAACATCATTAATGTTGGCTGGGATACCAATCCCGAAGGCTGGCATATGCTGCGCGATATCAACTGGGAAATGTCGCAAAGCCATCCGCACGTGATCCGGGGTGCGGAAGATCACTATGCCGATCACCCGATGAACTTTGAGCATCAATGGGATGTTGCCCAATTCTGGAACTTGCACTCCCTGCTCACAGAACCCTCCGATGCCAATCGCGATATGAACTCGCTGCTCTGGTTCTTGTACGGCGACCATTATTTGCATGGCCACAATCGTCTTATTTACACAGAGGCTCACGATTACATCGCCAAAATTCGCGATGGCCGCAGTCGGATGCCGGAAATGATTGACTGGGGTGATCCCGAAAGTATTTGGGCGCAAAGGCGTTCCTTGTTGGGCGCTGGATTAATCATGACGGCACCTGGCTTGCCGATGATTCATCAGGGGCAGGAGATGCTGGAGACCATCGGGTTCCACGACGATCAGCCTTTGCGCTGGGAACGAGCGGACGACTTTGCCGGGATTGTTCGGGCGTACCGTGATTTGATTCGGGCCCGCCGTAATTTGCGAGGCGGCATGCAGGGCTTGAAAGGGGTAGGGATCCACGCCCATCACGTCAACCACGCGGATAAAGTGGTCGGCTACGTGCGTTGGGACCAAGGCAATCAAGCCGATGACGTGGTGGTGGCCGTAAACTTCAGCGCAACACCTCGAATTGGTTACTCGTTCCCGTTCCCTTCACACGGAACTTGGCACAGCCATTACAACAGCGATTCCTCCTCGTATTCGGATGATTTTACCGATGTCGGCACGCCTGCCGTCGACGTGAACGGGCCGGAAGCGCTGATTGACATGGGCCCTTACAGCATTCAGATCTTTTCACTGCAAGCGCCG
>SLBD01000149.1 GCA_007126515.1 Kiritimatiellia bacterium
AAGTGTCATAATGTTGGTAACATTGCGCAATTAGCTTAAACCATATCTCAGGAGTTCGTAGGAAAGCAATCACTATTATTGGGGGCGGATGACCTTCGGGTCAGGAAGGCGGGTGATCTAAAAAATAAAAATTAAGCGTTGACTAGAATTGCGTTAGGGTGTAATTATTATTGCAGTATTGCGAATTTCTGTGTGGTGTTCGTTAAGGTGTTTTGAGAGGAGTAATGGTATGACAAAGCTAAGTAAGGCTCGCAGCTTGGGTGGCTGGATTTTTGGGATCTCTTGTTTGTTGATATTGATCTGTAGTATGGCTTCTGCCCAAGAAGTGTTGATTGGTGCAGGCATCCGAAACGGTGACTTCAATGCGGATGAAACGTTGGAAGGCGATCGTACGTTTGCGCAGACGCCGTCCTGGACGAATATCGGAGACCATGGTGATCCGGACGGGCAAGTGGCGACACGAACGTCGTCTCCGGTGGATGGAACCCGTCATGCGACCATCACATCGACCAGTAACCGCATCATGGCGCAAAATACGCAACATGATTTGCAAGAGGGCGACTTTTTCCGAATTCAATACCAATGGCAGAACGGCTTTAATTTTTTGCGCGGGGCGGATCGGATTGAGGTACGGCTTTTTGTAACGGATAATGACACGATTGGTGGCGAACAGACGGTGGTGGCGAGCCTGCTGTCGCGACTGAATCAAGTCGATGGAGAATATCAACTAGAAACCGCCATCACACCGGTGATTGATCCCAGTATAGCCGGTAAGCGCTTATTTGTGCAGATTGTGACAACGCAGAGTGGCGACAACACGAGCTTCGCAAATCTGGACAATTTCGAACTGGTCGTCAACCCAGACCCAGTGTCCGCGATCTTGATCGGTGCGGGTATTCGAAATGGGGACTTCAATGAAGATATATCTCTAAACGACGCCCGCACTTTTGATGTGACACCAAGGTGGCGGAACATCGGCACCGGTGGACAGGATCAGGTGGCGACACGTACAAACAACCCGGTAGACGGCACGCGTCATGCCGTGATCACATCGACGGAGGCGCGCGTGATGGCGCAAGACACGACGCACAGCTTGCAGCCGGGCGATTTCTTCCGAGTCCGCTATCAGTGGCGGAACGGATCGACCTGGGCCACAGGCAATGATCGCATTGAAGTTCGGCTGTTTGTCACGGATAATGATTCAATCACCGGCGAGCAAACCCTCGTTGCCAGCCTGCCATCGCGGCTTATCCAGACCTCCCTCGAGTACCAGGACGAGCTGGCAGTAACTCCACTGGTGGATCCAGCGTTGACAGGCAAACGCTTGTTTGTGCAGCTGACAGTGGATCGCGAGTTGGAAACGACCGCCTTTGCCTTTTTGGACAACTTTGAATTGGCGGTGAACCCAGAGCCGGAATCCGCCACGTTAATTGGTGCGGGTATACGTAATGGCGACTTTAATCAGGACACATCTTTAACCGATCAACGTAACTTTGACTCGACTCCTGTTTGGCGCAACATTGGTGGGGGCCAGGAGCAGATTGCGACTCGAACAAATACGCCTGTCGATGGAACTCGTCATGCGGTCTTGTCATCATCACCTACGCGGATCACGGCGCAAGATACACTGCATGACTTGCAGCCCGGCAATTTCTTCCAGGTCAGCTACGAATGGAGGAATGGCAGTGATTCCATTCCGTGGACGATGGATCGCGACCGGGTGGAGGTGCGTTTATTTGTGACCGATAATAACTTGATCGGTGGTGAGCCGACAGTAGTCGCGCGACTGCGAGCCGACCTGCTAGAAGAGCGGAATGAATACCAAGAACAGACCTCTGTATCCCGGTTGATCTCGTCTGAATATGCGGGCAAGCGATTGTTTGTGGCCTTGGATATCAGTCCGATTCCTGAGACGGATGACACCCGCTTTGCCTTCTTGGATAACTTTGAGTTATTGGTGAACCCGGAAGGCGTCGATCCCGCTCCCGAGCCGACACCGGATCCGCCGGAGATCAGTACTGTGACAATCGTGGGCGGCGAATTGATCTTGTCCGCAAGCGGGCTCGAAGAAATCGCGCCTGTGGTTGAGTACACGCTGGACTTGATCGAGCCAGATTGGCAACCACTAACGCCGACCTCATCAGATACGGTGAACGGAACCACCACTTGGACGTTTGATCTGGAGGAGGATGTGGATGCGGATGTTGCCTTCTTCCGCGTGACGGAGGAGTAAATTGCAGCCTTAGCGCATGCCGAAAACTGAGGAGATCTAGAAATGACTCGAAGGCAAATGTTTTTGATGCTGATGGCGGGCTTGTTCTGTCTCGCGGTAGAGGTGCAGGCCGAGCGACCCTACATGACGCGTGAACGATTTGTCGCCCGTCGTCTTGCGTGGGCGGAAAATAATCCGCGCTGGAATCCGACGCAAGAGGAGCTCGAGAAGCACTTTGACCGTTTAGATGTGGATGGGGACGGAGTGCTATCCGAAGCAGAACTCGCAGCGGAGCGGCCAGAAGATCGAGGCTTTGGCACGTCGGCAGAGGGACTGACCAAGCAGCAGTTTGTGCGGCAGAATATGCAATGGGCACAAAATAACCCGCACTGGAATCCCACGCGAGAGGATTTGGAGGCGCTCTTCGATGAATGGGATGCCGATGGTGATGGCATCCTCACTGAAGAAGAACGTGAGGCGGGGCGAGCTGCCCGTCAAGCTCAACGGGAGTCTGCTGCACGAGACTAGCTTCGTATAACGAACCGGAATAAGAAGTTTCGATGAATCTTAGAAAATAGATCAAGAGAGGAGTAATCGGCATGAAAATGAATAAAACCGCAGCGATTTTTATGAGTGGCCTGTTTGTGTGGACGATAGATGTATCCGCACAGGGGGAGGAGGGCTTGACGCGCGATCAATATGTGCGTCAGCGTATGCAATGGGCACGAAACAATCCTCGCTGGAATCCAACCCGCGAAGAATTGGAAGCTCGCTTTGATGAGTTGGATACCGATGGCGATGGCATTTTGACGGAAGAAGAGATGGAGGCCGGTCGGGCGGCTCGTGACGCACAGAGAGCAGAGGGGCTGACAAAGCAGCAATATGTTCGTCAGCGTATGCAATGGGCACGAAACAATCCTCGCTGGAATCCAACCCGTGAAGAATTAGAAGCCCGCTTTGATGAATTAGATACTGATGGCGACGGCATTTTGACTGAAGCGGAATTGGAAGCCGGCCGTGCGGGCCGTACGGGTCGGCAAGAGGGGCAACAAAGAAGCCAAGCCGAAGGCCTCACGAAAGAGCAGTATGTGCGTCAGCGGATCCAGTGGGCACGAAACAATCCGCGATGGAATCCGACCCGGGAGGAGTTGGAAGCTCGTTTCGATGAATATGATGCCGATGGGGATGGAATCGTGACCGAGGAGGAACTTGAGGCCGGACGAGCGGCGCGTGAGGCACAGCAGGAGCGAGGCCTGACTAAGCAGCAATATGTTCGTCAGCGTTTACAATGGGCGCGTAATAATCCTCGCTGGAATCCAACTCGTGAAGAGTTGGAAGCTCGTTTTGATGAGTTGGATACGGATGGGGATGGGATCCTCACCGACGAAGAATTAGAAGCTGGACGCCAAAACCAATAATGTTCATGGAGAACTCCTAGACACCCAAGAGGGGGTCGCGTAATTGCAACGGCGCGGCCCC
>SLBD01000112.1 GCA_007126515.1 Kiritimatiellia bacterium
AAAGGGGAGGGCGGCCATCATGAACAGGCCGACCACGTCCATGCGAGGACGGTTGATGGTAAACATGACCATCGCCCCTCCCAGCAAACTAATGACCCATAATAATTCCCAATTCATATCGCTATTCTACTCTTTTCTATGGATAAGAGCGAAATACCCAAACACCCAAGCACGAAAGAAGCTCGAATCCAAAAGAGAGGGCAATGCAATTATCAAATTGCTAGGCGCCAATCTCCTTGAAGGTTCGGGATTCATTATTTGGATTTGATTCGGGCTTGGGTATTTCGTCATTCGTTATTGCCCGTAAGGGTTCTCTTCCCCTCCCAATTGACTCTCACTATTCTGGGACGCCGATCTCTCCGTGACGTTAAGAAACGGGGATGATACACTGCGCCTCATGAAAATCACTCCGATAATTACTTCTCGTTTTGCGTCCGATGGCGGGGCGATGTTTGGCTTGGTGCCGCGGCCCATTTGGAGCCGATCTTTTCCCCCCGATGAAAAAAATCGTATCCCGATGGTGGCTCGTTCTCTTTTGATCGAGCTGGATGATGGCCAGCATGGCATGATTGATAGCGGCTGTGGCGATCCGGCGGCATTTCATGAGAAAGAGCGCTCGATCCAAAAGCTGTCCAGTGATTGGCCATTGTTGACGGCGCTGGCTGAACAGGGACTGTCGCCGGAGCAAATCGATTTCGTCTTGTGTACACATCTGCATTGGGATCACGCGGGCGGGTTGTCTCGATGTGGAGCGGGGGGGCAAACGCTGACGTTTCCGAATGCCAAAGTGTATGTTGGTGATCAGGAGTGGCGAGATGCCAAGTCTGGAAATCCGCTCTTGTACAAATCCTATCCAGAGTCGATCCAGAAGACACTTGACCTGATTCCTGCGGAGACATTGATCCGAGTTCGTGAAGACTGTGCGGAGATCTTTCCGGGAATTACATTGCGCCGGTCCGGCGGTCATACGCAGGGCCATTGTAGCTTCCATATCTTCAATGCTCAGATGGTTCAGAACCTGTCGGATTCGGAGCCATGGCATTCGTGCACGGAATGGCTCTATGCAGGAGATGTTTTGTCGGTGCGGGACCATTTGCGGTTGGTGTTCCAAACCGCCTACGACACATTCCCGTTGGACACGCGAGCCTGGAAGCAAGAATGGCTGCCACAAGCTGCTGCGGCGGGTTGGGGGATCATTTTGGATCACTCACCCCAGGAGCATGCGATTTGGATCGAGCCAGATGCGCAGCAGGAATACAAGGTGATTGGGTCCTTAAAGTAAAGTAATTTTCTACCACAGAGATCACTGAGACACAGAGAAGATCCGGAATCCAAGTAGTTAAGGGATTTTGTGACAAGCTTGGCGATTGCGGCTCTTGAATGCTGAAATGCTTTGTTCCGTGAACCTCTGTGCCTCAGTGATCTCTGTGGTTAATCTTTACAAGACTATTCTGGGCTTCGATCGTTGTGCAACTCATGCACGAGCAACCCGGACTTGAGTTTGGGTTCAAACCAGGTGCTTTTGGGGGGCA
This sequence comes from Kiritimatiellia bacterium, assembly GCA_007126515.1. GTDB lineage: Bacteria > Verrucomicrobiota > Kiritimatiellia > SLAD01 > SLAD01 > SLAD01. The sequence continues at coordinate 1,533 of SLBD01000112.1, forward strand.
TGATGAGTCCGGCATCGGCCACGGCCATGAGTTGATCCACGGTCACCGGATACATGGAGAAGGCGACGGCCGCACGGCCGGAATCGACTCGGCGTTCGAGTTCCTGCGTGCCACGGATGCCTCCCACAAATTCGATCCGTGGATTATTTCGTGGATCGTCGATGCCCAATACGGGGGCTAAAAGGTTGTCCTGTAGAACACTGACATCAAGACGAGCTACGGGGTCATTGGGTAAGGGGGCGGCATCCCATTGTAACGAGTACCATTGACCATCCAAGTACATCCGCACAGAGCCTGGCGACAACGGCACTTTTTCGTCAGCAGGGAATAAAGAAAACCGCTGTTGCACCGCGGCTAGAAACGCCTCGCGATCATGTCCATTCAAGTCATGCACGCAACGGTTGTACGGGAGAATATGTAATTGCTGAGCGGGGAAGAGGACGGTTAGAAACCAGTTGTATTCTTCGTCTCCAGTACTGTTTGGATCGGCATCGCGTCGCATCCGGGCCACGCGGGCGGCGCTGGCAGCGCGGTGATGTCCGTCGGCGACATACGCGGCAGGAACGGCGGCAAACGCCTCCACCCATGCCGCAGTATCGAGCACTTCCCAGACGGTGTGTCGAACACCGTCAGCAGCTTCGAAATCATACAGAGGCGAGGTTTGCTGAGCCGATTCAACGAGTTGATCTATTGTGGGGTCGTCGCGATAGGTGAGGAAGACGGGGCCGGCATTGGCGTTCAATGTGTCGACGTGCCGGGTGCGGTCGTCTTCAGTGGGTTTGCGCGTCTTTTCGTGACGCTTGATGCGGCCCGCATCGTAATCATCGATGTGCGAAACCGTGACCACGCCCAATTGCGAATGGTCTGCTTGTTGCAGTCGATAGACATAGATGGCTTCACTGTCTGCTGGCTGCAATGCTCCTTCTTGATGGAATCGTTTGTAGTTTTCCAAGGCACGGGCATACACAGAATCGTCATAGGGAGAAAGGTTATCGGGCAATTCGAGTTCGGGGCGGACAATGCGCAGGAAACAGTGGGGATTGCCGTTGGCGATGGTACGGGCTTCTTCCTTGTCAACTACGTCATAGGGCGGGCTGGCGACGATCGCCGCCTTGTCAACGGGAGGACGGATGGCAATCAATGGTTTAATCTTCATGTGTCGGTTCTCCTGAGTACGGGGAAGAAATGATGGATTGCCTCAAGCGTACCTTGCGCAGCCGGTCCGCTGGCAATAAATCCGCCCGCTTCCCGGACGGCACGCTGTGTGGGTTCATAGGCATTGCCAGGACAAGCCACCAGAGGGGTGACGCTGCCATCCAGCATCGAAATGTCATTGCCATGATCTCCAATTGCTAAAACGTCCTCTGCGTTTTCGCCGAGATGATTCATGTAGCCTTTAATCAAATTTCCTTTGCCAACGCCTTTGTGAATGATGGAAATCCATTCGGTGTTTTGGATGAGATGCGCGTCAGGAATGTCCTCCAACAAGCTTCGCAATTCCTGCATGAACACCTGGCGATGAACTTCTTCGCCGCCCATACGAAATACAGCGACCGTTTCATTGAAGAAGACCTCATGTGGTGCATAGTCATTAATGATCTGATCGAGTTTGTTTTTATGTCCGTTACGCAATGCATCCTGAACAGACCGAAGATTTCGGTGGGCCGCATCGTTCCATTCATCCAAACTGACATATTCATGGCCCTGCCGCACGTGTATATAGCACTCGCCATGCAGAACGGCGATCGGCCAGTGCTGCAATCCCCATGCCTGGGCTGTGTGGGTGAGAATTTCCAGTTGGCCATCAAGCGTGCGTCCGCTGTTGGCAATCCACTGCACGCCAGCCGCTTGCAAGGCATTCAACGCGGCGACAATGCCTGGGTCCAAGTGATCCGGCCACGGATCGTACCTCATGATCGTGCCGTCAAAGTCCATGCATAAATATTTGGGTGTTTTCATCAAAATCCTACGATTTTAAGCAAAGTCAGAAGAACATATCCTCTATTCGGTTTTCAGCAAAGACCAAATCCGGGCGCATGATAGATTTGAAAAGGTTTGAAAAGGTTTGTTCCTGTAAATGAAGTGTGGAATACCATGTAAATAAACCTTTCGGTGTAAACC
>SLBD01000167.1 GCA_007126515.1 Kiritimatiellia bacterium
GTTATTTCACCGGAAGGGTGTGCCGCCATTCTTTGGAAAGACCGGACCTACGCAGACAAGGCCGCCGAAGCGCTGAAGCTCACCGCACCCGACCTAATCACCGCCGGCTTGGCCGATGAAATTGTGCCCGAGCCGCAAGGGGCCGCCCATGCCGACCCCAAAGCCATGGCCCAACTACTCAAAGCCGCCCTGATAAAGAATCTCAACGAGCTGAAAGCAATTCCGACTGCGGAATTGCTGGAACAACGCTACCAAAAATTCCGGGCCATGGGCGAATTCGGCGTTGATTCCAATGGCCCCTACGAATCAACCGAACCTCCCGAGGACCCCGCCGATCGTGCGCCCGTGATCGAGGAACCCGTCGAACCCGAACCGGTCGAAGAGGAAGAGGAGGACACCAGCCAGGACGAGGCCACAAGCAACGATCAAAATGAATCTCCAGAGAAGAAAGAGAATCAGTCCGAATGAAGCCTCTTCACCGCAACCTTGGCCGTCTTGCTATCGCACTGATCTGCCTATTGATTTGTCCGCAACCGAGTTGGGCACGCAACGCTCGAGAACGATTTATTGTCGTTGATGCCTCCGATCTGGCCGAATTCCCACATCGCTACTGGGGGCGGGGCGTTGTATTTGAAGACACATTTCAATCATTCATTGGTCGCAGCGAGCAAGTCGGCGGGCGCCGTTTCTCCGGCATTTCTACACGCCAAATGGGTCGCATTTTTATATCCCCGGACTTGGCATCAACGGTCGAACGCATGCAACCCGACCGCACCTACTTATTTGCCGGAGTCGTTGTTGGCGAGAGCAGACGGCGCATCCCCTTCTTCGGCGCGCGCACACGATATTGGGTGGCTGTTGAGGAAATTGAGCCCTTGGTCGATGCCGACGATGACGATTTAATCGACTTGCTGCTTGGGGGCGACGGCGAGCATATTGCCTTAGCTCCCATCCTCCAAGCCGTCCGATCCGCTCAAAATCAATTGATTGCCCACGCCACCAGCCAAGGCGTGCCTATCGAGAGCCTATTTGATCCCAACGCACCGCGCCAAGATGTTGCCATCCAAGCAGCTCGCAATGCCGTTCGCGACCTCAGCAATCAAACCGGCATCACGGCGGCGGAATACTTGAGTATTCTAGTTCGGGAACTGCTTGCCCTTGAATATGACCTTGCGGTCCCCACCACAGATCCTGCCGAAAATTCAATCTCATCTCCTCCGACACTGGACTTGCCAACCGATTCGGATCCAGTATATAACGCCCCTGCTTTCGATGAAGCACAGGACGATTTCGGAGTAGAATTCGTTCCTGAGCCCTAATCATCGAATCCCGATGCGTTCAGCACCATCGCGCGCGCATGCGCCAGCTTAGCTCAGTTGGTAGAGCAGCTGATTTGTAATCAGCAGGTCGTCGGTTCGAGTCCGACAGCTGGCTCCATTCACTTTTACAGAGTGGTTGCCGACACTGTGATTCGATCATGCTTAGCGTCGATACCACTCCGCCAAATGCCAGTATGGAACTCGGAGCATAGCTGCAATCAAAATGCCTTGATTGCGCATGGTCGTTCTAACGATCCCCAACCGCTGCCAGCGGCGGGCCGACACATCTACGGTATCTGGCAGGAGTGCGAATCGAGTTTTTCGCGTCATCCGCTTCACCCACTCAAGATCTTCCATGATGGGAATGTGAGAAAACCCTCCTGATTCAAGAAAACGAGTGCGGCTTACAAACAGTGCCTGATCACCATACGGTCGCTGGAACCAACGTGAACGCAGTCGTACACTCCATTCAATCATGCGATACCCGAATTCTTCTGCTGCAATTCGCAGTTCAAAAGCCCCGGCGCTTGAACTCTCCAACGCCGACCGGACAGCGTCAGCATAGCCGGTCGGGAGTCGACTGTCAGCATGCAGGAATACCAAGTACTCGCTCTGAGCCATCCAGGCACCCCGGTTCATTTGCACCGCGCGGCCTTTGGGCGACCGCAATACACGTGCGCCTGCCGCCGTGGCCTGCTCAACGGTGTGATCGCTACTGCCGCCGTCCACAACCAACACCTCAGCAGCTCCCGGCAAGGCACTCTGCACGCAAGCCTTAATATTCGCCGCTTCGTTCAAGGCCGGTATCACCACAGAAATGCTGCGGGGGTGATGCGGTTGCACATGGCGCTGCCAATGGGGCAACGACTCCACCTCGTCCACGTCGTGCAATCTGGCGAGCTCTTTGCAGGACCATGAGTGGGACCGAATAATCTTCCATGTTTGCGCATGAACGCTGGCGGTCCCCCAGTCCGGTCCATCGAAAAGCTCGGGGCAGGGTCGCTTCATACCGATCAGATAATACCCGCCATCCTGCGCAGGTCCGATGACGATGTCATGGGTCTCCAAGTCGCGAAAAGCGTCCGATAAAAGTTCCGGGCTTGCATCCGGACAATCGCAACCGAGCAGCACCACTTCAGTTGCTCCCGACTCAAAGGAGGATTCGACAGCTTCCGCCATACGCTGGCCCAAATCGCCTTCGCCCTGAGGATGATAAACGAGCCCTGCTCCCAGCCATTTCTGGAAAGCTGATTTCGGAGCGCCAGTGAAACGTACAGCGGTTTCCGCATCCCTCTCCGCAGCGGTCCACAACCTGGCGCGCAAAACGGTATGTCCAGTCATTGCATGCTGAAGCGCGGCCGCCTGCTCTGCGCCCAGCGTCGGGATCAATCGGGTCTTGGCTTTTCCAGGTTCAGGGAAGCGTGTGAATAGACTAATACACTTCATCGTGAGAGCCCACATTGACGAGCAGGATACTCTTTCCTTCAACAAGAAATTCGAGGGTTATTCGATAGGCATAATTAATGGAAACGGAATGGAGGTCCCTGAATTCCCCCTTCAACTTGTGGAGGCGCAGCGAAGGATGAGAAGGATCAAGTTCCAGCAGCTCCAGTATGCGTTGATACTGTGTCCTGAGATTGGGGTGTCGGCGTAGGAACTTGATCGCCCGACGCGTATAGCTCTCGGTAAAGATCAGCTTATAACTCATCGTCCAGCCGCTTCATGTGCGCATCGATATCTTGGTCGGCAATGCGGCCAACCTGATAATCTGCACGCGCCTCGCGAACCGCTTGCGCCAAATCGGCCTCGTGAAGTCGCTGATACTCCGCCATGGTCAATACAACATAGCGCTGTTCCCCGCGCACGCTGATTACAGCTTCGCCCGTCTTTTTCAAAACCTTTTCGAAGGCACTAACTCCACGCTTCTTAACCTCTCCCGCCGGTATAGCACTCATAAACATACCCCCTGTAGTACTTTAAAGAATACTGGAGCGATCGCTCCGGGTCAAGTGGCACACATTGTGCAGATGGCTATTACCGCTGCCACGCCAGCCAGCGTTTCATCCATTTTGCAACCGTCGGCGTCAGGCGGGTACGGTTGTATTGATCGCCCAAGCGACGAATGGCCTCCGCCCGAGTCGGATACGGATGAATGGTGGACGCAATCTTACCCAGCCCGATCTTATGCGTAATGGCCAGCACCAGCTCAGGAATCATGTCGCCCGCGTAGGCCCCAACGATGGTGGCTCCGACAAGGGTATCGGTGCCCTTGCGTGTATGCACGCGAACAAATCCCTCTGTCTCCCCTTCCA
>SLBD01000242.1 GCA_007126515.1 Kiritimatiellia bacterium
GCCAGGCCGAGCATACCCATCGCCACACCATCAAACGGCTTGGGCATCCAGTTCATGCCAAAACTCCCGGAGGTCGCGTACAGGCCTGCAAAGGTTAGGCCCATGAACAACCCGATTACGCGATCCTTTGTAAGTCGGAATCCGATTTCGATTCCGCCCAGCAAAAAGAGAGCGCCGAACAACGCGGCTGGCCAATAGGGATGCAGGCCCAGCGACCGAGCCACATACAACAAGATCGAGCCAACCAGCCGAGGCGCAATTTTTGCTCCATGGCTGCGCTCTCCCTCATGCTCGGGGATGGTCAGGACGGTCGTGTCTGCGAATGGATTCTGCGCCTTCAATTCATAAGCAGGTGGCAAAGGCAATTCTGTATGGACCCACACAGCGGGAGCGGTTGAGAACAAGAATGCGGCCAGCAGTACCGTGCCCAGACACAGCCATCGCCAGGATGAACTTCCCAGTATGAAATCAAAGGGTTGCTTTGCGTCGCTCATGCTTCGAGTTGTAGACAACGCCGTGCGTAAATACAACACGCAATTTCCGAACTCCGTTTGCTTCCCTGTGTCGCGGCTCGACAGAGTCTCGCCCTCCCGTTGACATCGGGGCGGTTTGTGGATTCCCACGAGCCGCTGATTCCGGATTTGCCCATCCCACCGCTTCGGGGTATGGTGAAACAGTAATGAGGAGGTCAATCGATCCGGCTCATGTGTGGTTATGAAACGGTGTATATCGAAAGCGAGTAGGTCAGTTGCAGTGGTTTCTCTGGTGCTTTGCGTCCAGTCCCATCGTGCTGAGTCTGCGCTTGTCCTGAATGAAATCGTGGCTTCGAATGGATCGATTCTCGCGGATGAAGACGGGGATTATCCGGATTGGATCGAGTTATATAATCCGGGGCCGGATCCTGTTGATTTGACCGGATGGGGGTTATCGGATCGGGCGGATCAACCTTTTCGCTGGGAGTTTGAGTCGGGAGAGGTCGATCCCGATGAGTATGTGTTGGTCTGGGCATCCGGCAAAGATCGCCGCTCGATCACGAATGGGAATCAATACCACGCCAACTTTTCGATCAGTTCGGCGGGCGAGGATATTTTGCTGACTCGCCCCAATGGACAAAATGCTGATTGGGTGCTGGCGACACCGATCCCGCGCGATATTTCGTTGGGGCGACAGCCAGATGGTGTCGGGAGTTGGCGGTATTTTCCCAATCCAACGCCGAATGCTCCCAATGTCGGGCCTTCTTATTCAGACTTGTTGGATCCGCCGACGTTGTCTCAGCCTGCGGGCTTCTATGTGGATCCCGTGACGCTGGCGGTGTCCCATGACATGGGCGGAGTCACTGTGCGCTACACGTTGGATGGTTCCGTGCCGACCGAGGTCGATCCCATTTTTCCCGCATCGCTTGTGATCCATACGCGATCGGGCGAATCGAATCACTTGTCGGCCATTGATACGACTTTCTCTCCATCCGGGTCCTCCTACGACTATTGGGAGCCGCCCACTGGCTTGGTGCGCAAAGCGACGACTGTACGGATCCGTGCCTTTGGCGAAGATGCCTTACCCAGTTCGGCTGTTACTGCTACCTACTTTGTTGGCCCTGAATATATTGATGAATTCTCCCTGCCGGTGATGGCGTTAACGGTAGCGGAGGACGATTTTTTTGACTCCGAGACGGGCATTTATGTGGCGGGGGATGTATCTGCTTGGCAGGATGCAAACTACACACAACGGGGAGAAGAGTGGGAGCGACCGATTCATATCGAATATCTGACGTCGACTGGGGGCGTGTCGTTTGTGCAGGATGCTGGAGTTCGGATTCATGGGGGGTGGACGCGGCGGTTCGGAGCCAAGTCGTTGCGTTTGTATGCCCGTTCCAGCTACGGCAGCGACTCGTTCCCGGATGAAATCCTTCCTGCAGAGCCGGGAGGTCCATATCGCAGACTGATATTGCGACATTCAGGCAATGACTTTGTTGCCACGATGTTCCGAGATGCATTCATTCAGCGACTTGTTTCGCATATGAATGTAGAGACACAAGCGTATAACCCAGTGGTGGTCTTTCTGAATGGAGAGTATTGGGGCATTCATAATGTCCGGGAGCGCTACGACCGCCATTATCTGGCCCGAGTTTATGGTGTGGATGAAGATCAATTGGACATTCTGACGGCTCGCCATGGGATTGGCGACTTGATTGTGAAGGAAGGCGACGCCAATCACTATGCAACGATGCGCGGATACATCGTGACAAACAGTGTGGTGGATGCGCATCACTACGAGTACATCCAGACACAAATGGATGTAGACAATTATCTCGATTATCTTGTTGCGAAGATTTATGTGAACAATTGGGATTGGCCGGGTAATAACATCGATTATTGGCGTGTCCGGACCGATGAGTATCTGCCTGATGCACCTGATGGTCATGATGGACGTTGGCGTTGGCTGTTTTATGATGCCGATTACGGGTTTTGGCTGCATAACGAGAATCGGGCGCTGCCCAGTCATAACACGTTGGCATTCGCCACCCAGCCTGGCCTCCCCTTGACATTTTGGCCCAATCCCGGTTTTTCAACATTCCTGCCGCGCAAGATGCTGGAAAACGAAACCTTTCGCCATCGCTTCATCAACCGCATGTGCGATCAAATCAATACCGCTTTTCAGCCGGATCACGTTGTCGCTGTGATCGATGAAATGTCCGACCGGATCGCTGCCGAAATGCCAGAGCACATCCAGCGGCATAATCTACCTGCGGGAGGAATGGTGGGATGGAGTAATCGAGTCCAGCGCCTGCTCGATTTTGCCGAACAGCGACCGGCGCATCAACGCTCGCATTTGGTATCGCATTTCGGTATGCTTGGGCTGGCGGAACTAACGGTGGATGTGAGTGATCCCACAGCCGGGATTGTGCAGGTTAATACCATTCAAATTGATGGAGATACGCTGGGATTGGATGATCCTGGTCAGCCCTACCCGTGGACGGGGACGTATGTTCGGGATGTGCCCATTGACTTGCGGGCGATGCCGCTGCCTGGACACCGATTTGTCGGTTGGCGACTGGAAGGTGAGGAGGAGTTGTTGGCGACCGAGCCGGAGCTTGCCCTGGAATTGGATGATGATCTTTCTCTCGAAGCCGTATTCGAGTTTATGCCGCCCATTCAGGTGTTTCCGGTGCCCCGTCAATCGTTGGTTGAGTCAGCGCCCCCCCATGCCTTATCGCTGAGCACCTTGTTCTCGCACCCCGATCCCTTAAGTTATGGCGTGCAAGTCAGCCATTCAAATAAGGTTGATGCCGCCATTATGGATGACGAATTATGGATCACCCCCCATGAAAGAGGGCAGGGCTGGGTGACAGTCACGGCCACAGATGGTGTGTTCTACACGGAGACCAATGAATTTCACGTATTGGTCTACCCGGCGGCGTATGATGTGGCAACGGGTCCGTTTTTGTTCCGCGAATGGGATGCCGATTGGCCGGATGGAACCTACCCGGCGAATATGGTGTTTGTGCAGGGGGAGCAAAATGATTCTGGACTGACCACATCACTGCTGCATGCATACAGCCTGCGTCCCGAAGACTACCATGCCAACGATCAAGGAGCGATTGGGTTCCCTTATAACA
>SLBD01000177.1 GCA_007126515.1 Kiritimatiellia bacterium
ATCGCCGAACGGATGATGCAGTCGCTGGGGACGACGGCACAACTGACCCTGCATCGGTCGTTTGAGGCCACCTCCATGCTGGCCTGGCGGGCACAAGCGAAGGCTGCTCAGCAACCGGGTACGCCCGTTCCAACCATCAACGATTTGATCGCGTATGCTGTCGCGCAGACCTTGCCTGCTCATCCCGACTTGAACGCCCACTTCTTGGGCGATCGGATCGAGCAATTTGAAGAGGTTCATTTAGGGATTGCCGTCGACACGCCGCGCGGCTTGATGGTGCCGGTGGTGCCGGCTGCGGACCGGATGACCTTGGCGGAACTCGCCGCAACGATCCGTCCGTTGGCCCAATCGTGTGTGGAAGGCGGTGTCAATCCTGATCAACTCATGGGCGGCACATTCACAATCACCAATTTAGGCGGACTTGGCGTTGAGTCCTTCACGCCGGTTTTGAACGCGCCAGAAGTTGCCATCCTTGGTGTCGGTGGCCTTTATCTAATGCCCATGCGGGAGGGTAACAATATTCGACTTGTGGATGCCATTCGGCTGAGTCTGACCATCGACCATCAAGCCGTGGACGGGGCACCCGGCGCCCGGTTCTTACAGGACGTGGCTACGGCCCTGGAGGATATCGACAACCTGTTGAGCGCGGATGTGAAATCATGAACAAATACGATTTGAGTGTGATCGGTGGCGGGCCTGCTGGATATGTGGCGGCAGAGCGCGCGGGCGAGCGGGGGCTGCGTGTGTTGCTTGCTGAGGCGCGCCATTTGGGCGGTGTCTGTTTGAACGAGGGTTGTGTGCCGTCGAAAACGATGCTGCACAGCGCGAAACTGTATCATCAGACGGTTCATGCTGAATCCTATGGGGTCCGAGTGGCTGATTGCACATTTGATTTTGCGCCCTTGCAGGAGCGCAAGACGCGCATCATTGAAACGCTGCGCAAAGGCATCAGCGGCTTAATGAAAAAGAACAATGTGCAGGTCGTGAACGAACACGCCCGCCTACTGCCGGATCGACAGGTGGCTGTTGGTGATGAAGTCTATACAGCGGATCATGTGCTAATCGCGACGGGTTCCTCACCGGCCCGTCCACCGATTCCCGGCATGGATCTCCCGGGAGTCGTGGATTCGACCGGCATCCTGGAAACGCGCGAGCGGCCCCGCAGTGTTGTGGTGATTGGCGGCGGGGTGATCGGCTGCGAATTCGCCTGCTTTTTCGGTTCGATTGGCGTACCGGTGACCGTGATTGAAATGCTGCCGGAAATTTGCCCCGCCATTGATGCGGAGCTTGCCCGGAGCTTGCGTCAGGAATTAGAGAAAAAGAATATTCAATTTCACGTCGGCGCCCGCGTCGAGAAGATCACGGAAACAAGCGTGGAGTTTGTGGTTGGCGAAGACCGTCAAGCCGTGGACCGGGATGTGGTGCTGATTGCAACCGGGCGCACGCCGAATGTGGCAGGGATTGGGTTGGAGGCCTGGGGAGTCGAATCCGGGCCGCGCGGTATTCCCGTGGATGATCGGTGCGCCACCCATGTCCCCGGCGTATGGGCGGCGGGCGATGTCACGGGGAAGGTCTGGCTGGCGCATGCTGCGTCGCGCATGGGGGAAGTGATCGTCAACAATATCACCGGGCGGCAGGATCGCATGCGATACGACGCTGTACCGGGAGTGATTTATACGCAACCGGAAGTTGCGGTGACAGGTTGCACGGCCGCAGAAGCCGAGGCGCGTGGACATACCGTGCGCACGGCCCGTTGGCCCATGACTGCGAACGGCCGATTTCTGGCTGAGCACGAGTCGGATCGCGGTGTGTGCAAAGTGATTGTGGATGCAGATAGCGGTGCGCTGCTTGGCGTCCACATGCTGGGAGCCGCTTGTTCAGAAATGATTTTTGGCGCGGCGGCTCTGATCGAAATGGAAGCGCGCGATGTCGAGATTGCCGACTTGGTGTTCCCGCACCCGACTGTGTCGGAAGTGATCCGGGACGCGGTGCTAAACGCAAAATGATGATCGATCCAAAAGGATAAGAGTATGCCGAAGACATTGATTGTTGAACCCGCCAAAGAGCGCCAGTCCGGTGTCCTAAAGACACCCGACATTCCGCTGAACGTCTATTCCACACCCCTTGCTGAGGAGCGCGACCAGTATGGCGACGCCGCGTTGATTGGCATGTTTGAAGACATGTGCATGATTCGCGAATTTGAAACCATGCTGCAGTTGATCAAGACAGAAGGGGCGTATGAAGGGATTGAGTACGATCACAAGGGCCCCGCCCACTTGTCCATCGGGCAGGAAGCGTCTTCGGTGGGGCAGGCATTCCTGTTGACGGCGGATGACCATATCTATGGCTCACACCGTTCTCATGGCGAGATCCTTGCCAAGGGCTTGTCGGCCATCCGCAAACTGGATGATGACACCTTGCTGTCGATTATGCGTAGCTATATGGATGGGGTTTGCCTTGGCATTGTGGAAAAAGGACACGGCGGCACGACCCAGGAACTGGCCACCGATTACCTCGTGTACGGTGCGCTGGCGGAAATCTTTGGGCGCGCGCCTGGGTTTAATCGCGGGCTGGGCGGCTCGATGCATGCCTTCTTTCCTCCCTTCGGCATCTATCCGAACAATGCGATTGTCGGCGGCTCGGCAGACATCGCCACCGGTGCAGCTTTGTTTAAAAAAGTGAATCGCAAGACAGGGCTCATTGTTGCCAACATTGGCGATGCGTCCATGGGCTGCGGTCCGACCTGGGAAGCATTGAATTTTGCGGCCCAAGGTCAATTCCATCACTTGTGGGATGAAGCGCATCGCGGTGGCCTGCCGATCATCTTCAATTTCATGAACAACTTTTACGGCATGGGTGGCCAACCTGCGGGAGAAACCATGGCCTATGAGGCCTTGTCACGTGTAGGCGCTGGTGTGAACAAAGACGCCCTGCACGCGGAACGGGTGGATGGCTACAACCCTTTGGCGGTTGTGGATGCGATTCGGCGCAAGCGCGAGTTAATTGAGGCGGGCAGGGGGCCGGTGCTGCTGGAGACCATCACCTATCGCTATTCCGGTCATTCTCCGTCCGATGCCTCTTCGTACCGCCTCAAAGAGGAAGTCGAACAATGGCAATCTGCGGATTCGATCCGCGCGTTTGGCGAAACCTTGCAGCAGGCGGGCGTGTTGAAGGCCGATGAGATCGAACAAATTCAAGCACGCGTGCGCGAAACCGTCACCAAGGCATGTCGCCTAGCCGTGGACTTGGAAATTTCGCCGCGCTTGCCGTCCGAGCAAATTGCCTCATACATGTTTTCCAACCGTCAACGTGAGAAATACGATGAGCGGGAGCCCGAAGTGCTCATGCCGTACGACGAGAATCCGCGTATTCAAGCTCTCCAGCGCAAAGTCCGATCGGCCTTTGAAAACGGTAAGCCCGTTTCGAAAAACAAGATGCTGCAATTCCGCGACGCTTTATTTGAGGCCATTTTGTATCGTTTCCATGTGGATCCGACGCTGGTCGCGTATGGAGAAGAAAATCGCGATTGGGGAGGGGCGTTTGCCGTCTACCGCGGTTTGACCGAGGCGCTGCCGTATCATCGCCTGTTCAACTCGCCGATCTCCGAAGG
>SLBD01000237.1 GCA_007126515.1 Kiritimatiellia bacterium
AACGGGGATTTATGTGCCGCCTAATTTCTGGAATCGAGATAGCTCCTGGGAGCGTCCCGGATCGATCGAGTTTTTTGAAGAGGATGGTTCTCTGGCCTTCAGCGGGGAAATTGGTATTCGTATGCATGGCGGCACAACGCGCAGCCGCCCCCGCAAGTCATTACGTATTTATGCGCGGAATCCCTCGACGTTTGAATACCAACTCTTCCCCGACAAGGAGATTGATCGCTTTGACACCTTCATCCTCCGCAATGGCGGGAATGATTGGGGGGATTTTATTTTCCGCGATGTATTCATGCAATCGTTATTGGACCACACGGATCTGGACCGGCAATATTCTCGTCCCGCCATCTTGTTCATCAATGGCGAGTACTGGGGTATTCATAATATTCGCGACCGGTTTGACGATGGGTACATCAAGCATCACTACGGATTGGATGAACATGAGTTCGTCCAATTCGAGTCGAATTGGGATGTCGCCGATGGATTGCCAGCCTTTGATCGTGGCAATCCCGACTATGCGTCTGCCTACATGGATGTTCATGCCTTCATTCGCGACCAAGGCGTGACCAGCGCCGCGAATTATGAATGGGTGCAGGATCGCATGGATCTCGATAACTTTATCGATTTTTACCAAGCCCATATTTTCTTTGGCAATACCGACTGGCCGGGCAATAACATCCGCATCTGGCGATCGGTGGAAACCAATCGGGTTGAAGGAGCCCATCCTCGGCATGATGCCCGCTTGCGGCACATGGTGTTTGACACGGATTTCGGTTTCGGCCTGAATTTCTATTACGTGCCCGGAGTGAATGAATCTGCCAGTCACAATACCATGGCGTTTGCTGCCCAGGCAGGAGGAACGGGCTGGCCGAATGCCGACCACCACACCGTGATGTTCCGGCGTCTGCTTGAGAATGATGATTTCAGGGAACGGTTTGTGACTCGGTTCATGGATCAACTAAATACATCGTACAGCCGCGCCGTAGTGACGAATCGATTAGCCGAATTGGTCTCTCATGTGCAACCCGAAATCAACGAGCACATCCAGCGTTGGCGGCAACCACGTAATCCGAGCGACGAGCTGGTTCGAGTGCGCTCCTATGGCGAACAGCGCACGGCTCAAGTCAAAGAACATGTTCGTCAATTTTTTAATCTGACTTCGCCGCAAACGTTGGCGTTGACGATGAATAATCCGGCCCGAGGCGATATTCGCGTCAACACCGTGATCCCGAATGGCATCGGCAATGGTGACCAAGTCCCCGCATGGTCAGGAGATTTCTTCCCTGATTATCCCGTCACTCTGACCGCTGTGCCCAGAGAAGGCTATCGTTTTGTCGAATGGCAGATAGATAATGGGGGAGGCAATGGCGGCAGCGAGCCAGTCATTATTGCAACGGATCAGGCCTCCGACTACTCGGATTGGACGCGGGGAAGCAACGGCGGAGAAGGATTCGGAAACTGGTCTTTCAGTTTGCCAGATGATCCGGGCCAAGGTGGCGCATTCTTGGACAATGATCGTGGCGGCTGGGGCCTGTACGCCAATAACGGTCAGTCAGCATTGGCCTATCGATTGCTTAATTCCTCCTTGGAAGTAGGGCAAACGTTCTCGGTGCGATTCCGGCATAGTGCCGTGCAGGAATCGGGTAGCGTCAGCGTGGTCCTGTTGAATACAAGCTGGCGCGATTTAATTGAGTTTCGCGCCTTCGGAACGGATCAGGAATATCGACTGAATGGTGTGACGGTTCCGCTGGATTGGCAAACGGTGCCGATTGATCTGGATATTACGCTGACATCCGTCAACACGTTTGATGCCACGATCCGTCCTGTGGGCGAAAGTCCAGTTGAGATGTCGGGAACTTTGCTGGTGCCTGAGCAGGGCAATCAGGAAATTCGTGTGTTCGATGCATGGAATCGAAATGCGGGTGGCGGACCGCCCCACGATTTCTTTGTCACCAGTATGCAGGTGACCGAACCTGGACCTGCGCCCGCCGGGATGCAACCATTGGGGGAAAGTGTTTTCAGCGCCAATGAGACCATTACGGTGGACTGGAATCAGTCGAGTGCTTATCAAGCGGTATTTGAGCCGGTCCCATTTTCGGGGCCAGTGCTGGTTCATTACTGGAATTTCAATGATACGGACAACCTGCTGGCATTTTCGCATTCCTTGGTGCTGGGGGCTGGCATCAGCATCGACACGGGTACAGTCAGCGTTGTCACGTCAGGGACGGGGCAGGATTTTGCCGCCGAAAATGCCCGATTTGATGACCCGGCGGGTGCGCATCTGCGACTCAACAATCCGATCGGCGCAACCATGGATGTCTCCCTGCCGACTACCGGATTTGAGGACATAGTGGTGAACTATGAGACGCGTCGATCTGGTTCCGGTGCGGGCACTCAATTTGTGTCCTACACGACCAATGGAGTCGATTATGTGCTATTCGACACCTTAGTGATCACGGAAGTTCCAACGGTGCAGACATTGGATTTCTCGGCGATTCCGGCGGTAAATGATAACGCTGATTTCGGTATGCGGATCACATTTGATCAGGGAGATGGTGGCACGGTCGGAAATAACCGCTTTGATAATTGGACTCTTGAAGGAGAGCCTCTGGACGAGATCAATTTCCCGCCGGAAGTGGTGGATCCGATTGCATTCCAAGAAATGATCGCGGGAGAATCAGAGTCGATCAATCTGGCCGGTGTCTTTGACGATCCAGAAAGCGATCCCTTGTCCTACTCGGCGGTTTCATCAGCCACCAACGTGGTGCAAGTGTCGGTCGTCGGCACCAACCTTACCTTGAATACGAGTTTGCAGGGTGAGGCGCGAGTGACCGTATTTGCGGATGACGGCAACAATCCTCCTGTGCCGAGTTCTTTCCGCGTGTTGGTCTACCCGACGGCGCATGTGCTTGAATCTGGACCGTTCGAGTTTGGTGAGTGGCACGAAAATGAGCCGTTTGGCAGCTTCCCGGATCACATGATCTTCTTGCAGAGCGACTCCAGCGATACGCTGATCAATTCTGCATTGCTGTACGCCTATGATGTGGAAGAGCCGGATACCGATCCTGATCATGTTGCCTTCCCATACCGCCTGTCCGCTCGCACCCGCATCAATGGACTCGGTGATGACGGCATTGCCTTCATCAACACCGGGCGCGGTCGTGATCTGGGCGGTGCCTTGCTGGCACTGGATACACGGAATGTCACTGACGCGCCGGTGGGGTGGCTGGCGGGTACGGTCCTGCCCAATTCGCGAATGTATGCGATGCGACTTCAATACAGGGTTGGCATCAGTGGGGACTTCATGGATGTCTTGGACGGCGATAACAATCCGGTTGTGTATGAGCGCAATGAAACCGCGGGCCACACACAAACCATGGACCCGGTCCTCTTGCCCGCGGGGGCTATGGGGGAAGAATATGTGCAATTGTTGTGGCGCTATTATTGGACGGATCCTGCAGGTGCCACGGGGCCACGCGCACAGCTGCGGCTGGATGATATTGTTGTGGCCAACAGTGATGTGGGTGCGGCTGCGGCGGTGGAATTCGTCACTCAGCCGCCTGCGTTTTGGCAAAGTGGTCGGCCCTTGCCGTCCGTATCTGT
>SLBD01000124.1 GCA_007126515.1 Kiritimatiellia bacterium
AGACTTGTCCGCCGTAGCGCTTTGGCGGAGGAGGATGCCTGTTCCACCCTACCAAAGCCAGAATAAGAATATCAGGGAATTTAGATGCGTCTGCCCTGGCGCTGCGGATTATTGCCATTGTCGGCGCGGGGGCAATCGGATACGATTCCGGAATGGACAATGTTCAGATACCTATCCGGATCGATTATCAAGCCACGTACGAATACGACGAAAAGGTCTCCCTGTCGCCTCATGTAATTCGCATTTTTCCGCGCCTTAACTTGTTTGTCCGCGTCCTTGATTTCACGTTCCGTTGCGGTGGCGGCGCAGCCATTCAGTTCCGCCGCGATCTCTATGACAATGAAACTGCCTACTGTTTTTTCCCGGACGACACGCGCGCCTTTGATGTCTCGCTGCGCGCCACACTGAACCTGACACGCCGCAACGCACTTGATTTCATGCTCGATTCCCACGGCTTGCACCTGCCTCCGTCCTATTCGGACGCGGAACGGATCCAGATGGAGGCCTACCTGGCCGGCGCCACGTTCACCCCCTTGCCATCGCCCCTGGCCCCTGCTGGCAAACGGCCCACGGTGGAAACGCTCATGACCATGACGCGATGGATGAACGAACAACTCGGCTACGAACGGCGCGACGAAGGCCCGCCCCTTCACCCGTCCGATTTGTTGGCCCTGGGCAAGGGGAGCTGTCGCGACTACACGGCGTTGCTCATCGAAGCTCTGCGCCAAAACGGCATTGCCGCCCGGCTGGTCAGCGGATTCCTCTGGAAAGGCAACGCCGCCAACGAGCGCATCGCAGACGATGACCTGCATGCGTGGGTGGAAGCCTATCTACCGGGCGCCGGCTGGCTCGGACTTGATCCCACCAACGGCACCTTTTGCGATCATCACGCCATTGCCTCCGCCGTCGGCCTCACACCGGACGACATCGCCCCCATCAGCGGCACCTACTATGGGCAACACTCCATCCCCAGCCGCCTAACCACCCGCCTCGTGATCGAAGAGCTCACGACTCCTTGAGCTTGAGGATCTCTACATGAAGGTCGCGTACTTGGCGGAAATGACGCTCATCGCGAGCACCGACCAGAACGCCAAATCGCAGCGCTCGCGCTGTGGCAGCGACAGCCATATCATTTTGGGGAATCGGCGTTCCCGCAGTATTTAATTCCGAATAGATGTCGGCATAATATTCAGCGAGTTGCGGGGTAAAGGGTTCAATTTGAGTAACGGATCTGAGAGCTTCGAGTCGAGCCCGTCGTTGAGCGGCTTGCTGGACCGTTGATGCAAGTCGCACGCCGATGAGGGCCTCAGCCCAGACAATGGCTGGGATCACAATGATTTCGTCCGGTGAAAGATCAACGAGTTTCCCGGCCGCTTGCGCGCGCTCCCACTCGATCAACGCCGAAGTGTCAAGAATCAGTCCCATGGGTTTTCCAAGGGTTGATCGGACCGATTCGCAGCCTCTAAATCATCGGCAAATTCGGGATCCAAAGGCAAACCCTTAACTGCCCGACACAAGTCTCCCCAAGTCGTTGCACCCGATCCCATAGCAGGAACCAGTTCAGCGGCCGGTTTATCATTCTTGGTCAGCAAGAAATGCTCGTTCCTGAAGCGTACCCGCGCGAGATAGTCGCCAAGATGTCGAGCAGCGTCTGTCGTTGTAATCACTGTTTTCATGCACAATAATGTAATTTACATAATTGCGTATTGTCAAGCGATGACATACCATTTTCTCCTGATTCATGGTCGCATCTTCTCGCTGCGAAAAACTTATCCTGCAGATCGGCGATTCAACTTCGGGATCCCGTCAAAATCGCGATCCTCGGAAATCAGTGTTCGGGTGCCTGCGATCAGCGCACTGGCGGCATGAATGCTGTCACGGGCACCCAGCGACGTGGTAGTCCGTACCTGTTGAGCGCGTATCAACACGTCGGTTGTGCAGGGCTGAAATAAGAGCCGGGGAAAATGAAGAAAACGCTCCCCTTGAAGTACAGCGGCAGGCCGATCCAATACCTTCTCCACCACATGCGTGAATTCATCCCACGTCAGCGCGCTGGTCACAGCTTCGATCTTGCCATCGACAATCCCGGAAAGAACATGGCGACATCGTTGCGCACGCTCGTCGTCATAGAGAACCGCATACAGGAAAATATTCGAGTCAATGTAGGTCAGCATGTCGGTCTTCCATGAGATTTTTCAACTTCTCCGGCGGGGGGGAGGCTGGCTGGCGAGGCAGGCTAAGAAATTCACCTAAAAAGCCGGCAGCAGACGGACGAATCTCGACACGATCACCATGCACCTCGAAAACAACCTCGTTTTTTAGCCCAAGATGCGCGCGAATATCCTTGGGCAGCACCACTTGCCCCCGACGACTCACAGGACGTACAAATACCAATGAATTATTCATACTATTTAATCCCACTTTTTTGGACCCTATACGCAATCCCCTCTGCCGTCAAGTCCAAGGCACTCGAGGCTTTGAACCCTGCTTGAGCTTCCTGCATCACCGAAGCATCTCCAGCCCGCTTTTTGCATGAGCGTGGGATGCTCTTTGCAATAAGCGACATTCTTGCCGAGCTGAGGCTCGGCTAACCAGAAATCAACCAAACGACTCCGGCCCCTCTTTGCCTGCGGTGCGGACATATTGGCCCGGGCCGGAGCGCTCGTATTTGGTGAAGCCGTGGCGCTCAATGTTTTCGTTGGTTAACGATTTTTTGAAGGTGGTGTCCGTGTAGGTGCCGATAACGTTGGGCGCAGTGATGACGCGTCGCACGGGTTCGCCGGTCTCGGGATGCTGGGTCAACGGTGCATCCTTGATCGATTGGATCCAGTCAAAAGTTTCGCCGCTATTCACTCCGTTTCGAATGATCTCGTACACGTAAATGGGCATCAGACACCCTCCTCTACCTGCTCCACACTTTTTCGCTCTCCAAACATCTCGCCTCCACTTATTATTGATATTTCATTCTCAACAGATTATCGTCTCCGAGAAATAAGTCAACGATTCGAATGTCTATGCGTGATTTCCCCATACCTAGAATGAAGTTATTGCCCAGCACGATGCCGATGCCGGAACCCGTGGCGACGCTGCAAAAAGTAAAAGTGAAGGAAGTTCCCGACCGGCAACGGGAAATTCGCCGTATCGTCGCTCGCCTGGAACAAGTGATCGATCCCTTTTATGAAGTGGCGCAGCGCCTCAACACGACACTGGATGTCGACGATCTCTGCGCAGTACTGGATGCGTTGGAGGCCGAGGCGAAGCAATCATCGCCGGAGCCGCACCTCGCTATCGCTGACAGTCACAAAGCCTATTTACGGCGCGCCCTCTTCGACGAATGCCTGCTAGAACCCAGTTCCGTTTTGTTTCATACCCAGCTCGGGCCCGACCGCATTCGCTACGAGGCCATGCCAACCGATTTCTGGTTGGCCTGTCTGGCCCACTTAAGAGAGGAAATGAAAAACGCCAAGGAGAAACGATGAACAATAAAGCGAATGACACCCGCATCCCTGTGACCGTGCTGACCGGATTTCTCGGTTCAGGCAAAACCACGTTGCTGAATCGCATTCTCACCGCAGAACACGGCAAGCGAATTGCGGTCATCGAA
>SLBD01000029.1 GCA_007126515.1 Kiritimatiellia bacterium
GGCCAGCGACGATCTGATGCGGGCAATTGTCGTTCGAGAGATTTCTCGAGTCCATTGAGCATTCGAATACACTCCTTATCCAGATATGTCTTTTCATCACTCATTGCCCCAACCTGAACTCCTGAACACTGAACACTTAAAACCTTGTGCCTCCCCACTCCCCTTGTACCACCTCTTGACTCATCTACTCAAACAGCCGCTGATTTCAAGCTCAATGCCTAAAATGTCGCATCCCCGTAAAGGCCATGGCAATTCCGTACCGGTCGCAGGCCGAGACGACTTCTTCATCGCGCTTCGACCCGCCCGGTTGCACAATGTAACTGATCCCCGCTTCGGCGGCGTGATCGATGCTGTCGGCAAACGGGAAGAACGCGTCAGAAATCAAAACACATTCATTCAATTTTTCATGTCGGAATTGTTTGGGTGTCTGACCGTATACCTTGGCTTTTTCGAACATCAAATCAAGGTTCTCGCAAGCACGGGCCAAGGCCAGCTTGCGCAGCGAGTCAACACGGTTGGGCTGTCCCGCGCCCATGCCCAACAACGCATGGAAACCGGGTTGATATTCATGCACGAGTGCAATCGCATTGGACTTGATGTGCTTGCATACCTTCATGCCAAATTCTGCCAGGACATGCTTGTCTTCCGGAAACGTTTGCGCGGTCGGCGTGAACCAATTGGCTGCCAACCCGATGTCCCGATCTTGAACCAACAAGCCACCACTAATCTGCCGGATTGCTTGCCCCGGAGCCAAGGCCTGCAACGGTTGATGCAACTTCAAGATACGCAAATCCTTGCTCTTCTGCTGCAGAAATTCCAAAGCGTCCGGCGCGTAATCGGGCGCAATCAAGACCTCCACGAAGCGCCCCTTGAGACACTCGGCCATGGCCAAATCGACTGTTTGCGTGACGGCAATCACACTGCCAAACGCAGAGACCGGGTCGCCCGCCCAGGCAGCTTCAAAGGCAGCGGCAAGCGTCGGTCCTGTTGCATAGCCACACGGATTGCTGTGCTTGATGATGGATACGCCCGGAATGCCGACCAATTCGCGTACGGATTCGAGGGCGGCATCGCCATCCAAGTAATTATTGTAGGAAAGTTCCTTGCCATGCAAAGGCGTGGCATGGGCTAAGGTGGCCTCTTGCGAAGCGGGCTCGCAGTAGAGAGCGGCTTCCTGATGCGGATTTTCGCCATACCGTAGCGGGGTCCCAGCCGGATACGACAACACCAACGGCGGCACCGAGCCCTCACTGGCTGCAGGGGGCGCTTGCTGAGCCAAATAACTAGCAATAGCGGCATTGTAGGCAGCAACACGAGCAAAGACCTTTTGAGCCAACTCGACACGCAGTTCTGACGTGGTATTGCCATCGTTTTCCTGAATCGATTGCACAACACGACTGTAATCGGCGGGATCGCACACCACGGTGACAGCCGCCATATTCTTAGCCGCAGAACGTAACATCGCGGGACCACCAATATCGATCTGCTCCACGGCATCGGCAAAAGACACATCCGGCTGCGCCACCGTCTGTTCGAACGGGTAGAGATTGACGCATACCAAGTCGATCGGCTGGATGCCATGCTGGGTAATGGTCTCTTCATGCTCGGCATGATCACGGATGTAGAGCAATCCGCCATGTACCTTCGGATGCAGGGTTTTCACCCGACCATCCAACATTTCGGGAAAACCGGTAAAATCGGAAACGTCCGTCACCTCTAAGTCCGCCTCACGCAGAGCTTTGGCTGTGCCCCCGGTCGACAGAAGCTCAACGCCAGCAGCGGCTAAAGCCCGACTGAATTCAACAACCCCAGCCTTGTCCGACACACTAATTAATGCTCGCTGGATTTTCTTCATGAGTTTTCTCCTAGTTCAAATTTCCTCAACAACTAATTATGGGAACAGGCTGCGTTGAGTTTCCAGTGTTCAGTGTTCAGGGACAGAAATCGACTGAAACCTGAACACTGAACACTCGCCCGCGCATCGACTATAGATTCTGATTCATCCCTACTCACTGTCATGAGCACTACAATGTCTATAAACCAACCTGCTTAAAGGCGCGGTCGACATGGCGAAAGTGGGTGGCCAAATCGAATACCGCATCCAGTTCCGCTGACGATACATGTTTCATCAATTCAGCATCCGCTTCCAACAGGGCGCGAAAATCGGTCCCCTGATCCCACGCCTGCATGGCATTCCGCTGCACCAACCGATAGCCAGTCTCGCGGCTGACCCCTTTCTCGGTCAATAGCAACAACACTTGTTGAGAGTGGATCAAACCATGCGTTAAATCAAGATTCGCCTGCATCTGCTTGGGCAAAACCCGCAGTGTTTTGACAAGGCGATCGAGCTTCACGAGCATGTAATCGAGAGCAATGGTGGCATCCGGGAGAATGACTCGCTCAGCGGAAGAGTGCGAAATGTCGCGTTCGTGCCAAAGCGGCACATTCTCTAGGGCGGTGATCGCGTAGCCACGTATCAATCGTGCCATTCCGCACAGTCGCTCGCCAATAATCGGATTCTTCTTGTGAGGCATGGCGGACGAGCCTTTCTGTCCTTTGCCAAAGAATTCTTCGGTTTCCCGTACTTCGGTGCGCTGCAGATGTCGGAATTCCTGCGCCCAGCGATCCACGGACGAGGCAACTTGTGCAAGAATGGTGACGTATTCGGCATGGCGATCACGCTGTAGAACCTGCGTGGACAACGCGGCGGGCTGGAGCTTGAGCTTACGACAAACATACGTTTCCACAGAAGGGTCAAGATGAGCATGCGTACCTACAGCGCCAGACAACTGCCCCACGCGCACAATCTCGCGAGCACGTTCCAAGCGATCCAACGCCCGACCAAATTCGTCATACATGAGTGCCAGTTTCAATCCGAAGGTGATCGGCTCGGCGTGAATTCCATGTGAACGACCAATCATGGGAGTCATTTTGTATTTGCGTGCTTTTGCGGCAATGGTTTTGCGCAATTGCTTCACATCCTTGATCAGCAAATCAGCGGCCTGCACCATTTGCAGGGCCAAGGCCGTATCCAGCACGTCGGAACTGGTCAATCCCTTATGAATAAAACGCGCCGAAGGCCCAACATGCTCGGCGACATTAGTCAAGAAGGCGATGACATCGTGATCGACTTCTGCCTCAATTTCCGCAATCCGTTCGACTGAGAAGGTGGCGCGGGTTTGAATTCGCTTTAAATCAGCCGCTGGAATTTGCTTGAGCCGATGCATGGCCTCACAGGCCAAGACTTCAACCCGAAGCCAATTTCGGTATTTGTTTTCGTCCGACCAAATTTCGCCCATTTCGGGGCGTGTATAACGGGGAACCATCGGTTATCTCCTTTAAATTGTGTCACTTCACTCTTTCGTGATGCCCCGACATCATTGTGAGATGGCTGGGCAGAGTCGAGCTTAAATCATCCTGATTGGGGGTGTGGGAAGGATATGGAGGCATTGCGGGCCTTGTCACGAACAGATCATGTCATCAAAAGGCGGGAAGGTCTCGCGATGCTCAACCATTCCCGCCCTACAACAGATCGTAAGTAACATCCGAATTGTAGGGCGCGAATGGTCGCCAGACCTTCGCGCCGAATCCTTCCAGCGTATGAATCATCACGGTTTCATTTGACGAGAACCGGACGACTCGGTGATACTGGTCCGTTGCCCTGCAAGTTAATCAATGCAAGGAGATGCGCGATGAGCACGCCCTTCAATCCGTGGGAAATGGCCTGTCAACAATTGGATTTGGTGGCCAATAAACTGAGCTTAGATCCGAATTTGCATGCCAAGTTGCGCCATTGCAAGCGGGCCCTAATTGTCTCGGTTCCGGTGATCATGGATAATGGCGAGATCCGTGTGTTTGAAGGCTACCGGGTACAGCACAATGTCGACCGCGGCCCCGCCAAAGGCGGCATTCGCTACCATCCAGATGTGACTCTGGATGAGGTCAAAGCCATGGCGATGTGGATGACCTGGAAATGTGCCGTGGTCAACATTCCCTATGGAGGCGCCAAAGGCGGTGTTGTTTGTGATCCTGCCAATATGTCGGAACGGGAAATCGAGAAGATGACGCGGCGGCTGACATCGGAGATCGCGATTATTATCGGCCCGGACAAGGATATTCCGGCCCCCGACGTGAATACCAACCCGCAAGTGATGTCCTGGATTATGGATACGTATTCGATGGGAGTTGGATACTCTGCCCCCGGAGTCGTGACGGGCAAGCCCGTGGAGATGGGCGGCAGTCTGGGTCGGCACACGGCAACCGGACGCGGAGCGATGTTGGTGTTACAAGAGGCGATGCAGCATCGCGGGATGAAGCCGCAGGACACACGAGTTGCCATTCAGGGCTTTGGCAATGTGGGCGGCTCCTTCGCGCGCTTCCTCCATGAATGGGGCTGTCGGATTGTGGCGGTTACGGATGTCTCCGGCGGCATTTTTAATTCATCCGGAATCGACATACCGGCACTGCAGACACATGTCGCGAACCACCCGCATCGGCTGATTGCGGGCTTTGAGGGCGGCGATTTCGTTGGGTCAGCGGAAGCAGCCAATCGCGAGTTGATGACTTTAGATGTAGACGTGTTGGCACCCTGCGCGCTTGCGAATCAAATAACTACGGACAACGCGGCAGCCATCAAGGCGAAGATTGTCGTGGAGGGCGCAAACGGGCCAACGACCCCGGATGCGGACATCATTCTGAATGAGCGCGGCGTTTGGGTGTTGCCCGATATTTTGGCCAATGCCGGAGGTGTGACGGTCTCCTATTTTGAATGGGTCCAGGATCTCCAATCCATCTTCTGGGACGAAGACCGGATTGACCACGAGTTGACAAAGATCATGAAACGAGGCTTCCGGGATGTGCTCGCCATTGCCGAACAGGAGAAATGTCCGATGCGGATGGCGGCCTATATGTTGGCGGTTAACCGCGTGGCGACTGCGGTCAAGTGGCGCGGGGTGTATCCGTAGGCTCAGGCAGTAGCTGTCCCCAGTTGATATAATCCAGCTCGGATTCCACATTGTGGGCGTGCAAGGAGCGAGGCGCTTGGGAATGGATTCCTACCAGGATTTCGTACGGAATCGTGCGACAAATCCGGGCCAGCTCGCCCGCCCATACCGATTCGCTGCCTTGCTGTCCAATCAACACCGCCTCATCCCCGGCCGCGACATCGCCAACTTGACCGACATCCACGGTGATCCAATTCATACTGACTCGGCCAATCACGCGACAGCGTCGTCCTCGAATCAATACATGGCCTCGATTGCTTAACGCCCGATGATACCCATCGGCATAGCCCGCCGACAGAATGGCCATTCGCGTGGGGGCTTCGGTTTTATAGGTGCCATAGTACCCCACAGGGAAGTCGGCGGGAACATCCTTCACTTGCATAACCCGACATTTCCATTGCAGAACCGGCCGCGTCTGAAATCGCATAGCCGGATCAGAGGCTCCGTATCCATACAGGCAAATTCCGGGCCGCACCGCGTCGAAATCCCATTCCTTGTGGTATGAAATCGCTCGGCTACTCGATATGTGCTTCATCAGCGGCCCCTCATGCATCGCTTCGATCGCATCTGCAGCCTCCAAGAAGCGCTCCACCTGAGTCTCTGCCCGCTCTGGTTGCCGTGGCTCCACGGCAGCAAAGTGACTGCAGAGACCGGTTAGCGAAAGTCCGTCTTGTTGACTCAGAAAACGATACGTAGCGACGGCATCCTGCCAAAGGACACCCAGTCGCCCCATACCCGTATCGACTTTGAGATGTCCTTCGACCTTCACGCCTGCTTGTCGAGCCACGGCGGCAATGGCCTCGCCGTGTTCCGCCCCCATGATCATCGGCGTAATATTTTCGCGGGCCAACAGGGATGCCTGCTGGGGGTCTACCGCCCCCATCACCAGAATATTCACATGAGGAATAATGGCTCGAATCGCCAAGGCCTCATGAAGGTGCGCGACACCAAACCAACGGATCCCGGCGGCGGCAGCTTCCCGCGCCGTGGCTTGCAAATTGTGTCCATACGCATTCGACTTAACGACGAAGATGACTTGAGACTGGGGGGATAGCGCCGACCGCAACGCTCGGATATTGGCCGCCAAGACAGAGACATCGACTTCAACCCAGGAATTATATGGTTGCGAAACAGACACGTGCAGATGATCCTTCGCTACAGGCGGTTAATGCCTCATCCACCAATCGGCCGTATAGCAAACCAAGCAAACTCCGACGCCCAGAATCGTGCCCGACAACGCCAGCACCATATTCGTATGGGCTTCCGGATCTGTGGTTTGAAGCGAAAATATGTATGCAATGGGTCCGCCGACAAGCGCGATTAAAATCGCGAGCCAAAGTAACCAGGTTGGACGTCGTGGGCGCATAACTTTTTCCAAAATCAATAAAGAGCACTATATCAGGCTAATCGGGAAATCTCTATATTTTTTCACCCGACACCCCAGATCTGCCAGAGTTATTTAGTCGGTTCTTCTATGAATTGACGGACGATACGGAGTTCTTTACTCGTAATCCGCTCTCGTCGCCCGCTCTCGGTAACCGACATCATCTTTTCATACCGTTTCATGAAAATTTTGATAGTACCTTCGCTCGGGGTGACCGCTGTATACAGGGAGGCTATCCGAAGAACTGCCCCGCAGGGGTGCTACGCGGTGGGCGAATGAGGAACACTTATTGCCCCTGAAATACAGGACGGACAGGGGCGGCGGCACTTTGACGAATCCAGCCGTCCCGATCACCAACTCGGACTCTGTACCATCCTTCGGTAGTGGATTCAATTCGTGCGGTCGATCCCTTGGGCAAGGCAAAATGGGGGGTCGATCCCTCCAGCGGCGCAAACAATGCGTCCTGCCCACTTTGGATCACGACAATCTCAGGTCGCTGCGTCAGTCCCCACCAAACGGCCACTCCACTCAACGAGATCACGGTCAACAACAGAGAGAGCAGCAAGGGCCATGTCCATGAAAAGTCCCACCTTTTCCAAAGGGCAAGACAGGCGATAATCGCTGTCGTCCACCAGAAAATAATACTCAATGCCCACCATTCCCGCATACTGACATAGCGCAGTATTCGACTGATCCAACTCAATTCGCTGGCCAATGCCCCGGCATCATTCATCACAAACGCTAAATTATGACGGATATCGCCAT
The DNA here is from genome assembly GCA_007126515.1 of Kiritimatiellia bacterium. Taxonomy (GTDB): domain Bacteria; phylum Verrucomicrobiota; class Kiritimatiellia; order SLAD01; family SLAD01; genus SLAD01. Next base: position 7,153 of record SLBD01000029.1, read on the forward strand.
TGCGGGGCTGTAGATGCAGAGCTTTCTTGTAATGCAAGACCGCTTGCCCAACATCGCCTTGTCGGAACCAGGCATTGCCCAAGTTGTAAAACAGCTCGGCGGACACAAACCCATCGCGTTGTACTTGCTGATACAGCCGAATCGCTTCCGCATATTCGCTGGCATCATAGGCAATCGCTGCTTGTGCAAATCGGTCGCCAAGTTGATCGCCAACACTGCTTGTTGCCAGACATAGCCAAGCCAAGCTCAATATTCCCCAAGATCTGAATAAGCGCCGACTCATGTCCTCACCTTTTCGCATTGCTTCAGCAATTTCTTGGCCGTCCCCATCAATTCCCTCATTTGCTCCGGACTGATGTCCACGTTGGCAAATCGACGCTGATCACATGCAGCGAAGATTTGTTCCAGTTCCTTTAACGATTCCACAGCCAAACCTTGTTTCCGCATATTTTCAATCACCGCATCACTGGTCACGGCTCCTGATGACAAGTTGAGTCGATCACCAAAATAGGATGCCAACGCCTGCCAAAATCCTTCAAAGAAGACCGCCGCGTCCTGTTGCCGCAATCCCTTTTCAGCTTGCGCGAGACCTGCACGCGCGCTGCGCGGAGCCCGATCGCGACGCATTCTGGCTACGTCTGCCGAAAGTATTTTTTGCCGACGCATTCGCAAAAACATCCCCAACACCATCAGGGGAGGGATCACCTGCGCCCCTAGGAACCAACGTGATTGATACCAGGGACGCTGATCAGCACGCAGCCAGCGTCGAGGCGCGGGCAGCAAATAGGCAATGTCTTCACCTATCACCCGAGCGGCTCCAACGACAGCGGGATCCCCTCGGACTCGGCGGGCCGGGGTTTCATCGACCTCCATCAAAGACAATGAATATGGGCCGCGGGTGATGGTGCGAAATTCGGCGGCCTGCGGATCGAAGTAGCTAAATGAGAGCGCGGGTAGTTCTCGCGATTCAGCCGTCCTCGGAATCACGACTTGCTCGTATACTTTGCGCCCCCGATTCCCTCCGCGATCCAAATCACTTTGAATCACACGCGGGGGGTGAACCCGAAACCATTCGCTATCAGGGATCGAGGGTGGCCCCACCGTGTCCATGTTTCCCTCTCCCTCAATGCGGATGGTCACCGTTAGCGGATCACCGGGTTGAAGCTCCGTCGGATGCACATGCGTGTCAAATTGGAATCGCCCTACCCCGCCCGTAAAGTCATCGGGGCGCCCTTCTTCGGGTAAGGGACGCACAGCGACGCGGACGGGTTCGATTTGCAATTCGAAGGGATGTGCCTCGGTGTTTGAGAAAACTCCCCCAAAAAACGGATCGTCAAAAAAAGGATGCTGACGCCGCGCCCGCTGCACGAGAATTTGGACGCGCAATTCAGGCGCAAACTCGATGGTTCCCGAAGTAAAGGGACGGACGCGCGTTTGGAAGCGACGGACATCAAAGACATCATCGCGGATCACTTCCCGCCCCGATGCCAGCTCCTGCCACCCCTGCAATTGCAGGCCGGATTCCGGCATATTCATGAGCGAGACATCCCGGCCCAAATTCACGCCACGCGAGTAGATCGACAGGGTCAAGGTCAGAGCCTCATTCACGAACACTTGATCTCGACTCGCCCGCAAGGTGGCAAACACATAATCGGTGATTTCGGCATCGTCGCGACCCGTATCCCCGCTCGGCATCACGACCCGCAACGTTTGCGCCGGCACTTCCACGGTGCGCCCTTCGCGCACCACTGAAATCGGTCCAATCGAATAATCTCCAGGCTGCAGAGGAATGATCGAATATCGAAAAGTGAGTGTCCGCCGCTGTTCCATACGGCCATTAACCATTGTCATATGATGACTGGTTTCTGTGCCCGGGCCACTAATCCGCAAGCCACGAACATCAGGAATTGTCGGGGGATTGGCCCGCTCGGCTCCTTCAACGATCACACGTAACTGGGCCGACTCACCCATCCGAATGGCTTCCGGCTGCAGTTCGACACGTACATCAGCAACGACCGCACCGCTCACCACCAAGCAGCAGATCGCCACAACTCCAATCCAATTCCAACTGATCCCATTCCCACTCATGACGCAGACAATACTACCAGTCCTTCTCGACTTCCGCCGGTTCCCCCAGTTGCATCCGCATTTGATCACGTGTCTCCTGTTCCTCATCGCGCAGCCAATCGAGCAGCATCAACGCTTCTTCCTGGGTCATCTCGTCCATACTATCACTCGCAGGATCAAAATCCAGCTCATCCATATCTGGCGTCACATCAGCCTGACGGGGATCCTCTGTAGCCGAATCGTCATGAGGGGGGGCAGGATCAGCATCCGGTTGGCCGGAGTCCTCGGTGTCGTCTCCCTCGTCATCAGGCGACGGCGGCTCCGGCGGAGGATCAGACTCATCTTCCCCATCATCGAGCGGCTCGTCGTCGGGGCCCTCGCCCGTTTCGGGAGGTGGCGGCGGCATTTGTTCTTCGATGAATTGTCGCAATCGATTCGCCATCTCTAAATTCACCTTGGCATCGTGATTCGCCGGGTTAAGGGTCAGCGTTTGCTGAAACCGCGACACAGCATTGGTAGCCAGGGGGAGGGCTTGATCAAATTGTTGCTGCATACCCAACTCTTCCGCCGCATCCAACAACAGGGTGCCTTCGTTAAACCGCGCCGCTTCCTGCACGGCAGGGTCAGTTGACAGCCCGGCTCGCTCATACGCAAACATCGCGTCTTCCAAGGCTCCCAATTGCTGCAAGCTATTTCCGCGATTGAACCAGGCTCGGGCTGGATCCAACCCATGCTCAGAAGCCAGCTCCGCCGCTTGCAAAAACAGCTCTGCCGCAGCAGCATGATCTCCTCGGTCATGAGCCTCACGTCCTTCCCGCATCAGCCGACGCGGATCGGCCGCGTCCACATTCGTTCCCAGCGTCAGCCCCAGCAGCAGCAACGCCACCTTGGCCGCGCCCGGCCAGCGCACACGCGGCGGTTGCATCCAAACGGCCAGCACAGAATCGAGCAATAGCAGGATGAAGGCCGCACCTAAAAACCACGCAAAGCGATCTTCATACATGCGAATCTGTTCTGTATCCAATAGGTCCCGTTGCAACGGAGCGATGCCTTGCTCAAATAAATAGTCCAAGCCAAAATCGCCGGGCTGTGCCCGCACATACATTCCGCCTGTTTGCGGGGCCAACCTCTCCAAGACCTCTTCCTGCAGTCGGGTTCGCACAATGTTGCCATCCCGATCTCGCAAAAATGTCCGGCGGCCTTGTTCATCCGTGATCGGGATCAAGTCGCCGTCTGGAGTCCCCACGCCCAAGGCGAATAAACGGATATTGCGGCGACGCATTTCCTCCAGCAATCGCATCGGATTGCCTTCGTGATCCTCGCCATCCGTGATCAGCAAGATGACTCGATCCGCCAACAGGTGATCGTCAAATGAGTCGATGGCCCGGCGCAAGGCCTGCTCAATGGCGGTTCCGCCGCGCGGGATGATCCCCGCATATACATCATCCAGCATCATCAGGAAGGCGCTGTAGTCCGAGGTCAGCGGACAATAAAGATAGCTTTGACCCGCGAAAGGCATCAGCCCAATTCGGTCGCCCCGCAGGTTGCCCACCAACTCTCGCAATGCCAGCTTGGACCGCTCCAATCGGTTCGGTCGCACATCTTCAGCCAACATGCTGCTAGAGGTATCCAGAACCACAAGGATGTCCAACCCCATGTGCTGCACGTCCAAATAGGTTTCCCCCCACTGCGGCCGCGCCAAGGCAATCGCTCCCAACGCCAACGCCAGCAGGATGCAGATCATTCGCCACCGCTGAATGCACGTACGTCGTGGCGGCAAGGTGTCAGCCAGCACATCGGCCTGCATCACCCGTTGCAACTGCCGCTCCCGCCGCCGGGCCAATCCCAGCAGCGCCAATCCCACCGGAATCAGCAGCCACAAACTGTGCAGCATTTCTGGCTGTCCCCACTGCATCAAGGCCACCTCCCCAACTTGCCAACGGCCAGCAATCGCTCCGCCACCAACAACCCCAAACTCAGCAGCAGAAACGGCATGAACGCTTCCTCAAATCGGGTGTACTCATGCACCTCAATTTCCGTTCGCTCCAATTGATCAATCTCTTCATAGATGCGTTGCAGGGCTTCGGTATCATTGGCGTGGAAATACTGGCCACCGGTAATGTCTGCAATGCGTTGCAACTGCGCCTCGTCAAAGACCGCGAGTTGCCGCACATAACGCGTCCCGCCAAACGGGCTGCGCACAGGGAATGGCGCGTAATCTTGTGTGCCAGCGCCAATCGCATGGACTCGAACCCCCATGGCCGCAGCCGCCCGGGCCGCATTTTCCGGCGTGATATTGCCGGTGTTGTTGACCCCGTCGGTAAGCAGCACAATTACTTTGCTTTCCGCTTCGCTGTCCCGCAATCGATTCAACCCTGAAGCAATCGCCGATCCAATCGCGGTGCCATCTTGGACCATGGCAATTTCAATCCGATTTACCTGCTGCAGCAGCCAGCCATGATCAAACGTCAATGGCGCCATCACAAATGGGACCCCCGCAAACGCAATCACGGATATGCGGTCGTTGCGTCGCATCCGGATGAATTCCTTGGCCGCATGCACGCATACTTCCATGCGATTGACGCGGCGTCCATCGAGGTAAAAATCTTCAGCCAGCATGGAAGAAGAAACATCAATCAGCAACACCATATCCACGGCTTCTCGATTCACCCGACTCTCAGCAATGCCGCGTTGCGGACGCGCCAGCGCCACCACTAACAGCAGCAATCCAGCCCCCATCAACACCGGCAAGACATGGCGCGCATGCACGACCCAAGAAACAGGGAGCGCACGCAATAAGCGATGATCTGTAAACGGCAATGCCGCTTTCCCAATGCGACCATAGCGAGCAATTAAAACAAGTGGAATCAACAGCGCCAGTAACAACACCCACGGATACAGAAATTGGAGCTCGCCGATCATGTCGCCACCTCCTCGACTCGCAGCTTGGTTTCCTGCACCAAATGCTCGGCAGCCGCGAAGGCATCTTGCATGGCCTCAGCGCCGGGATGGAACCGAGCAAACTTTACCAAATCACTTTGTTCCAAGAAGGCGCCCACGAGCGTTTTTTGCTCGGCATTCAACGATCGTGTTTCCGCCGCATCGCGGATAAATTCTTCTGTCGTCTGCTCAGGTGCCCGCAAGTCAAATCGATCTTCTAGGTACGCGCGCACAATCCCGGACAATTCCGTGTAAAAGGGCTCCACTTCATTGCGCTCCACGTACCCTTTGCTCTGCAAAAGTCGCAAGGCATTCAAAGCCGTCTCGTGCGCGGGTGGCGGCGGCGGTTGCCGCACTATCGTACGTCGCTGCCGTAACCAGTACGATGTCAGCCAGCCCAACCCCAGAGCGATGACGGCCACTCCCGGCAATACCCACACCCACATCGGCACTCGACTCGGCCATTCCAGCAGGGGATGCAACTCCCCCCGCCCCACTTCGTCACCGTCCAACAAGGACACGACTTCAAAGCCAACGACCGGAAATTCTCGACTCACAGGATCTACATCTCGTCCAACAAATTCCACCACCCCCGTAGACAACTGATGCGTCCCCACCTGAAAAGAGCTCAAGGTGATGCGCTGAATCGTCATCATCCACTCGTCGTCCAATAAGTGCCGCTCCGATGTCGTATGGCGGACTTCAATCTGTCCTTCTCCACGCAACGAAGGCATGATGGGGCGCATCTCGGCTGGATGCACGGCGCGTACCTCGACCCGGACCAAGTCCCCCACCGTAACGCGCGCCGGATCAACCGTTACAACGACATCAAACGCCTCCACCGACAGATCGTCCGCGACACGATCCGATCCACACC
>SLBD01000212.1 GCA_007126515.1 Kiritimatiellia bacterium
AAAGCTCCAAATGGTTCATCGACTTTGCGATTTACCACCCGAGTAATCCATGGGCTGGTCTCATCGCCTGTTCCTGTCACAAAATCAATCCGATAGCCATCCTGGCCACGGTATTCCTCCAAATTCAGCAGGCCATCCCCATCGGGATCACCAAAAGGACCACTGGGATTGATAAAGCCTTCGTCCGTTAGCAGCCGCTGATCAAGAGGGTTCAAGCCATGCTCAATCAACCACCCATCGGGCAAGAGTTGAAGTTGGCCCCCACTGAACGCGTTGTTGGGATTGGTCCATCGGTTCACCGCCGCATTCGTATCGTCGGGATCCAGCGGATACGGAGAACCGGGATACTGAACCGGATGCCCCCACAGGACAACACCTTGATTATTCATCAATGCCCCTGGAGCTTCCCACCGATTTCCAGCTTCGTCAAAATTGGCCCGATTCATGTATCCAGGGGCAATGAGTCCCTGCCTGCGGTGCGGGGTAGTGAATCCCGCAACGCCGAATGTCATCCCCGCAGGAACAAACCTGATTGCCGGGCTGTCAGGGATCTCGCCTGCCTGCCAAAAGCGAGCCAACAGCGGGTGAACGCATTGCTCACGGAAGGTGGTCAATCCATCGCCATCCATATCCTCATTAGGCGCATTGGCCTCAAACGGGCTAATGGATCCCCAGCGATAACCAAAAGAATCGATCAGGTTATCGCCGCTCGAATCAAAATTGAGAGGCAACGTGTAATTTGCGCCAGGTTCGCCAAACATGGGGAGCGTGAGAAGATTGTCGACCGTAGCGGCGGGAAGAGAAGGAAACGTGGTATTGCCAGGCCCCAAGCACTCCTCTAAGTTCGTCAATCCATCACCATCCGGATCCGCATGAGGATGATTTAGCGGATTGACAGTTCCATCGTCACGGGGATCAAGACCGGTTCTAATCTCCCATGCGTCGGGAATGCCGTCTCCATCCGTATCGGAACTATGCGGATTGGTACCAGCGCGCCAATTCACGAAGTCAGATACCCCGTCGAAGTTTGAATCTACCTGATCAAGACAGGGACCATCAAACGCATTGGCTCCATACCCTGCAGCCGTTGCCGAATTCCAGCCATAATAGACAGGCACCCCGTTGCGAACAGATTCCCAGCCCTGCCACTTTTGAAAATTCGACATCCCGTCGCCGCTCAAATCTTCAAGGGGACCGGCACCCGGCTCGTAGGTCACGTTCCCGTCAGCGTCTACGGTCGCAAACCCATTCGCAATCGCAAAATCAACATAAGTGGGAGCCAATGCGTATCCACAAGCTTGCACCGACTCAACAAGCGGCCCAACTGCAAGCGCAATCAGGAGAGGGATCCATAACGACCAAGAATGTGCAGCAATTGAGCTCTTCTTCATAAGTATCTTCCTCACATGCAGAATCGGCAATGACCGAGACTGATTTGATATCCGACCAACATAATCTTTACTCACCAAAAACGTCCGATGGATCCACTTCATCGTGCGGAGCAGCTTGGAGACGCTGCAAAATCATGCGCCTCTCAGCCATCATTTGTGCGAGCTGCTGCTCCCATTCGTGAATTTCGTCGAGAATGTCGCGAACAGGGGGTTCCTCGTCCACCACACGCTCAATCTCTCTCCGCAATTCTGTGATCTGCGAATTGATTTCAGCCACCTGCTCACTCGAGAGCCTCGCCGCGCTTCGTTCTTCGCGCAACTCAATCCGCCTCTCATGTAGATTGTCACCTAACTCAAGCATGGAACGATCCAACGCTTGTATCCTCTCCACCAACTCAGGAACATTCATCTCATCCAGATTCAACGAATCGGCATCTTCATTGTCATTGTCTAGCGACACATCAACATCAACCAAGTCTTGGCTCGATTCCATGGCAAAGGAATCACCAACAAGACCGCACACATACATGCAAAATACGACAACAAAACAATGAACAGAGGGGGAAATTCTCAAACACATAAAATACGCCTCTTTTTTAAATTCTGATGGACTGAGTCTGAAGCAAGCGGGCTGAGAGTGTCAAGCTCCCTCTTTTTGAATAGCCCAATAAAGACAACCGCATGTCATATATATATGCGACTTGTTTAAATACTCGCTTCTTATCAACTGAAGGAACAAGACACCGCGCCAAGACTGGGAACAGCAGAAGAAAAGGTTGTCGCAGCCAGAGCGGGAGTGCTCCCTCAAGCTGGGAGCGGAACATTTGCTTTCTTTTGGGGGAAGCAATAGCAACATGCGTTGAACCAAAACGCAGATTGCCAACTAATTGGCTCGCAAACTTCAAAACGATGGCTGGTAAGAACGAGGACATTAAGTGGAGAATACGCGGGCAAAGATCAGATGTCAAAAGAATGGTTTTGAGACACAAAGGGCCGTGCATGATTGCCGAGGTCACAGATTTTCGGTTCAGGGTATCAGGGGACGACAGCGGGAAGATCAAGAACGACTCCTCAGACGCACATGGGCCAATTCTATACACCTAGATTACGCCAATTGTCTCTTCAATTTATCGAGTTCAGCGGCGAGTTCAGACGGGAGTTTGTTGCCGAATTGCGCCAGATGGGCGTGGAGATCATCCAGTTCCGCTCGCAATCCGTCGAGATCAGGCTGCAGCAGCTGATCCAGATCCGCTGAGGAGAGCTGGAGTCCGTCAAAATCTAGGGTGCTGGGTTGCGGCACGCGACCCAAGAGGGTATCGATGGCACTGCTTTCGCCGTCACAGCGCTCGTAGATCCATTTTAGGACTCGGCTGTTTTCGCCAAATCCCGGCCACAGCCACGCACCATCCGCGCTTTTGCGGAACCAATTGACGTAAAAGATTTTAGGGAGGCCGCCTGAATTCGGCGCGGTTTTGCCGATCTGGATCCAATGCGCTAGGTAGTCGCCCATGTGATAGCCGCAAAAGGGCAGCATTGCCATCGGATCTCGTCGCACTTCCCCCACCCTACCCGTGGCAGCGGCGGTTTTCTCGGAAGACATGATCAGGCCCAAAAACGTGCCATGCACCCAATCGCGCGCCTCGGTGACCAAGGGAATGGTCGTGGCCCGCCGACCACCGAACAAAATGGCATCAATCGGAACTCCAGCCGGGTCCTCCCACTCGGGGGCAATGACAGGACACTGCCGCGCAGGTGCGGTAAAGCGGGCGTTCGGGTGGGCGGCGCAACGGCCACAATCGGGTGTCCACTGCCGTCGCAACCAGTCGGACAAGTCCGGCGGCGGCGGATCACTCATCCCTTCCCACCACACATCGCCAGCGGGTGTCAGGGCGCAATTGGTAAAAATGCTGTTGGCCGCCATGGTCTGCATGGCATTGGGATTCGAGCCCACACTCGTACCCGGGGCGACACCAAAGAAGCCTGCTTCCGGATTAATCGCATGCAAACGGCCGGACTCGCCGAATTTCATCCAGGCAATGTCATCGCCGATGCATTCCACCTTCCATCCGGGAATGGTTGGATTAAGCATGGCCAAATTGGTTTTGCCACAAGCACTAGGAAAAGCAGCTGCTATGTACTTGGCATCCCCGGCAGGCGAGGTGAGCTTCAAAATCAACATATGTTCGGCCA
>SLBD01000194.1 GCA_007126515.1 Kiritimatiellia bacterium
CGGATGGGGGGAGATAGAAGCGAGTCAAATTTTAGACGGCCAGCTCCTGGCAGTGGCTGACATCCACGTTTGTGTTTCGCTGTGGTGATAACACGCCGTGAACTCCCTTGGCGGACAGGAATGTCCGCCCTCCGGTCTTGAAAGCAATATTTCCAATCCATTAACGGAGAGCGGACTTTCCAGTCCGCTATCCGGTTCTAATAAATCGCAATTAAATGCGAATTGTTATTGATTTTTGCCTATTATTCGCCATATATTGCGAGTAGTTTAATTGGTTCTTCGGGTTAATCGCGATGAAGCTTCAAGATCTTCATAAAGATGATGCGTTGCTGGCGGAGCTGGGTCGGAGGCTTACACAGTTCCGGATTGGTTTAAATCTTACTCAGGCGGAACTGGCGCAAAAAGCCGGAGTCGGGAAACGTACGCTGGAACGGCTTGAGTCGGGAGAGACGACTCAAACCCGCACACTCCTCCGCGTCCTCCGCGAGCTCGATCTACTGTCACAACTGGACATCTTGCTTCCTGAACCAAGACCCCGCCCTCGGGATATCGTCAAAGAGAACGGAGCACTTCCGCAGCGCGTGGGTAGAAAGAAGCAAGATGACGATCACCGATCGGAATGGAAGTGGGGCGATGAAACATGACCACTCGGGCTTCCATCCGATTGTGGGGAACGGATATCGGATATGTTACCCTGTCCGAGGATCAGCAGGTATCTGAATTTGAGTATACCTCTGATTTTTTGCGTAGCGGGATTGAGGTCGCGCCTCTTCAAATGCCGCTGTCCGCTCGCGTTTATCGATTCCCCGAGCTGTCGTATCCATCTTTTCTCGGGCTGCCGGGTATGCTTGTCGATTCGCTTCCCGATAAGTTTGGGAATGCGATCATCGATACGTGGCTGGTTACACAGGGGCGCGAGCCGGGCTCCATGAATCCCGTCGAACGCCTGTGCTATATCGGTTCCCGGGGCATGGGAGCTTTGGAGTTCAAGCCTGCTATTCATCAGGGGGCACGCGCGCCTACCCAGCTTCACGTTGCCAAGCTGGTTGAGCTGGCATCCGAAATTCTTACACACCGTTCGTCTCTCTCGACCCTCTTGATCCAGCGCAAAGACCAGCAGGCCGTGCGTGAAATTTTGCGTGTCGGATCGTCCGCAGGCGGGGCTCGAGCCAAGGCGATCATCGCATGGAACCCCGAAACCGGAGAAGTAAAGTCCGGACAGGTACAAGCCGGAATCGGTTTCGAATATTGGTTGATGAAGTTTGACGGAGTGAAGAGCAATCGTGATAAGGAGCTGGCGGACCCAGAGGGATTCAGCGCTGTCGAGTACGCGTATTCCAAAATGGCCAAGGACGTAGGCATCACCATGATGCCTTGCCGGTTATTCGAGGAGAACGGACGACGGCATTTTATGACGAAGCGATTTGATCGAACCGACGAGGGACTGAAGTTGCACATGCAGTCGCTGGCGGCCTTGGCGCATTACGATTTTAATATGGCCGGCGCGTATGGCTACGAACAGGCCATCCTGATCATGCGTAAGTTGGGACTCGACCGGGAGGCGGTTGAACAACAGTTCCGGCGGATGGTTTTCAATATCGTGGCTCGGAATCAAGATGATCATGTGAAAAACATCGCTTTCCTTATGGACCGTAAAGGAACGTGGTCATTGTCCCCCGCGTTTGATCTTACGTGGAGCTACAATCCGTCGGGTAAATGGACTTCGGCGCATCAGATGACCCTGAACGGAAAGCGGGATGACCTCACCAGAGCTGATTTTGAGGCCTGCGGAGAACTTGCGCTGCTGAAGCGGGGAGAAGCCAAAGCTATCTTACACGACGTGCAGGTGGTTGTGTCCCGGTGGCGGGATTATGCAGAGGAGGTCGGGGTTGATCCCGACCTGCGCGAGACAATTTGGAGAACCCTCCGCTTGGAAACCTTTTCATGAAACCGGGAGAACACAAAACCGTTCAAGCTCGCATCCTCGCTTATGCGCAGGAGGTTGGCTGGACCTTTGTGCCGCGTGAGGAGGCGGAGAAACGGAGGGCGGGTTTTCCAACCCGCCGTGAGGCAGAAGACGCGGACAAGAATGTCCGCGGTCCTGTTCTGAATGGCGGACAGGAATGTCCGCCCTCCGGTCCTGAAAGCAATAAGTCTAATCCATTAACGGAGAGCGGACTTTCCAGTCCGCTATCTCTGTCCTCAGAAAGAGGCGGACAGGAATGTCCGCCCTCCGGTCATACTCGCACTCCGCTGTCGCTTTTCTTCGATGATGTGCTCGAAGCCCGGGTGCGGGCATTCAATCCGCGCTACGCGGAGGCGGAGGGCGCGCTGCTGGGGCAATTCCGGCATCTGCACACGAACATTTACGGCAATCGGGATTTTGTCGAACACCTGCGCAATCGGGGCAAGTTCTTTGATCATGAGGAGAAGCGCGAACGCGATTTGATCCTGATTGATTACGACCAGCCCGAACGCAATGTGTATGAGGTCACTGAAGAGTGGGCCTATCATAATGGCCATTATGGCACTCGAGAGGATGTGGTCTTTCTGATCAACGGCATCCCGGTGTTGGTGATCGAATGCAAAAACGCCACCAAGGATGAAGCGATCGCTTTGGGAGTGGACCAGATTCGCCGGTACCATCGCGAGACTCCCGAGCTGTTCGTCTCGCAACAAGTGTTCACCGCCACCGACGCCATCGGCTTTTCGTATGGTGTGACCTGGAACACGGTGCGCCGGAATATCTTCAATTGGAAGATAGCGGAGAGTGGCGGACAGGAATGTCCGCCCTCCCGTATTGGCGGTAATGCAGAAAAGGAGAGCGGACTTTCCAGTCCGCTGTCTTCGTCTTCGGCTAAGAGCGGACAAGAAAGTCCGCTCTCCGTTCATGAGGAGCAAAAATGTCCGACCTCCGTTGATCGCGGACTAGAAAGTCCGCGCTCCTGTGGGGGACGCTATTTCAACTCTCTCACAGAGATCCACAAGACCGTTCACCATTTGCCTCACTGGCAGCAAGATGACACGTGGGTATTCGTGACGTGGCGGCTGGAGGACTCTTTGCCAAAGGCTAAGCTCGATCAGTGGAGGGCAGAGCGGGAGGCATGGAAGCAGCATCATCCAGAGCCATGGGACGAAAAGACCGAGACGGAATACCACGAGCGTTTCTCCAGGCAAATCGATGAGTGGTTGGATCAGGGCAGTGGGGCGTGCGTGCTTAAAGATTCGGCAAATGCAAACATTGTCGCGGATGCCCTGCGTCATTTTGATGGCCAACGATACGAGTTGGCCGCGTTCGTTGTCATGCCAAATCATGTGCACGTGCTTTTTCGCCCGCTTCAAAAGCACACGTTGCCGGATATCCTGAGATCTTGGAAGGGCTTTACCGCGCGGGAGATCAACAAGCGAATCGGGAGGCAGGGTTCGCTTTGGCAGGACGAATATTGGGATCGGTTGATTCGCAACGAACGTCACTTTTCCAAAGTGGCTGAGTATATTCGTGATAACCCGATGAAGGCACATTTGCGGGCGGGTGAGTTTATATATTTTACACAGGAGAGCGGACTTTCCAGTCCGCTGCATTCGGAAAGAGGCGGACTAGAAAGTCCGCCCTCCTGTATTGACGGTAATGCTTCGAATCCAGAAACGGAGAGCGGACTTTCCAGTCCGCTGTCCCTAGCAAGTGGCGGACAAGAATGTCCGCCCTCCGTTAGTGGCAGGCAGGAATGTCCGCCCTCCGGTGATGTTCCCGGACGCCTTGAAGCCAAGGTTAAAACGTTCTGTGCGATCCCGACTGTCTTGTCCTTCTTGAAGGAGTACATTGTTTTTGCGGAAAAGGATGAGGAGCTGAATAAATACATCCTGCGTCAGCACCAAACCGGTGCGGTGGAGGCGACGGTTCAGCGCGCCCTTGATCCCCAGCGCACCCGCGGTCTGGTCTGGCACACGCAGGGCAGTGGCAAAACCTTTACCATGATCAAGGTCGCGGAGCTGTTGTTCCGTGTGCCGGAAGCGGACAAACCCACTGTGTTGCTGATGATCGATCGCAATGAGCTGGAAGATCAAATGCTCAAGAACCTGGCCGCGCTGGGGCTGGGCAACCTTGAGCATGCCGACAGCATTACGCGACTGAACAAGCTGTTGCGCGATGATTATCGGGGCATCATTGTCACAATGATTCACAAGTTTCGTGACATGCCGGCCGACATCAATACCCGGTCGAATATTTATGTGTTGATTGATGAGGCCCATCGCACGACGGGGGGCGATCTGGGCAACTACCTGATGGCCGGGCTGCCCAATGCCACCTACATCGGCTTTACCGGCACGCCGGTGGATAAGACTGTCTACGGACGCGGTACGTTCAAGACCTTCGGCTGCGAGGATGACAAAGGCTATCTGCACAAGTATTCCATTGCTGACAGTATTGCGGATGGCACCACGCTGCCGCTCTACTATAGCTTGGCGCCGAATGAGATGCTGGTACCGCACGAAACCCTCGACAAGGAGTTCCTCTCTTTGGCCGAAGCCGAGGGTGTAGCGGATATTGAGGAGTTGAACAAGATTCTCGAGCGGGCGGTGAATCTGAAGAACTTTCTCAAGGGCAAGGACCGGATTCAGAAAGTAGCCCGATTTGTCGCCGACCATTACCGCGAGAACGTAGAGCCGCTGGGATACAAAGCCTTTTTGGTGGGCGTGGATCGCGAGGCTTGCGCTCACTACAAGCACGCGTTGGACCAGTTCCTGCCTGCCGAGTATTCCGAGGTGGTCTATACCGGCAACAATAACGACTCCGCGTTGCTGAAGGAATTCCATCTCGATCCGAAGAAAGAACGGCAGATCCGCAAGAGCTTCGGCAAGCTGGACCAGCAACCGAAGATCCTGATTGTCACCGAAAAGCTACTGACTGGCTTCGATGCGCCTGTGTTGTACGCGATGTATCTCGATAAGCCGATGCGTGATCATACGCTGTTGCAGGCGATTGCCCGGGTGAATCGACCGTATGAAAACGAGCAGGCGGAGATGGTCAAGCCGCATGGTTTCGTGCTCGATTTCGTGGGGATCTTCGACAAGTTGGAAAAGGCGTTGGCATTTGATAGCGAGGAGATCAACGCCATCGTCAAGGATCTGAAGCTGCTCAAGGTGTTGTTCCAGCATAAGATGGAACAACAGGCGCCGGGGTACCTGACGTTGATTGAGCGCAACTTTGATGACAAGGATCTCGACACGCTGATCGAGCATTTTCGCGATCCTGCGCGTCGCAAGACCTTTTTCAAAGAGTACAAAGAAATCGAGATGCTCTATGAGATCATTTCGCCCGATGCCTTCCTGCGGCCCTTTATTGACGATTACGGAACCCTCTCGGCGATTTATCAGGTTGTGCGCAAGGCGTATGCCAAGCGGATACTTGTGGATCGCGAATTCCAGAAGAAGACGCGCGAGTTGGTTCAGAAACATGTGGGGACCCGTTACATCGAACCCGTCAGTGAGACGCTGCTCATTAACGAAGATACCGTCAAGTACATTGCCGAAAGCAAAGGCGGGACCGCAAAGAAAGTCATCAACCTGGTCAAGAGTATTGAGAAAAAGGCGGACGAAGAAAGTGATGATCCCTATCTCATTGCCATGGCCGAGCGAGCTCAGGCGGTACAGGAAAACTTTGAAAATCGTCAAATTAATACGGCAGAGGCGTTAGACAAACTATTGCGGGAAGTGGAATTGAATGAAGCGCGCAAGAAGGAGCAGGCAGAGAAGGGGTTTGATGGACTGACTTATTTCGTTTACCGGACATTGCTGGATGCAGAGGTCGAGCAAGCGGAAGAGGTGAGCCGGACAATTAAGCAGGCCTTTGTGGAATTTCCCAATTGGAAGAAGAGCGACAATGCCCTTCGCGAGCTGCGGAAGAAAGTCACGTTCGCGATCTTTGCCCACACCGACGACGTAGACCGCGTAACGAGCGTGGTGGATCAGTTGTTCACGTTGCTGGAAAAGGCGGATAGGATCTAGTGGAATGATCGATCCAGGTCGAAAACAGGCATTCAAGCGACGCGTCTATGAATGGGCGGACAAGCTTGATGTTCAGGTGGTGTGGCTTGGCGTGCGTACCATGCGGAACAAATGGGCATCCTGCTCCACCCAGGGGCATCTCAATTTTAGTTCAGACCTGCTCGATCTGCGGCAGGAGCTCTGGGACTATGTGATCGTGCACGAGCTGCTGCATTTCTTTGTGCCGAACCATGGGAAACTATGGAAGAGCTTGATGCGCGCCCATTTGGGAGACTATGAAGTGTATGAGGCTGAGTTACGAACGCTTTCCTGAGCGGCCTTCTCTCAACGTCTCCAAACTGCTTTTCATTCGATTTGGGTGTGTTATCGTTGCGCCATGGTCGAACCAGCTTTCAATCCCCGAATTCAAGTCCTGTCGGATCATGTCGCCAACAAAATTGCTGCGGGCGAGGTGGTGGACCGACCTGCTTCTGTGCTGAAAGAGTTGATTGAGAATGCGATTGATGCGCGCGCGACTCAGATTGATGTGAAGATTGGGGGAGGGGGAAAGCGGCTGATCTCTATTGCGGACAATGGCCATGGCATGGATCGGGATAACGCTCTCTTGGCCGTCGAGCGCCACGCCACTAGCAAGATTTCCGATGTCGATGATATTGAGCGCGTCGCTACGCTGGGATTTCGTGGCGAGGCCTTGGCTGCCATTGCTTCTGTCTCCCGCTTTACCCTGACCACGCGCCCCCAGCACCTGGATGCGGGCACGGAGCTGCACATCACAGGTGGTAAAATGTCTGATGTGAAAGAAGTGGGCTGCCCGGTTGGCACGTCGTTTCAGATTCGTAACCTTTTCTTCAATGTCCCTGCCCGTCGCAAGTTTTTGCGCTCGGACCAAACGGAACTGACACATTTGCGGCAAATGTTTCTGGTCTATGCCTTGTCGCATCCGGAAGTGGGGATGACGTTTCACGTTGAAGATCGTCCTGTTTATACGCTGGCTGCCGGCGCCAGTCTGCTGGATCGACTCGGAGAACTGTTTGGCAATGACTACACGCGCAATGTGCGTGAGGTGAACGAGGATCGCGGCCAGATTCGGCTGACGGGCTACGCGGGGATGCCTCATGTGCAGCGGGCGGATCGATCCGAGCAATTCATTTTTATCAATGGCCGTCCGGCCTCGGCTCCATTGATCGGCTATGCCTTAAATGAGGCGTACCACACCTTTGTTCCCAAAGGACGGTTCCCGTCTGTGTTCCTGTTTTTGACCATGGATCCGGAGTGGGTGGATGTGAACGTGCATCCGACGAAAAAAGAAGTGCGGTTCCGTCATCCCGATGCCGTCCGCGATATTGTCATTGCCGGATTGCGGCGTGTCCTCAACCCGGGTGAGGCTCCTGCCGAAACACATTCTCAGCCAGAGGCCCCTTCCGCAGTGCCTGCGGCGCCGACGTTGCGGCTACGGATTGAAGATTTGCCCGCGTTACCCATGTTTAATTATCCTCGCATCACACCTCGGCAGGAAGACGAGCCTCCTCCTGCTGCTTCTCCACGCGCATCTGTTGAGGGTCCGGTGGATACCGAGAATGTACCCAAAGCTCCTTGGTCATGGTGTCGGGTGTTGGGGCAGGTCGGCGGGCTGTATGTTGTGATGGAGACCAGCGATGGGCTTGTGCTGATGGATCCCCACGCGGCCCATGAGCGGTTGATGTTTGAGCGGTTCATGAAGCGCTTGCTGGAACGCAGTCTGCGTAGTCAGGGCTTGTTGACACCGGAGACGATTGAAATGACACCTGCGGATGCCGCGATTGTGCGGAAGCAGTTGCCGTTGTTGCAATCGATGGGGTTCGGTTTGTCCGATTTTGGAGGGGATAGCTTTATGCTCGATGCCATGCCCGATTTTCTCGGCGCTGCGTCGGGGCAGTCGGTTGTTTTTGCCATTGCCCAGACATTGGAGCAGGGCGGTGAGCGCGGCGGGACCGAGCGATGGGCTGAGGAACGGATTGCCAAAGCGGCTTGTCGTGCTGCCGTTAAGGCCAATGACAAGCTGACCCTGCAAGAAATTGAACAGCTGGTGATCGACCTGGCTGCTGCCGATATGCCTTATACCTGTCCGCACGGTCGGCCCACATTAATCTTTATGGGATTCAAGGAACTCGACCGAAAGTTCGGTCGGACCTTGTAGATCATCCTTCCGCTTGCCATTTGACGGCGAAACTCTGTACAACCATGACATGATTGACTACCCCCAGACATGGCAACATATGCGCGTGGCTTTGGCCCACGATTGGTTGACCGGCATGCGTGGTGGCGAACGTGTGTTGGAACTGATCGGCGATGGCTTCCTCGAGGCCCCGATCTATACGTTATTGTACAAGCCGGACAGCGTCAGTGATCGCATTAATCGTCATCAAGTTGTTCCTTCCATGCTGCAAGGAATTCCTGGCATCGAAAAACGCTATCGATATTTTTTGCCCTTGCATCCGCGAATGATTTCACGCTTTCGCCCCGATCCTGTGGATCTCTTGATCAGCACCAGTCATTGCGTTGCCAAAGGGTTGCCGCCGCCACCCGGGGCCCGCCATCTATGCTACTGCTTTACTCCCATGCGATACGCTTGGACATTTTACGAGGAGTATTTCGGAACGAATCCGATCAAAAAGGCGCTTTTGAAGCCCGTGCTGGCTCGCTTGCGCCGCTGGGATTATGAAAAATCCGCGCAAGTGGATCGCTTTGTGGCAATCAGTCACCATATTCGAAAACGCATTCAGAGCTTTTACAACCGAGATGCAGATGTTGTTTATCCTCCGGTTGATACGGAGCGCTGTCAGCCAGGTGCGCCGGGCCATGATGGCTTTGATTTGATTGTGTCCGCGCTCGTGCCCTACAAGCGAGTCGACTTGGCGGTCGATGCGTACACGGATTCCGGGTACCCTCTGATTGTTGTGGGGACGGGGACTGAGTATCGCGCCTTGAAAAGCCGGGCAGGATCGAACATCCAATTCCTGGGGTGGAAATCGGATGCGGAAATCCTGGCGTTGTATCAGCGCTGCCGCTTGCTGGTTTTCCCGGGTGAAGAAGATTTTGGCATTGTCCCCGTGGAAGCCCAGGCCTGCGGCAAGCCCGTTGTCGCCTATGCCCGCGGTGGAGCACTGGAAACGATTGTTGATGGGGAAACAGGCATTCATTTCGAAGAGCAGACCTCGATCTGTTTGCGAGAGGCTATTGAACGCTGCGCCTCAACCTCGTGGGATCCTCAAGCGATTCGTCATCAAGCAGAGACATTCAGCGAGCAGAATTTTATTGATGGCTTGCAGAAGTCGATTGAGGCGTGTCTCTCTGCGTGATCAGCAATTCTAATTATGGCCTCTTCCGGCTGAAGCCGGTACTACAAACTGCCTATTTCCCTCCGAAAACCCGCATGTAGTTCCGGCTTTAGCCGGTCTTCTGTACGAGTTTCTGGCCATAATTAGAATTGCTGCTGCGTGACAATTCCGCTTTCCGCACATGACCGGCTCGTGTATGATGAAGACATGGAAGAATTCGTATCAGTTCAGTGTCCATTCTGCGCGGAAGAATTCTCCGTTGAGTTGGATGTTTCAGGTGGTCAGGATCAGGTGTTCATTGTCGACTGCGAAATATGCTGTCGCCCGGTTCGGTGCCACGTGACATTTGACGAAGCGGGCGAATGCACCCACGAAGTCTGCGCCGACGGTTAGATCCGGCATCGGGATGTCTTATGGAAGTGGTCCAAACGATCAATGCGATGCAGGCGTATGCCCGGGCACTGCAACAGCGGGGAACTCAGGTTGCTTTTGTGCCGACCATGGGCGGCTTACACGAAGGACATTGTTCGCTTATCCGTTTGGCCAAAGAAAACGCCGACCATGTTATTGCCAGCGTATTCGTCAATCCCACTCAGTTTGGTCCGGGAGAGGATTTGGAGCGCTATCCTCGCAACTTGGAGCGTGATTGCGAATTGTGCGGCGAAGCGGGCGCCGACGCTGTGTTTGCCCCGTCCGTTGCCGATATGTATGCCGATGGGCACACGGTGTATGTGGTCGAAGAAACGGTTGGGAACATCTTGGAGGGCGCGTTTCGCCCCGGACATTTTCGTGGCGTATTAACGGTGGTGGCGAAATTGTTTTTGGCGGTGCAGCCCCAGGTGGCCGTGTTTGGCCGCAAGGATGCACAGCAATTGTGGCTGATCCAGAAGATGGTGCGTGATCTGAATTTTCCCATCCAGATCGTGGCGGGTCCAACTGTACGTGAAGCGGATGGCTTGGCCTTGAGTTCTCGCAATGCCTATCTCTCGTCTGAGCATCGTCGCCAAGCGACCTGCTTGTACCGTGCCTTGCAGAGGGCAGAGGATTTGTTTGTGGCCGGGGAGCGAACGGCCGCAATTCTGCGCACTGCGATGCAGGAACTGGTGTCTGAGGAACCAGATGCCGATATGGATTACATCGAAATCGTCGACATGGATCGCTTCTCCCCAATTGCGACGATTAAGGATGCTGCATTGGCGGTGATGGCTGTTCGAGTCGGTGATACGCGATTGATTGATAACTGGGAGCTATCGACGGGTGCGAACAAGACATGAATCTGGAGCCGCTGACTCGAACGTTGGGCCGACTCGATGCTCTACGGCCGACGTGGGAGGATTTCCCGGAGCGAGATGCCTGCTTTGCTGAGTTGGCAGGCTTTTTAGAGAGTCACATCCGGCCTGGCCAGCCATTTGATCTAAAGGCCATTCATCCTAATCCTCTGTGGATGCTGCTGGAAGATCGGCTCAGCACTGCCTTGAGCGCTTGGTCCAAGGTGACTCCGGGACCGGGCGGCGTGGGGTGTATCCGGCAGTGGTACAGCAGTGGTGTCATTATTGATCGGGCGGGTGTGCGGCTGGGCTTTGATGTGATTCCTCTTTTGCGCGCCTACGATTGGCCGGACCGACAGGATCTCACAGGGCGCTTGGCCGATACCCTTGATGCGTTGCTGATCACTCATCGGCATCTGGACCATTATGATGCCGATCTGGTCCGTGCCTGTTTGGCGCGTGGCAAACCGGTCTACCTGCCTGAAACAGTTGCTTGTCAGTGGCAACCCCAGGAATTATTGCATGCGGTTCATGACGGAGACGAGTGGATCGTAGGTGACCTACAGCTTTCCGCTCATGTAGGTCCGCACATTTGGCGAGACACGGTGGAAGAGTTGCCGGTCTGCATCTACTCGGTGGTGGGGGCGGATGGCCAAGCGGTGGTCTATGGCGGGGATGCCGATTATACGCGCCTGCCGGATCTGCGACTCGACGTGCCTGTCCAGCTCTACTTCCTGCCATGGCGGGCACCAAATGCTGCCTATGAATCAGGGCATGAACTCCAAACTGGCACCTTGCGTGATGCGTTTGATCGTTTGATTCAGCGCATTCAGCCCCGTGCGGTGTTGTTTCAACATTGTGCGGAACTGGAGCATGTCCACGATGGCTTTCCTGCGTCTTTTGATCTTGCTCTCGACCTCAAGCAAGCCAGCCCGGTTCCTGCCGAGCTGTTATTTTGGGGAGAGACGATCGCGCCTTAACGGAAACGGACGCCGAGCGCTATTGCCCTTCAATGCGTTGCAAGAAATGATCGAGTTGCTGCTTGAACTCGGACGGACTATGGGCGGAGAGGTCGACGTGGTCCGCTTCGGGGACGATCCAGAGTTGGGCATCCGGTGCGGCGGCGGCGTGCAGACGCCGGGTGTCTTCCGCAAGCGTGTGCCGGTCCGCCGCACCTGATAGTACGAAGATCGGCGCGGTGATCTGGTCGATGTGATCGATGGGGCTGGCGTTTTGGATGTTGAATCCCAAGCGAATTTCCATGAAGGGCCGATAGAATAATCCGGCCAACCAACCGGGCAACCCGACTCGTTGGCGGAAGCGGCGGTCACCGGCATTGATGAGCGTGTCGTAGGTGCTTTCGACAATGACTCCCACGACATCTTCGCCAAGGTGTTCAGCGGCGAGTAAGATGGTCGCGCCTCCCTGAGAGATGCCATGCAGCAGGATGTGTTCGTGACCTTGTTGGCTGGCCCAGCGCAGCGCCCCGCGAAGATCTTGGGTTTCATGCCAGCCCACGGAGATGCGATCGCCCTCGCTTTCGCCGGTGGCGCGCGAATCGTAAAGCAGAACAGAATACCCCCGCTCGATATACCAACGGGCTCGCTCCAGCATCAGCCAGCGTCCAGCGCGAAAGGGATGCAATAAAATGACCAGACCGCGTTCGGAATCAACTCGACCCTGCCAGCCTGCCAAGGTGATCCCATCGGTCGCTGAAAAAGTTACGGACTCAAGCGGGACGGGGAAGTCAGCCGGTGGCGAACCTGCAGAAAAGCGAACGGGGGAAGTATGGTTAACAGCAGCCCACCAAGATACCGCCAAGGCCGCTAACCCAGCCACTAAACCGAGGCCCAGGCACAGTCGAAACCAAGAACCGAGCCGATTCACGATCAGGGCTCCGTCTTTAAAAACGATCGGACCAACTCATACGACCATTCTTCCGGTTGATTGTCCAAAATGGTCTCGTCAAAGGCCGCTTCCTGATCGACTGCGCCGACGGGACCTTGCAGTGTGATCAAAGGAACCGGTTCTGACGTATGGCCGCGCAGCGATACGGGCGTGCGGTGGTCCATGGCCACAATCAATCGGTACGGTTCTCCGAGCGACTCCATGTGTTGCCATAAAGGAGCGACGACCTTGGCATCGAAGGCTTCAATGGCCTGTGTTTTTAAGGCCGCATCGCCCATGTGGCCACATTCGTCAGGTGCTTCCAGATGAACATAGACAAAGGGATGGTTCGCCAAAATGGCTTTGGCGGCATCGACTTTACCCGCGTAGTTCGTGTCGATGAAGCCTGTGGCACCGGGCACAATCGGTGTTTCCAGTCCGGCCAGATTGCCCAATCCGCGCACCAAGTCGACAGCCGTGATGATGCCGCCGGTGAGGCCATATA
>SLBD01000209.1 GCA_007126515.1 Kiritimatiellia bacterium
ATGCCGTCCCGTCCGGTCTTATTGCCAAAATACAGCACCAGATCACCTGCTTGCGCCGTCGATGCCTTGAGGACGTGTTCGGGTTTCAACATACCGACGCAGACGACATCGACCAACGGATTGTCGATATACCAAGGATACGAAGAATACTCGCCGCCCACGGTGGGGATGCCGACGCAGTTGCCATAGTCAGCGATGCCGTCAACGACATGTTCAGCAATCCACTTGCCGCGAGGGTCGCGGACATCAAAATGCAGCGAGTTCATCAAGGCGATGGGCTCAGACCCCATGGTGAAGATGTCCCGTAGGATGCCCCCCACCCCAGTGGCAGCGCCTTGATACGGGACAACAGCGGACGGATGGTTGTGCGACTCGATCTTGAAGGCGATGGCGAGATCATCGCTGATCCCTATGATGCCGGCATTTTCACCCGGCCCGGCCAGCACGTGTTTGCCTTCGCGGGGGAGGGTTTTGAGAAAGTGGCGCGAATGTTTGTAGCCGCAATGCTCGCTCCACATGGCGCTGACCATGGCCAGCTCTGCGGAGGTGGGTTCGCGGCCTAAGCCGTCGAGGAGTGCCGCCTTTTCGCGCGCGTTGAGGATGGTATCGATTAACATTTTCATTGAGCCAAGCTCTCCCATAGTGCGCGGCCATCCTGATGCTGGCTCCACGGCATGGATCGCCGTTCGGGGTGTGGCATCATGCCCAAGACATTGCCGGCCCGATTGGTGATGCCCGCAATGTGGCTCGCGGAGCCGTTTGGATTGGTGGCCTGATTCGATCCGCCGTCGGCGTCGCAGTAGCGGAAGGCAATTTGATCATTCGCTTCCAAGTCTGCCAAGGTCTCGGGCGAGGCATAAAATTGACCATATTTGTGTGCGATCGGGATCCGCAGGATATCGTTCTGCACGTGAGCCAGAAATGGACTGCGTCGCGACTCGACCTTGAGGTGCGTCTCGCGACAAATAAAACGGCCGTCGCGATTTTTCAGCAGCACTCCCGGTAAGAGCCGGATTTCGCAGAGGATTTGGAAGCCGTTGCAGATGCCGATAATCGGGGTCCCCAGCTCCGCTTCGCGGCGCAGGGCCTTGGTGATGGCGGCGGTCCGGGCCATGGCCCCGGGTCGAATGTAATCGCCGAAGGAAAAGCCACCGGGAACAACAATGCCATCGATCGGACCGGGAAACTGATCCAGCTCCGCCGACACGAGGACCGGTTCAAAAGCACCCGTTTCGCGCAGGGCGGCGGCGCAGTCGCGCTCGCACAAGGTGCCGTGGAAATCAATCACGGCGATACGTTTTTTGGGGGCGCTCATACGGGGGCAATCGTCCAGTCATGAATTTCCGGATTGGCCAAGACATCTTCGGCGATGGTTTTTGTGACCTGTTCGGCCTGTTGCGCCTCCAAATCGTCCGCAAAGGTGATGTCGAATTGCTGCGTGTGCGCCAACTGCGCCACGCCTTGGACGCCGGACCGTTTCAGAAGCCGTTGCAGCGTCTCCATTTCCGGGTCCAGCACCCCGTCCTTGATTGCGATCGTCACGCGATACTTCATAGTGTCTCCATGATCCGTTGTTGAATGGAACGGTAGCGTTCCAGGGTTTTGGAAATAATTTCCGGCGGCAAGCGGGGCGCTGGCGGGCGGCGATCCCAGCCAATTTGGTCGACATAATCGCGGATAATCTGCTTGTCGAAAGAGTCGTAAATGCCCTGCTCCACATCGGTGGCGAGGATGAACCGCGAGGAATCAGGAGTGAAACATTCATCGACCAGCTTGATTTGGCCGTCCTGTCCGTAGCCGAACTCGAATTTCGTGTCCACCAAGGTGATGCCTGCCCGGCTACATACTTCTGTGGCAAAGTTGAAGAGAGACAGGGACAGAGCCCGAAGTGCATCCGCAACCTCTCCGATATCAGCGCGCATCGCCTCAAATGAGACCGGCTCATCGTGTCCTTTGCTTGCCTTGGTGGACGGCGTAAACACTGGAGTCTCGAAGCGGGTCATCGGGGCAACATCGGGATGGTCCTTGAGATAAGAGCCAAACGCATAGCCGCGCACCACACATTCATATGGAATAACTTGGCAACACTCCACCACCATGCCGCGATCGGCCAGATCCGGCCATTTAGAGACCGATAAGGACGCCAACTCCGCATCTAAGTCCGGCGCCCCATGCGAAGGGACGATCGCCTCAATCCGGTTCAACCACCAGCGCGTCAAGGCAGTCAAAACGATGCCTTTGCCGGGAATCGGGTCCGGAAAGACTACGTCATACGCCGACAAACGGTCCGTCGCGACAATCAGCAATCGCTGGTCGTCGAGGCGATACAGATCCCGAACCTTGCCTTGATGAATGAGCTCCACGGTAAAGCCTTTTACTTCTATATATGGGCGATTTTTGCCTCAGAGATGGCGCATATAGTGGCATATCGAGCAAAAGTGGAAAGACATTTTTTGGTAAAAGTACAGATTGATTTGCCACAACAGGAGGGAATGGGTAGTCTTTGGCCATCATGAACGTGCCTGTAATCTATGATTCAATGACGCGATCGATGCAACCGTTGGTGGCAGCGGATGGCAAGACGTTTCGCTTTTACTGCTGTGGTCCGACGGTCTATGGCCCGGCTCATATTGGCAATTTCCGCACCTTCGTGGTTCAAGATCTATTGCGCCGAGTGATTGAGGCTTCTGGGCTGCAAACATTGCACGTCCGTAACATTACTGATGTCGATGACAAGACCATCCGCCAGTCGCAGGCGGAAGGAAAATCGCTCCGCGAATTCACGATGCACTGGACGAAGCAGTTCCATGCGGACTGCGATGCGCTGAATCTTCTTTCTCCGCATGTGGAACCGGGAGCAGTCGATCATATTCCGCTGCAAATCAAGCTAATCGAACGGCTCCTGGATGCGGGTCATGCCTATGTGGCTGAAGATGGGTCGGTCTATTTTCGGGTTACATCGTTTGCCCCGTACGGCAAATTGTCGCGGCTTCAAGAGCGGGAAATCACGACCGCCTGTGGCTGCGGAGCGCATTCGGATGATGAATATGACCGTGATTCGGCGGCAGATTTTGCGCTTTGGAAAGCGCACAAGCCAGAGGATGGTCCCAATGCCTGGGAAAGTCCTTGGGGGGATGGCCGCCCCGGCTGGCACTTGGAATGCAGCGCAATGAGCATCGAATATCTGGGCGAATCGTTCGATTTGCATAGTGGTGGGGTCGATTTGCTGTTCCCGCATCACGAGAACGAAATTGCCCAAAGCGAAGCAGCAACGGGAAAGACTTTCGCCCGTCTATGGTTTCATTCCACCCACTTGATGGTGGAAGGCCAGAAGATGTCCAAGAGTCTGGGGAATCTCTTCACATTGGACGATATCCGAGAGCGTGGTTTTGATGCCATGACCTTGCGGTATGTGTTGATTGCCGGGCAGTACCGACAACAGTTGAATTTCACGTGGGATTCATTGAAAGCGGCCCGCAGTGCATTGCGGCGGCTGCAACAGTTGGAGCATGATTTGAGCCGAGTCGCTGATCCGGCTGCCGCCCAAGCAACTGCTGACTGGGGACCGTTTGAACCTGTGTATCTGGCCTTGGCAGATAATTTGAATACACCGGATGCCTTGGGCAAATTATTCACTGCCGTCCACGCCATCGAACGTGATCTAGCGGCGGGACATTGCGACGCGGGCACGGCCAGCGCAGCCTTGCAGGCATTGGGTCGTGTCAAAGATTTATTTGGCTTTGAGTTTGTTGACGAAGCTGCAGCCGATGTTCCTGCTGAAATCCAAGCCTTGGCCCAGCAGCGCTGGGACGCGAAGCAGGCCCGAGATTGGTCGACAGCAGATGCCTTGCGAGCTCAAATCAGCGAGCGTGGGTGGCTGATTCGTGATGCCAAAGACGGATTTGAAGTGGTGCGCAATACCGGATGATGCACTGATCCAGCCGCTCTGCGCTTTGCACCTCTCACACGGGACCCCCTTTCATGAACGATGTATCAAAACAACAAAAAAACGAATCGACGCCTGCTTCAGAGCCAGAATACTTGATTGCGTTGACTCGCGATGACATCAATCAATTACCGATTGATGCCTATCACGGCGCTGTGGCCGTCATTAACGATCCCGACAAAGCGGAAACGGCCTGTCGGTCCTTATCGCGAGAAAAGATATTGGGATTTGATACGGAAACCCGGCCCTCGTTCCGCAAGGGTGTCTCTTATCAGCCCTCGCTGATTCAACTGGCGGGATCGAAAAAAGTGTATCTATTTCAGATGCCTGACCACCAAATTCCTCCGCCACTGAAGTTCTTGTTGGGCAATCCCAATGTCATCAAAGCAGGCGTTGCGCTTGATTACGATATCAAACAATTGCGCGCCATGGATGAATTTCAACCGGCCGGCTTCGCAGGCCTGGAACCGCTTGCCAAACAGCTCAAAATCAAGAATCAGGGATTGCGCGGTCTGGCGGCCGCTCTGTTCGGATTCCGGATCTCGAAAAAGGCGCAATGCTCCAACTGGAGCCGCCGCGATCTGACCGAAACTCAAATCAATTATGCCGCTACCGACGCTTGGATCAGCCGTGAGCTGTATCTGGAGCTACAGAAGCGCATCAAAGCCCAACATGCCGTTACACGCTCATCCAAGTTATCCAGCTCAACTCGATCGACTGCGACGAATTCTTGAGTCAGCCGACCGCGCGTTACTGACGGAGGGCGTTCCTGCGGATCGTACCCTCGCCCGTTGCTTTCGAAAGAATCGCAATCTTGGCTCCAAAACGCGTCGCCTGATCAGCAATACCCTATTTTCGTTCTGCCGATGGCGGGGCTGGCTCGCTCCATCCGATCAACCGCTGGACACATTGCCTGAGAACGAGCGTCTGCAAGCCCTCGTGTTGGCACACGCCCTGGACAGCCGCGAAATCCATCCGCTATTCGCTTGGTGTGCAAGTGAGTTGGAATCCTTTCAATCATCGAAAGACACCTCGGCCGGTGGCCTCGCCCTACCCGCAGAGGGAGTGTCCGGCTGGGCAAGTCAGTCAATAGCTGAAAAAGCGAAAATGCTGGCGCTCGGGCGTCCAGACGCAACGGCACCCAGGATCGATGAGCTTGTTCCCCTTTGGTTTAAAGAACAGTTGGCTGTGCCGCTTAATGAAGAACGCGAGGAATTTTGCGAACGCTGCATTGCGTCTTTTCAGCAGCGTCCCCCCACATGGCTACGGCATTCCAATCCTGCCCAAAGCAATCGCTGGGACTATTTGATCGAGCTGGGTTATCCGATTCAGATCGATCCGCGTCATCTAGAGACCGCTTCCTGTGAATCCGCCATCAGCCGGGCCCACTTGCAATCAAAATCAGGGAGAAGTTACGAGATTCAGGATCTGGCATCGCAATCCGTTGGCTGGGTTGCCAATCCTCAGCCCGGAGAATCTTGGTGGGACGCCTGCGCTGGCAGCGGTGGCAAGAGTTTGCATTTAACCGCATTGATCAACAATCGAGGACGTCTTCTCGCTACGGATCTTCGCCTTTCGGTCCTCCAGAATCTGCTTGAGCGCTGGAGCGACACGATCGATGTGAATGCGGAGCTAGACTTATGCTGTTCCGAACTGGATGCGGCAACTGAGTCTCCTGCAGAGACATTTGATGGCGTGTTGGTCGATGCCCCTTGCAGCGGCATGGGCACGTGGTCCCGAAGTCCCGATGCCCGTTGGCGGATGCCGTTGTATCGCATCCAACACGTAGCGAAGACTCAAGCAGCCCTACTCACCAACGCAGCCCGCCATGTGCGACCGGGCGGGACTCTTGTCTATGCCGTTTGTACGCTGACTCAGGCAGAAACGCTTGATCGTGTCAGTGAATTTGAGCAGCGCCATCCCGAGTTCGAAGCCGCCGTCTTTCCGCATCCCTTACTGGACGAAATCTGTCACGGAAACACATGGATTTGGCCTTGGTCAGGCCCTACGGGGGCCATGTTTATCGCCAAATGGACCCGGAAAAACAAATAGACAGATAATCACCAATTGGGTACCCTTATTAATGCTCTGTGGGGCATGCATCATGATTTCTGGTGATTACGAATTAATTGTACCCGGTGAAGCGTCGTCGCTTGCGATGATTCGCTCTGTGGTCACTCACTTGGCATACGCTGCCGGCCTTCCCGACCATGAATCCGACCGGATTGAGCTTGCCGTTGATGAGGCGTGCTCCAATGTAATTGATCATGCCTATCGCAACCGTGATCCCAAACCTCGCCTTCACATCGTGATTCACAATTCGCATTCCGAATTCAGGGTGGACATTATTGATGAGGGATCGAGTTTCGACTACAAAGGGTACGTGGAACCAGAATTTCCGAATCATTGGATTGATGGAAACATGCGAGGGGCGGGACTCTACCTGATTCATCGCTGTGTGGATGAAGTCACGTATGACCAATTGTCCAACGCTCGCAACCGTATGCGATTGATCAAGAAACTGGAGCCGGTTTCTTCGACGGCCTGAACGCCCCCGGCTCCAGCAACCCGCTCTGCACCAACGTGCGCACCACATGTCGGCACTCTCGGTTGGTCATCCCGGCATCAACCTGCTGCATCAACTCTGTGCAAGTTATCGGCGCCTCCGCCGCTTTCCAAACAGCCGCAGCTTGCTGATTGAGCATATGGACAGCGCGGGTATCCGAGTTCCGAATCAGGGCATTACCATCAATCCTCACGAACGGATAGGACGGCCGCACATAGCGTGTTGGCCATAATCGACAGCGGCCCCGCACACCTCGAAATAGACGTTGGGTAATTCCCCTCACAACGAGGATCAGCCACGGCAGCGGATTCCTCTCATCAGGGGCTTCGCATAATCGATTAAAGCGTTCGCGACCGGTATGCTGAACGAACCGCTGCAGCAGCGAGACTGGGCGCGTCCACTCTAACCGACGCCAACACCATGTTTCATGCGGACCGGCCGACACAGACTCCCACTTCAGGCCGCCGAACAAGTCAGCAGCGAAGTTTCCGCAGCGCAACACTGTTTGCGACCGACCACTTAACGATGCCAGCTCCATTACCTGCTCACGCTCCGCCGGAGTCAGACGGCTGGCAAGCCAGGCCACTTCGAACAAGTCTCGCAGCAAGGGCGAGTCTACGGGGTCGCTAAACGCATGCAGCGCATGATGAAACCAAGCAGCAGCTGGCCCCAGAGTGGCCAATCCCGAAAATTTGCCGAGGGGCTGGCGAGTCGCCCACAGGGCGTCCAGACAGGTCGCCGGCAAGGACGGAGTGAGCAAGTTATCATGCAATTCAATGGATACCCGTCCGGCCGGATCAAATACCGGCGGCAAATGATGATGGATAACATCGGATGCGCCCATCGAAAATCCAGCCTCAATCAATCGATCCCGCGCCCGCTCCTTATCCGCTGACGAGGCAAACAATAGGTCGATGTCGCGCATGGGACGGGCTGCGGCTTCGCGATAGAGCGTCGGTGTGAGCGCCATTCCTTTCAAGACAACGCCCTCAACTTCATCTTGCAAGGCCAGACGAATCTGTCTCAGCACGGCCAATCGCAGCGCAGCCTGTCGACCGGATTGATAATACGCTTGCCGCCACTCAAGTGGAGGAGATCTCAATCCTGCGGGGAGCTTGTCCACTGTAGGGCCGCCCTCAGACATCCATAGCGGAACGAGTTGGTTTTCCTCCAGAAGTTGGCGGAATCGACATTCATCCAATGCTTCTGACGGATCAGCAATCGCTCGTTTCCCGTTCGGCAGCCCCGCCACCTGGGAAAGCCAGTTGCAAAGCACAGCTAATTCAGGACTGAGCCTCTTCATGTCTCCCCTCCAACAACCACTTGGCGAATCCATTCAGTAGCCGTCTCCAAGGAATTGAACGGCAAGCTATAGGCAGGAAGAGTCGTCAGACGTGCGACCAGATGCAGGGCTTCATCGTTCCATTCTACTCCCCCAAGCAATTGTTGAACCAAGGCCAACGCCGTCCAGCCCGACTGCAACTTCTGAGGCATCCCCGGATACGGCTTGTACTCAGGGAATACGATGCCGGCAATGGTATCCAATTTCGCAGGCCCGAGCTCGCAGTTCTGGGGCAAAACATATCGAACAGGCCCCCGCAGTGGATCCTGATAGGTTGTCACGCCGGGAAACAAGTCAAAGGACCCTTTCTTCAAAGTCACTGCCTTCGGCAGTCCCCAAAAGGCATCCTCCTGCGGATCATATCCAATCAAATCATCGCCATAATAGGTGGCACCTTGCTGTGCCAGCCATAGGCTCAATGTGGACTTTCCGCTACCCCGGTCACCGGGAAGCAGAACGACCCGCCCTCCCCACGCCACCATGCCCATATGGACCACCTGCATTTGTCGTTGCGTGCGAGCAAATAAATGAGTTACCAAACTTTCCACGGCTGGGACGATTTCTGCGTCTTGCGTGATCCGATGCAAGGGAACATCAAAGGCGCGCAGGTATCGAATGCCAGCCGCATCCGGCTCCGACAGAGAAAGTCTCAAGGTTTCTTTCGAGGTAATATCGGGCAATTCGCCGACGACTTGGAGCGGAGAGAAAAGGGTATCCAAGGCCTCTGCTACAGGCGTTTGGGGAGTCGCACAAATCCAGAGATCATGGCCGAGTCGCCATGCTGCGTCTTTGTGTGGGGTTGACGGCAGGGAAAAATCAGGATCCGGTTGTTTCATCGGCCCGAGCTTCAGTCGGTTTCAACGTCACAATCAATGGCAGAGCCACCCCTGCCGTCGCACCCATTTTCAGGACTTTGCGGCGGGTATATTCTTGCTTCAGCATCGAGCTTGCCTGCTCGGAAGCACGTTTATTGAGGTTCCGGTGTTTCATTGAATCGACTTTCGCCTATCGGTACAATCTATCCAGAGCCTAGTGCAGCCTGTGACTTTCGTCAAGGCTAGAACCGAACGCCCACGAACAGCAGCACATTCGACAAGTCAAAATGGACATCTTTGTCGAATTTTTCGCGGCGGGCGAGGATTTCTTCTTCATCACGGTCAATGGCCCTGACTTCCGCATCGCCGGTCATGTACTTCACTTCCACACCAGCCACGAGATCCGCACGCTGGCCGATTTCGATCTCTAGCAGAGCTCTCGCGCCGATCGTTTGATAATCCACGGAAACATTCTTTTCATTACGGGACTGTACACCAAATAAACTGGTGCGGGTGCTCAATTTGAGAAACGCGAAATAGCCCTGCAGATAAAAAGCGGAGCGCTCTCCTAAAGAAATGCCCCACTCGCCGCCCAGCCCCAGTTCAGGTACGATCAATCCAGAACGTCCGGACCCACGGCCACCGATCACATAGTCGCGGGGGGGATTTTCGTACTGCGTAACGCCACGAGCCGGTCCCGCATCCACTTCATAATCCGCCAAAAACATGTAGAGCCCGATGTGAATCCATGGGGTAAACGTCATTGTATCGGGCGTGCCAAACGAAACTGGCGTAAACAATGTGCGCAGATCCAAGGCATACAAATCAATTTCACCCGAGAACGATTCTCCCTCAGGAATGACCATGTATTCGTAATCGACACCGTCAAATGTCACGGAACTGACACCAATGTAATAATCGCGATCCGCCACACTCGACACCGTCGGAGACCCCATAATGAATTGGCTCTGCAGGGTCATGAAGTGTCCCATTTTTTCAAACGTCAGACCGAACGTCGGGAAGTTCTGATCAAACCCCAATTCTCGCCAACTATAATCTTCGGGTGGAGCTCCCGAGGTCGGACCTCCGACAACCTCAATGGGACGCGTCGTTTCCTGTACTTCGCCGTCGATATCGAATACGGCCCCGCCACCGATAGCAATCAACGTCGTCCGGCGACCCTCAAGGTTCCGCCCCCACTGCATTTGCGCTGCGGCAGAGAGAGTCAACGTGTGAATCAGAAGCGCAACCAACATCCATCTCAATACGACTTTAGTTTTCATGGGCCAGAGACTACCGAAAGCAAAAGCAGAGCGCCAGCCTCGCATCACTATTTCTCAATTTTGAACCCAACGGCTTATCGCCTCTCTCTGTCCCGCAATATAAATCATTTTATGCGCATATGCGCATAATGTGATCAAATAGAGCAACCCTAGCTGCAACGATCACGCGTACCCTTATGAATGATGCGCAGGAACCTGCAACTGTCCTCGCTAGACAGAGCCCCTGCGTCTTGTTTATGCTGGCACCATGGCAGAATCCTTGACACCCATGATGACCCAGTATCTGTCGATCAAGAAACAGATCGATACGGATACACTCCTATTCTTCCGTATGGGCGACTTTTACGAAATGTTTTTTGATGATGCCAAGGTCGCTGCGGATGTGTTGGATATCGCGCTAACAAAACGCAACAAGGTGCCGATGTGCGGCGTTCCCTATCATGCCGCTGAAGCGTACCTCTCGAAATTGATCCGGGCCGGAAAGAAGATCGCCATTTGTGAGCAAATGGAGGACCCCTCCGCCAGCAAAGGCATAGTCCGCCGTGAAATTGTTCGGATTGTGACACCGGGCACGATTCTGGAAGAAAACGTACTCGACTCGAAGCAAAACAATTACCTGGCCGGTCTGTGCCACAAGAACGGGACATTCGGTTTGGCATGGATCGATTTATCAACAGGGATTTTCTGGATCGAAGAAGCGCAATCCGCACAGGCAGTCCAGGATAATTTGTTCCGGTACGCTCCGTCCGAATGTGTGGTCCCCGAAGAGCAAGCAGGTGATCCCGGCATTCAAGCGGCTCTGGGTGATCAAACGCGAACTGTCCTGAGCCCTCATGAGGACTGGACCTTTGAACTGGATGCGGCCACGGATTTATTGACCCGCCACTTTGATGTTCATTCGCTACGCGGGTACGGCTGCGAGGACATGCCGCGAGCGATCGGTGCGGCGGGCGGTGTGCTTCATTATGTGGCGCAGGAATTGCATCGCCAAGTCAATCATGTCAAACAATTGCGCGTCCGCCACGCCGCCGATTACATTCTCCTCGATGAAACCACCCTTTCCAATCTGGACCTCGTCCCGACGCGGCGCCATGCCCGCGGTGAAAGCGCCCCCACTCTGTTAAAAACACTGGATCACACCCGCACCCCCATGGGCGGACGCCTACTGCGCGAGTGGTTAGTGCGCCCGCTGAATCAACTCGAAGCAATCCTCGCCCGCCATGATGCCGTGGAAGAGTGTACGAAACAGCGCAGCCTGCTGTCGCGGTTACGGGAAGATATTGGCCAGGTGAAAGACCTCGAACGCCTGATTGCCCGACTTGGAGCGGGCTCCGGCAACGCCCGTGACGTGAATGCCGTAGCCGCTTCGCTCGAATCCTTGCCAGCCGTGCATGACCAACTCGCCCCGCTGGAAAGTCAGCGCCTTACAGAATTGCGAGATCAACTCACTCCCATGCCCGAATTGATCAAACAAATCCGTCAAGCCATCGCGGATGAGCCCCCCCTGACCATCAAAGAAGGGGGCGTGATTCGCAAAGGCTTTCATACAGAGCTGGACGAGTTGCGGTCGGCTGCCACAGAGGGTCGTCAATGGCTGGCCGATTACCAAGCAAGCGAGCAGGAGCGAACCGGCATCAAGAACCTCAAGGTCCGCCACAACAAAGTGTTCGGCTACTACATCGAAATTACGAAAAGCAATCTGAACGAAGTCCCTCCCGAGTACACACGCAAACAGACGCTGGTAAATGCTGAGCGATTCATCACTCCACAATTAAAGGAATACGAAAATAAGATTCTTGGGGCGCAGGAACGGTCACTGGAACTTGAGCATGAGTTATTCCTAGAAATCCGCAATGCGGTCGTCAACGAAACTGAGCGAATTCAACAAATCGCTGCCGCCATGGCGGAGCTGGATGTCTTATCGACGTTGGCCGATCGCGCCTTAACTTTGCGCTACGTGCGCCCGGTGATGTCATCCAGCGATACGATCCGCATCACTGAAGGTCGACATCCAGTTATTGAAAGCATGACCGGAGCTGAACCCTTTGTTCCCAACGATACGCTGCTCGACGGCAGCAATCATCAGCTTGCAATCATCACCGGCCCCAACATGGCCGGGAAATCAACCTACATTCGCCAAGTTGCCTTGATTGCAGTCATGGCCCAAACGGGCTCCTTTGTGCCTGCCAAAGCCGCCGAGCTTGGCCTGGTGGACCGCGTCTTCACGCGAGTCGGCGCTAGTGATGACCTGGCCCGGGGACGCAGTACCTTCATGGTGGAAATGCAAGAGACCGCCAACATTCTCAACAACGCCACGCCTCGCAGCTTGATTGTTCTGGATGAAATTGGTCGAGGGACGAGCACGTTCGACGGCATCAGCATTGCCTGGTCCGTGGCGGAATACCTTCACAACCATGCCGAAATCCGAGCCAAAACCCTGTTTGCCACACACTATCATGAACTCACCGACCTAGCTCGAACCTTGCCCGGAGTCCAGAACTACAATGTCCTTGTCCGGGAAAAGAATGATCGGATTGCTTTTCTGCGCAAAATTGTCCCCGGAGCCGCAGACAAAAGCTATGGCATTCAAGTGGCGAAACTGGCGGGTCTGCCCGAAGCCGTCATTGCCCGGGCTCGCGAAATCCTCAGCAATTTGGAAGAAGGGGAATTTGCCGACAGCGGCCAGCCGAAGCTGGCAGCACACAGGCCAACGCGCAAAGACAAAGATTCAGGAAACCAGCTTGACCTCTTCAGCGCCTCTTGACGTTGTGCGTCGGCGTCGCAGAGGTCCGCCCTCCAAATTTGCACCCTTAGGGAAAGCGCGGCATCCCAAATTTATATTTGCAACCGCAGCTCCGCCGATCTATCTTACTGGTAAGAAACTGAAAGGATTGATTATGATATCGGTTGCTACCACGAAAATGTCCTCAAAGGGACAAGTTGTTATTCCAGAGGCCTTGCGAGATCGCTTGAATCTAAA
>SLBD01000022.1 GCA_007126515.1 Kiritimatiellia bacterium
GTATTCGGACTCAGCGTGGCGCAGGCGGCGGCAACTTTGGCGGCCGTGTTTGTCGGCTTCCGCATCGGCTTGTTTGGCGAGCAAATCTTGAATGGAACCATCATGATGATCTTGGTCACTTGCATGGTCAGTCCGGCTTTTGTGGATCGTCATGGCCGCGAGATTGCCCTCGAAGAGGATGCCAGCCCCCTGAAGCCAGGCGACACTCCCCTCCGCATCTTGATTCCGATGGCGAATCCAGAATCGACTTCGTTGCTGATGGATATTGCCACGATGATTCGGCGCCCCCAGTCCCACGAACCCGTATTCCCCCTGACCGTGGCTTCGCATCACGGCGATGTCGATAAACAAGTCGCGGACTGCGAACGGATGTTGGGCAATGCCGTCATGTATGCTGCTGGGGCGGGCATCCCGGTACAACCAGCCACTCGCGTGGACGGGAACGTCGCCAATGGGATATCAAGGGCGATTACTGAATTACGCATCAGCACGGTGATCATTGGATGGACGGGCACCCCTTCACAAGGACGTTTGGGACTGGGGCGGGTCATTGATCAAGTCCTGCAGGACAATACACAATCGGTGCTGGCCTGTCGCTTGCTGCATTCCATTCATGTCACGCAACGCATCATTGTGCTGTGTCCTCCCCTGCTCGAGCGTGAGCCGGGTTTTGGTGAAGCCATTCGAATGCTCAAACAATTGGCCAGCCAATGTTCAGCAGAGCTGCATATCCACGCGGCCGCCCGAGAGCTAAAGTCCTTGCCGGAACGCCTTGAGCGAATCCGTCCGAACACCCCGATGCACTGTCACGCCGTCAGCGAAACGCAATGGAAACACCGCGATTTTCGGGAAATCGATCCGCGAAAGAATGATGTATTGATTCTCCTTTCCACGCGGGAAGGCCGCTTGGCGTGGAAGCCGTCGCTACGCGATCTATCCCTGCACCTCGCCACACAATACCCCTCAGCCAATCTCGTTGTCCTCTACCCAGCGGAACAGGAAATCGTCCATGTCTCCGAGCGACCGGAGACGTTACTGGCAGCAGACCGCACGTTTCTGCAGTTGCCTTCTATGCCCTTGCCCGATTTGATCAGCCAACTCCTGCATCCATTTCTGAAAGATGCGCGGGTACGTAGTCACGCGATCACCCAACTGACCGAATCTGCGGCGGCGGGGGCTATTGAGATGGCGCCCGGGATGGCCTTGATTCATGCGCACAGCCAGGAGATTGAAGAGCCCTTGATTCTGTTGGCCACCAGTCGCTCGACGTTCCAAGTCGGACCGGCCCAATCGGCCAACGCTGTCGTGGTCTTGCTCAGTCCGCAATCCCGCCCACCGGAACATCACCTCCGCACGCTGGCCATGATTGCGAAGTTGATGCAGAAAGATCAATGTGTGGAGCGGATCCAAGCGGCGCAGGATTTTGAAGAAATCCAAGCGGCAGTGAGCGTGTGAGATTAGACCTTCCCGCCGATCAGGATGATCTCATTTTATCACGCTTTGGGTGTCCCATTTCCCGCCTGCTCTTCCAGGAACATCTTGTACTCAACGCTGTCGACCAACGCTTCCCAGGACGCTTCAATGAGG
The DNA here is from genome assembly GCA_007126515.1 of Kiritimatiellia bacterium. Lineage (GTDB taxonomy): Bacteria > Verrucomicrobiota > Kiritimatiellia > SLAD01 > SLAD01 > SLAD01. The sequence continues at coordinate 1,588 of SLBD01000022.1, forward strand.
TTCTCCGAGACACCGACGGTGCTCCAGTTTTCTTTACCATCACTGGATTCAATCAAGACCCGCGTCTTGGCGGCCGTATGCTCTTCTGGATCCAGGATGCGGACGCGATAATCAGTCAAAAAGACATCGGCAATCTGCGGATAGAAGCGCGTTAATGCACGGCGCAGCGCGCCGTCCAAGGCGTTCACAGGACCGTCTCCTTCAGCGACGGTATGCTCGACTTCGTCGTTCACGCGGATCTTAACGGTAGCTTCGCTACGACAATCCTCTGTCTCACCATTCTTTTCGACAATGACGCGAAAGCCTTCCATGTCGAAGAAGGATCGATGGGCCTTGAGGACTTTCTGAATCAGAAGTTTGAAACTGGCCTCTGCCGCCTCGAACTCGTACCCCTCTTTTTCCAGCCGCTCCAGTTCCCGCAAAATTTCCCGAACCTCGGGAGAGGACTTATCGACTTGCAGGTTCATCTCAACCGCCTTAAGGAACACATTGCTGGCCCCCGACAGCTCGGAGATCAAGATGCGACGCTTGTTGCCGACTTCGGCAGGATCCAGATGCTCGAAGCTTTCCGGATTCTTTCGCACACCGTCAACGTGCATACCCGCCTTATGGGCAAAGGCGCTGTCCCCAACAAAGGGGGCCTTCGTCCACGCACGTTGATTGGCGAGTTCATTGACAAAATTAGAGACATCCCGCAACTGCTTGACCGACTCCCGCCCATCCTTCAAGCAGAGGCAGTTCATTTTCAATAACAAGTTCGGGATAATCGATGTCAAATTCGCATTCCCGCAACGCTCACCAAACCCGTTGATGGTGCCCTGCACATGGAGTGCGCCGGCGCGCACGGCTTCGATGGAATTCGCAACCCCCAACTCAGAATCGTTGTGGGCATGAATGCCAATCGCGGTGTGGAAAGAGGCCGTCAAGCCAGCCACGATTTCGTAGACTTCATTCGGCAAGGTACCGCCATTGGTGTCACAGGGGACAACCAAATCGGCGCCTGCGGCAGCCGCGACACGCAGCGTTTCCTCGGCGTAGTCGGGATCATCTTTGTAGCCATCAAAGAAGTGTTCGGCATCATAAATCACCTCTTTGCCCCGCTCCTTGAAGAAGCGAACTGTGTCGGCGATCATCTTCAAATTTTCTTCCGGCGTGGTCCGCAACACGTCGCGGATGTGCAGTTTCCAGCTCTTGCCAAAAAATGTCACCACCGGCGTATCGGCTTCCATCATCGCCAATACACCTGGATCTTCGCCCACAGGGACGTTGGCTCGACGCGTACTACCAAAGGCGGCAATTTTCGCGTGCTTCAAATTCAGTTTTTTAACGTCGCGAAAGAACGCCATGTCTTTGGGATTGGAGGCAGCGTATCCACCTTCAATATAATCCACCCCAAATGCGTCCAACCGCTCGGCGACGCGCAATTTACCGGTGCCGGAAAAGGAGATCCCTTCTCCTTGGGTCCCGTCTCGTAATGTTGTGTCGTAGATGGCTATGCGCTTCATGATTCTTGATCCAATTCAAAGGCGGTGTGCAACACTTGCATGGCTTGATCCGCAAATGCACTGCGGATCACAACGGAAATTTTAATCTCGGACGTTGAAATCATTTCCACGTTGATTTTGTTGGTAGAGAGCGCCTCAAACATTCGATAGGCAACTCCGGAATGACTGCGCATGCCAACGCCGACAATGCTGACTTTCGCGATGTCCACATCGTATGTGGCCCCGGCAGCTGCAATGCCCTCCAGCAGGCCATCCACAGTGGATCGGGCTCGATTGACTTCATCACGCGGCACCGTAAAGGAGATATCCGTTTGCCCCTTTTCGCTGACGTTCTGGACGATCATATCGACATTCACGTTGGCCGCGGCCAATTCCTGAAATAATTTGGCCGCAACTCCCGGCCGATCCGGAACATGCTGAATCGTTACTTTGGCTTGGTTTTTATCAACTGCCACGCCGCGCACAATTACATTTTCCATATCTTCCACCTCTTCTTTAACAATGGTTCCGGGACGGCGCTCAAAACTGGTTAACACCTCCAGCTCCACCCCATATTTTTTCGCAAATTCGACCGAACGGGATTGCAGCACTTTAGCCCCTAAACTCGCGAGTTCCAACATTTCATCGTACGCAATGGTATCCAATTTTCCAGCTGCAGGGACAATGCGCGGGTCGGCCGTATAAACACCATCGACATCCGTAAAGATCTGACAACGATCTGCCTTCAAGGCAGCCGCTAACGCCACGGCAGTGGTATCCGACCCGCCTCGGCCCAGCGTGGCAATATCCGCAGTCGGCGTCAGCCCCTGAAATCCGCAGACAATCACGATCCGGCCTTTTTTCAAGTTCTCAACGACTCGCTCCGGATTGATGCCCATAATCTTGGCTTTGGTGTGGGCTGAATCCGTCGCGATCCCTGCCTGAGGTCCAGTCATGGAAATGGCTTCGGCACCCATTGCATGCAGGGCCATCGCTAAAATCGACACTGACACCTGCTCGCCCGTTGCCAGCAACATATCCATTTCTCGTTCATCTGGCTGCGGATTCACTTCCCGGGACAAGGCAATGAGATTGTCTGTTGTTTTCCCCATGGCGCTCAGCACGACCACGACATCATGGCCTTCCTGCTTGGTATCGTAGACGCGTTGTGCCACGCGGTGTACACAAGCCGCATCGGCAACCGAGCTCCCTCCAAATTTTTGCACAAACAATGCCATTCCCTCAGTTCTCCCTTCTCGCCAGATCCATCAATTCAGCAAAGCCAAGTACACCCAAACTCCCTTGGGCGCAGCATTTTTCGTCCCAATGCCCAACACCATCCGGTTCCACCCCGTCTCCGGCAAGAATGACCGGCAACGGCTCTCGAGCTCGTCGACCGCTGCTGGCGAGCACGGCGCTTTCGACAGCCAACACGGTCCGACACGGACGCATGGAGTCCCATACGGCGTGCATGGGAGCTAATACCATATGATCTAAGCACTCCATCGCCCAGACCTTTTCTGCCGACCGACCGTAGCGACCACCAGGATAGCGCGATCCCACATACATGATTAAATGATCATTATCATGAAGCGCTTTCACGATGCCCGCAATTCGGAACAAGGGCCGTTTCCCATCGATTTCCACCCAGGGGTCAGCGAGATCGACACTATCAATTCCTGCGTATTTGGCAAAGCCTCGCGCCAGCATCTGATTCGAAACGAGGACTTCCCCGTCAAAGGCGCGTAGAGAGGCACCCGCCCCCGCAACGAGAGGCACGCCGCCGCCCCATGGCCACAAGGCGTTTGCCGGATTCTCGCCCAGATCCACACGCACTTCATTAACAGGATGATCGGCAAAAATAGGCCGCGTGGCCTCCACAAAGCGGCGCACCCACTTTTGCCGACGATAGCCGGACCACGCCGTCTCTAAATCATCCCCTTCGACCTCATATGGAGATACCGAATGGATGTCTTGGACCTGAGCGTCCTCTACAATGACTATGGCCGTTCCCGGTTGGATGGCTTCGACTCTGACCTGTAGATCTGCAACCGCTGCACGGATCGACTCCACCAGTTCCTGAGTTTCCTTTAGGCTAATCCCGGGCACGCTCGCCCCGACCAGCCGATTTCCGTCCAGCGTAATCAAATCGGCTCGAAATACCCAAGCCGCACCTGCGGTATCCACATCGGCGGCCAATGCCTCGAGGGGGCCGCGCCATACTCCCGCCATGACATCATCCGGAAATCCGAGGAAACCGCCAAGGATGGCCTCGCTACGTCGAGCGATATCCTTGCGGCCCGTCTGCAGTAATCCCCCCTGCCCCGTCACCGCCAATTGCGTGGCCACCGAACACCGAGCTGCCTCCATCGGCGTTCGCTGTTGCAACGACTCATCGGGGCGGTCGGCCATACCCTCATATACAATGCATGCCGTCTTCAATATCGTTCAGCTCACTGTCCAAAATCTTCAATTCGATACCAGATCGTGGGCGCTCCCACTGTGCTTAACCCATCGATTTCGCGCAAGGCATCCAACACAGCTCCAGCCCGAGCCACATGCGTCAACATGATCACAGGCACAGCCGCCCCGGCCCGCGCCTCTTTTTGCACAACCGAAGCCAAACTAATCCCATGAGATCCTAAAATCTGCGCCACTTGGGCAAACATGCCCGGCTGATCCTTTAAAGAAAAGCGCATATAATACCGGCTCTGGATGTCTTCCATCGGTCGTAATACCACCGGAATAGATTGTTGTGTGAAGGCTGGAACCCGGCGCGGATGCCCGGCCAATACGTTCCGGGCGGCATCGACCACATCCCCCACCACAGCGCTGGCGGTGGGAGCTCGACCGGCTCCGCGACCATAATACAGAGTTTCCCCCACTTGATCGCCCTGAACAAGAACGGCATTAAACGAATGGCTCACCGAAGCCATCATCTGCGATTGTGGAATCAATGCCGGATGCACCCCTAACTCCAAGGACTCGCCATCATGTTTGATGACCGCCAACAGTTTGATCCTGTATCCCAACCCGGCCGCGTACTCGATATCCATCGGGTCGATCCCTCGAATGCCATGCACAGGCACATCATTCATTTGCACAGGATTGCCGAAGGCTTGGCATGCCAGGACAACTGCTTTATGCGCAGTGTCAAGGCCATCAATATCCAAACTCGGCTCAGCCTCTGCGTATCCGGCTTCCTGCGCTTCTTTCAAGACCTGATCAAACGGCAGCTTCTCCAGTTCCATGCGGGTGAGGATATAATTACAGGTACCATTCAAGATCCCGCAAATACTGACGATACGATTGCCGACTAAGCCCTCGCGTAAGGCACGAATAATTGGAATCCCGCCGCCGACGCTGGCTTCAAAGAGCAAATCGGTATTGTGTTTTTCGGCAGCGGCATACAATTCATCTCCGTGTTCGGCCAGCAATGCTTTGTTTGCTGTCACAACCGGCTTTCCGGCGGATAATGCCGCCAATGTCAACGTCCGCGCGATCGTGGTGCCACCAATCAACTCAACAATGATGTCGACCCGCTCATCTTGAATCACTGCTTCAGCATCAGTCGTCAGGATGTCTTTTGCCACGGTCACGCCGCGGTCCGATTCAATATCGAGATCAGCAATGCGGCGGACGACCAATCGGGCCCCCACCCGCTCAGCGATTAAATCGCTATTCGTTTGCAAGCAATCGACCACACCCGCACCCACGGTGCCAAACCCCAAAATACCAACACCCAGCTCTCTCATTCTTCTTCGCTCCCTGCTGAATCAGCGCCGCTTTCTTCCGCGTCCGCCAGAATATCGATGATTGTTTCTTTATCTGCTGCCTGCAGAATTCGCTCCCGCACATCGGCATCATTCAATTGGCGGCTGATTTCGGCCAGAAACTGAATATGCGGTCCGGCTCGGTTTGCCGGCGACAACGTCATAATAATAAAATGAGCAGGCTCACCATCCAACGACTCAAAATCAACGCCCGGCCGATGAATCCCAAATGCAACCACCAACCCATCCACCACATCGCACTTCGCATGCGGCAATGCAATGCCATGCTGCATTCCCGTCGACATCTTGCGTTCGCGCTCCCAAATGGCCTTTAACGCCACTTTTCGCTGGGTCACCTTGCCGACATCCACCAAAACATCCATCAGTTCATCAATGACCTGATCCTTGTTTTGGCCAGTCATATCAAGAAGAACGACGTCCTTTGTTATCGTTTTACGTATATTCATGAATCTAACTGCCGAGCATTTGTACTATGCACACACGGTAAGCAGGCCTCGGCTGAAATACTCTCGATGAGAGATGCGCAGAAAACGCCACTGCTTAATAACGATTTAAACCAGGAATAAAAGGTGAGCCTTCCCAGGGCTGGGGCTCATTCCATGGAATATCAGAATCTCGGCGATCTGGCGATGTCGCACAGGAGCTGACGAGGATCAGAACAAGGCAGAGGCCCAATATACTTCCACCCCATCTTAGCAAATGACTAGCCATAGTAACTCACCCCCTGCCCATACATGCTGATCGTTTATCCCGCCGGCCAGAGGGAGGGCGGAGCTCGATAATAGAGCAATTCCATGACTTGCAAGGTGATCAACGCCAGAAACAAGAGGACTGTCAACAGTGCCAAGATTCCGCACACATTACTGCTAGAAGACGACATGATCACCCTCCTGAAGTGGTGACAGCTGCCACCGAGGCAAAATATCAGCGATGGCAAATGCTTCTTTCACATTGATAACGCGCACTCGACCGATCAAATCATCGTCTCGATGCACAAGCATTTCCGTGTTCAAACTCAGTCCTTGCTCAGAGCCAATGTTCAGTATGACGAAATTCCAATCGGGATTGACCAGCAAAATGGATCCAGCCAACCCTACGGGTGTACCAATTTGGCCGTCATCATCAGGAAACAACTCGGCCTCGTATCGAGCGATCAGCTCCTCCATTTCGGCAATTTGGTCATCCTTTTCCAACCCTTCTTCTTCCAGTTGGGCGATCTGTAGCTCCATATCATCAATTCGGGCTTGCAAGCTATCTCGAGTGCGTTCCAGTTCATCGACTTGCCGATTGATCCGAGCAATTTCCGCGCGCTGAGTCTCCACCGTGCCCTCTAATTGAGCGACCCGATTCCGACTTTCTTCAAGCGCATTTTGTGTCACACGAAGCTCTTCTTCCGTTTGCTCCAAGTCGAGAATCGTGTTTTGCAGATCTTGACGCGTATCCAACAAATCTTGTTGTGTCGCAGCCGCATGTGTGCTGAGTTGGCCTAATGCATTACGCATGCGCGTGTCATACTCCAACAAGTGGGTACGCCGCAATTCGTCGTAGTGCAAGCCACTGGCAATTTCCATAGCCGTATTTTCGAGCAATTGAGTTCGCCCTTTGACTTCTTCCCGTTGACCAAAAAGCATAATGCCCAAGACCAATGAGGCGATGCCCAAAACAAGCAGCACAACAACCATGGGTTTCAGAAGCTTAGCCATAATTCACTCTTTCGTTGGTGGTTCCCCATAAAGATACGATTCCAAGTTAATGAAGTGGGTTATCAGTGTCAATCTAGATTTGCTCTCGGCGCGATTCATCTCCCCGTTGCACAATCCGAGTTTCATCGGTAGACATTCCCCGCGTGGCTTGCTAGTCTGAGGTCGTTCTATAAAAACCGGCTTTGATAGCCAGGTAATCGCGGGAGCGTAGCAATCCACGGAGGAGACGGTTATGGATATTAATGAAATCAAGAAAATCGTTGAACTCATGCAAGAGCATGATGTCAGCAAGTTTGAGCTGGAAGAAGAATCATTTCGCTTGGCACTTGTGCGAGGCGCGGCTGATGACATCAAGATGGTGTCTCCGTTGCCAGCGGCCTCTCCTCTTCCCGCTGCAGCGCCCGCTCCGGCGACAGCTGCTGCGGCAGCGCCTGCCGCAGAAGAAGATGATGGATCCGCAGAAATCAAATCTCCCATCGTCGGCACGTTCTATCGGTCGAGTTCGCCGGATTCCGACGCATTCGTCAAGGTGGGTGACACGGTCGACAAGGATACGGTGGTTTGTATTGTCGAAGCGATGAAGGTGATGAATGAAATCAAGGCCGAGGTCAAAGGCAAAATCACCAAGATTTTGGTCGAGAATGCCTCTCCGGTCGTGTATGGACAACCCTTGTTCAAGATCATCCCGCAATAAGAGATTCCTATGATTAAACGCTTATTAGTTGCGAACCGGGGCGAGATTGCCGTCCGTATCATTCGGGCGTGCCGCGAACTAGGTGTCAAAACGGTGGCGGTCTATTCGGAAGCCGATGAGTCCTCTTTGCACGCCCAGTTAGCCGACGAAGCAATCTGCATTGGCCCTGCTCCAGCGGCACAAAGTTACCTGAAAATCGCCAACATCATTAGTGCTGCAGAAATTACGGATGTGGACGCGATTCATCCCGGCTACGGTTTTTTGTCGGAAAACGCCCATTTCGCGGAAATCTGCCAAAACTGCAAAATCATTTTTGTCGGCCCCTCGCCAGATAATATCAACCGAATGGGCGACAAGGCGATGGCCAGGGAAACAGCCTTGAAGGCAGGAGTGCCTGTTACTCCGGGCAGCGACGGCCTCATCCGCAATAAGGAAGAGGCACTCAAATGGGCCCAAAAGGTCGGGTATCCGGTCCTGCTCAAAGCAACGGCTGGCGGTGGCGGCAAAGGCATGCGGCATGCCCACAATGATGTCAGCCTCGTGCAAGCATTCATGACGGCCAGCGCCGAAGCCGAGCGAGCCTTCGGCAATTCTGGCATGTACATGGAAAAGTTTGTCGAAAGCGCGCGTCACATCGAAGTCCAGCTCATCGCAGACCATCACGGCAATGTTGTGCATGTGGGCGAGCGCGACTGCAGTATCCAGCGCCGCCATCAGAAGCTCATTGAAGAAGCTCCCAGCCCGATTTTGGACGCGGACACGCGCAAGCGGATTCATCGGGCTGCGGTTAAGCTGGCGGAGTCGGTTGGCTATCGCAACGCCGGGACGGTCGAATTCCTCTACGACGCCAAGAGCAATGAGTTCTATTTCATGGAAATGAATACGCGCATTCAGGTAGAACATCCTGTCAGTGAGGAAATTACAGGCATTGACCTGATTAAGGAACAAATCCGTGTTGCTTCCGGCGAACGCTTGTCATTTTCCCAGAAGGACATCGTTCTGGATGGACACTCGATTGAATTCCGCGTCAACGCAGAGAATCCCTACACAAACTTTACCCCTTCCCCGGGCAAAGTGGATTGGGTGCATTTCCCGGGCGGCAATGGGGTTCGCATCGATTCTCATGTCTATTCGGGTTATGACATCTCCCCGTATTACGACAGCATGATCGGAAAAATCATTGTTCATGCGCCGGATCGGACTCAAGCGATTCATCGCATGACACGCGCCCTGAGCGAATTTATGATTGAAGGCCCGCATACAACGGTCCCTCTGGGAATTTCTGTTTTACTCGATTCCCGATTTGCACAAGGGGATTATACGACTAAGTTCCTGGATGAGTATTTGGCAGAAGGCACCTTTGTTCCCCCTGTCAACAAGTAGGGATTAAAGAGGAGACGACTATGAAGCGCATCGTTCATATAATCATCGGAATTGTGTTACTGGCCATTTTGATTGGCCAAGGTGCGCTACTGATCCACATGGGATTCAGTCAGGAATATTGGACCGACTGCATCGACCTGCTGCGGCGCGAACGGGGCTGGGGCGTCTTGGCAGGAGTGGGCATTCTGGCGTTAGTGGTTGTCTACCTGGCAACTTCATTCAATCGCCGCCCCCAAGGCGAACAGTACTTGGCCTTCAAGCACAACGGCGATACCGTTTCGATCTTGTTGCGAGCTGTCAGCGAATTCATTGGGAAAATCGGCGAAGAGTTTGCGGCCATTGTTTCGATGAAACCGATTGTGAAGCCACGCGGGAAATCGATCGACATTGATTTAGAGTTGCGGGTCAAAGCGGGCACTCAAATTCCTGAACTCTGCCAGTTGCTGCAGGAGCGTGTGCGCGAAAGTGTACGAATCAATATGGGGCTCGCAGATATCAAACGGATTTGCGTACATGTCAAAGACATCGTTGGGGATCCGCCTCCTGCCGAAGAAATCCCGGACCAAGATTCATAAAGGGGTTCACGCATGGACTGGGATACAATTAGTGAAGACTACCTTGCCGTCGCCCATCAAGTCTTGGTGGAACTACGGGAAACCATTGACGCGATCGCGGTAAATCTGGCCGAGCGCCTTGGAGCTGGTGGCAAGATCATGCTTTGCGGGAATGGCGGCAGCGCCGCGGATGCTCAACATTTTGCAGCGGAATTGGTGAATCGATTCTTATTTGATCGTCGCCCCTATGCTGGCATCGCGTTGACAACAGACACCTCGATCCTAACAGCGATCGGCAATGATTACGGATACGACCAGTCCTTTGCAAAGCAAGTCCAAGCCTTGGGCAAAGAAGGAGATGCCCTGATTGCCATCTCCACCAGCGGGAATGCAGACAATGTCTGTGCGGCAATCGAGGCCGCCAAAGAGTTGAATATATATACGTTAGCCATGACCGGAGGCACGGGAGGAGGAGTCATCGGATTAGCCGACCAAGCCTTGTCCGTTTCTTGTTCTCCCAAGACGCCACGCATTCAAGAAGGTCATGGCTTGATTATCCACCTGTTGTGCGAACGGATTGAAGAAATCCTTCGCTAACCCTTTCGGATCTGAGCAAACCATGGCAGAGCACCCACTTAAATTGATTGTTGTCGGCTCCATCGGCATTGACACTGTAGCCACACCCTATGACCGGGCTGAAAACATCCTGGGCGGATCGGCCAGTTATGCGTGCGCTGCCGCATCGCTATTCTCTCCCACCGGCATGGTCGGTGTGGTGGGCGAAGATTTTCCTACTGAACACGAGGACCTGTACCGGCACTTCGCCATTGACTTGAGTGGTCTACAGAAGAAACCAGGCGAGACGTTTCGGTGGTCAGGTGTCTATCGCGATAACATGGATGAACGCGATACACTCAGCACGGAGCTGAATGTCTTTGCCGATTTTAATCCGGAAATTCCTCCAACCTATCGCGAAGCTCCCTTCCTTTTTCTGGCTAACATTCATCCAGCTCTTCAGCTCCTTGTACTCGATCAGATGCAGTCCAGCTTTGTCTTGCTCGATACTATGGACCTATGGATCAACACAGAACTAGAGCTATTGACACAGGTCATTCGTCGTGTCGACCTATTAGCGGTCAATGAGTCAGAGGCGAAGCAACTGACCGGTGAACGGTTCTTGCCGGTAGCCGCTCGGAAACTTCTCGATCTGGGCCCCGACTATGTCTTGATCAAAAAGGGCGAGCACGGCTGTATGTTGTTCAGCAATGATCGCACGATCTTGTTGCCAGCCTACCCGCTTGCTTCTGTCATTGATCCCACTGGGGCCGGTGACGCGTTTGCTGGCGGCATGATTGGCGCCTTGGCCTCCACAGATCGTGTTGATACCGCGACTCTTCGCGAAGCGATGGTGGCCGGCAGCATCGTCGCCTCCTTCGCTGTTGAAGCCTTCAGTCTGGATCGTTTGCAAACGCTGTCGCGGTCTGAGTTGAACGAGCGCATTCGCCTCTATCGCGCGATGATTGGTTGAGGATTTGAGGCATTTGCAAGGACAGGAATGTCCTTGCTCCGGGTTTTTGATAATTGCGCTCATATTGAGGTCCCACACTTCGGAAAGTGTGGGACCTTGGGGTTTTGGGCGACATGGGGATTCCTGGTCCTGTCAGCTGCAAGTACAGGAATGTCCTTGCTCCTGCGGCTGGGAACATGGGCATTCCTGCCCATGTAAA
>SLBD01000196.1 GCA_007126515.1 Kiritimatiellia bacterium
TCTCGACCAGCATCAAGGTTTGTACCTGCATCGGGGGACCAACGGGAATCACCATGCGGGCACCGGGCTTCAATTGCTCGACCAGAGGCGGAGGTATATGAGTTGCGGCGGCGGTCACAATGATGCCGTCAAATGGGGCATGGTCTGGCCAACCAAAGTAGCCATCGCCTCCTTTCACCGTGACGTTGTCATACCCCAAATCTTTCATGCGCTGCGTCGATAATTCAGCCAGCGCCGGGACAATCTCAATGGTAAACACTTGCTCCACAATTTCTGCCAACACAGCGGCCTGATATCCTGACCCAGCGCCGATTTCCAAGACGACATCACCCGGGCTGACTTGCAGCAACTCGGTCATCAGCGCCACGATGTAGGGTTGAGAAATCGTCTGACCGTGGCCAATGGGCAAAGGTCGGTCGGCATAGGCTTGCCGAATCGTGCTGGGATCAACAAATTTATGCCTCTGCACAGCACGCATCGCGCGCAATGTATCGGGATCGGAGATGCCTCGACTTTCAATTGTGTTAATCACCATTCGTTCCCGGGCTGTTGCGAATTCATCGGTCTCGGCGAGAACAGCGTGTCCGCCGATGACAAAACAAACCACCGCCAAAAGCGTGAGTATACTATTATTTCTAATTTTCAGCATCGGCTTTCTCCTTTTACTTCGTCCGTCGGTCGTCATTCGTACGTTGCCAGATCGCCTACCGATCGAGCCGTTCATTTATGTCATATCCGCCGATTCCAAATCAACTCAACGCGTCATGTCGAGCGGAGTTCCGATCGCGCCGCGAGGCGGCGATCGGAACGAAGTCGAGACATCTCCAAATCTACCAATAGCCAATCGCATTCACTGTAGCGCCTACTGTTGACGCTCGTCCTGCTTGCATAGGATTCCGGTATGGCATGAGATTCTCGGCTTCGCTCTTAAAGAACCGCCGGTGGGTGGCGAAGCCAGAGATGTCTCGACTTCGCTTCGCTACGCTCGACATGACACAAGTTGCGTTATTTTCGGGCAAACTAGATGGCGACAGATCTCTCACGCCACTACTGCCCGATTGATGCGGCTTCCGCGAAGGGGGAAACGATATCGGGACGCGTATCCAAGAGATCATCTGATCGATCTTGGGGGATCCGATATGTAGCCAAAATCTGGGCATGTTCCTGCGCAACGAGTGCTCGATCCAACACGATCATCTGCCCTCCAGCGCTGCGGAATTCGACAAATTCGTTTTCATCGCCGGACTCAACAATTTCAATCATATGCCGCAAGTTGCGAATCGGGATATCGTCAACGGACTCAATCACCCAGTGATTTTCGTTGTGAAAGCCCTGATTGACATCGGCCGCAAGCACCTTCAACGCCACCACCACTTCATCGCGGTCTTCAGTGACGAAATTCTGATTCAAGAAAATAACGAGTTCTCGCGGCGCTGTGTTCATCCAATTATTACCCCACATCCTCAACAAATTCCGATTCAAGGGCACAAACACAACGCCACCATAGATGTAATAGGTTGGCAGCACATCATATACCTCCATGGGGACCAACCAGTCCCGCTCCATCGGATGCACAAGCGCGATGGACACATCTTTGCGCTCTCCGTCACGCAGAATGCGGAGCTGAATTTCTTCACCCACTTGGCGGCGTTGGACAAAATAGCTCATGCTGGTTCGCTCCTGAGAGCGGAATTCGACTGTACCATCATCCGCAATCGCTTCCCCTTCAATTTCCAGCAGCACATCGCCCGGTTGTAAAATCCCGTCCGCTGCTGCCCCGTCGATGACATGAATCAACAGCACACCGGTTTCATCCTCCTCCATCCCCTGTCGTCGCCTCATACCGGGATTTTCCAGCCGCTGAGTCATGATGCCCATCCCTGGGATGCCATTGCGCTCGCCGGTTTTGATGTCCATCAGAAAGTGCTGAATCACGGGCACTGGCACGATAAAACCAATGTTATCCGCTTGCGGGATGCCCTGCATGGCAACCCCGACGATCCGATCGTTAACGATCGCGGGCCCACCACTGTTCCCCGGATTGATGGCGGCATCAATTTGCACGGCCAATAGATTCACAGAACTGTGCACATACGTCTGATGCTCGATGCGGGATACAACGCCCTTGGTAATACTTAACGTATCGCCGCCCATGGGAAACCCAAACACCTGCACTTCATCCTGCGTTTCTGGCAGCTCTCCAAACTCGAGCGGCTCCACACCGTCAAAGAAGGAAGGATCGTCCACTGTCAATATCGCCAAGTCGGCTTGATGCGAAACATACAGCACTCGAGCTTGATAGCGCCGCGCTTCGCCGAAGCGGCGCACTTGCACAAAGGTTTCGTCCCGCACTACGTGCCCGTTGGTCAAGATCCGGTTACCCGAAATGATCGCGCCGGAACCCGTTGATGAGGTCGTTCCTCGCATGTTCCAGGGGTTGTAGTAATCCGGCACATTATGCACGGTAAACACGCGCACAATGGCTTCGCGCACCGGCGTCTCCCGGGCCTCCACGCTGATCACGCACAACATCACAACCGCCATCCACATCCATCGAATTTTCATGCACTCTTTCCTTTCTTGAGCGTTAGAACGCCAGACTGCGGGTCACGTTGAAATGTAATCGAATGATTCTGGACGGATCCAGTATATCGCTCAATTCGAATGATGCCAGTAGCAGACATTCGCATAGAGTCATTCAGTTCTCAGCAAGAAATTTCTCAGCAAATCTCATTTTGGCCTCCGATTAAAACTCGCGGCTCGCTCGGTGAGCTCGCCCTACCCCTTTGCCTCTGTAATTACGGAATACGCAAGGCTATGCGTCTCGCCGAGCCGTGTTTACGAATCGGAAGTCAAATTGACGGAGACCGCCGCATCAATCAGAATCAGATGAACGTCTTGACTTCGCGCCCGAGGAACTTGCCATTGAATCGAGTGAACTCCGGGCGGCAGATCATGAAAAGGAATACGATACTGAACCTGCTGGCCAACCGGCATCTGCAATTGCTCAGAGGGTTGCCCGGCAACCGACAATTCCAACGGGATCACACTGCCGCCAGCAGGACCCGCCAACACCAACTGCACGTCAAGGCTTCCCGATCGGGGTTCATCGCCCACGTGATGCAGTTCCCAACCGCCGCGGGGACCTGCTTGGACGCGGAAATACAACGCCTGCGCCGGAGATACTTGCTGGCGCTGAATCTGCCAACCGGGATAATTCATCAGTAGCGGCGTGTCGGATAGACGAGCCGCATCGACCAAGTCCTCCCAGCGATTGTAAAAGATATCGATGCGATACGAAACATCCGCAATTTCTTCATGCGGTAGACCGGGGTTAATCCCTAACTTGATCAAGCGTCGCAAGGGATCCGTGGCTTGAATTCGGTGATGGCGATGAAAGAATTCTTCGGGCCACGGCCAAATGCCCGGCGGCTGATTCCAGTTGTGGTGGGCCGACTGAATAAACGCCGATACAGGAAACCGTTCCATGAAATCCTGCTGCGCCTCGTGAAGTCGACGCAACGAGTCTGGGCCACCACCGTGAACA
>SLBD01000103.1 GCA_007126515.1 Kiritimatiellia bacterium
ACAAGTATGGGGTCGATCATTGCGGCTTTCTATGCGTCCGGCTGGTCGGGGGCAGATATCCGCTCCTTTTTCGAGCAGCATATCATTGAGCGCGGCGACAATTGGAAGACGTTGATTCCGAAGCGGCGTGGTTTGATCAAGTGGTTGAGCGCGTTTGGAATTTCTCTGAAAGGAAACGGCTTGCTGAAAGTAGATGGCCTGCTGAAGTATTTAATTGAGTCGATTGATGCAGACACATTTGAAGACTTGAAAATCCCATTGAAGGTGGTGGCAACTGATTTTCATTCCGGGGACGCGGTGGTATTTGAAAAGGGACTGTTGGCACCCGCGATCCAAGCCAGTATTTCCATTCCTGGAATCTTTGTGCCGGTGAACTATGAAGGCCGGATTCTGGTTGATGGCGGTGTGGCTAATAATTTGCCTTATGATCTGCTTGCGGATGAATGTGATGCCACGATTGCATTAGATGTGATTCCAACACCGGCAGAGGGATGTAGCGATTCACCCAATATGGTGGATGCGACTCTCGGTATGCTGGATGCGATGGTGGCGCAGTTGACGCACGCGAAACTGGCCGCTGCTCCGCCAACCATTTATGTCCGACCCCGACTCGTTGACATCAGAGCCTTGGACTTTATGAAGGCGGGCGATGTCTGGGAGCAGGCTGCTCCGGCGATGGATGACTTTCGCGCTGACTTGGAGAAGCGGAAGTGGACATAGTGGTAGAGCGGGCGATGAGAGCGGAATATGAGTGACGAACATCTGATCGTCGATCGTTCTCGTTGTGCGCTATCGTCAATCGAAAAAGTGGTCATTCCGACCTGAGGCACGGCGCGAAGCGGCGTGAGAAAGCGGAGTTGTGGGATGGCGGTGGCCGAAGCGGTCGCTTCGGGAATGCGCCAGCTACGGTCGATCGCGGCGTTGCGCGGGGCGGCGCGGACATGAGTCCAGCGCCACCCCACGCGCCTTGCGCTCAACCGCATCTGACACCCTCCCTCTGCTCAAATGCGCGTTGCGCATTTGCCCGCTTCGCCCCCCGCAGAGCACCCCTGCGGGGCAGTTCTTTCCATGATCTTGCTTTATTCCAATGGTTACCCCGAGCGAAGCTGCTGTCAAAAGAGGAAATCTGTTAAGGAGAGCTGGCGACGAGAACGGATTTCGAGTGAAGAATATCTGATCGTCGATCGTTCTCGTCGTTCGCTAGCGTCAATCGAAAAGGGCGGCATTCCGACCGGAGGCACGGCGCGAAGCGGCGTGACAAAGTGGGGGTGTGGGATGGCGGTGGCCGAAGCGGTCGCGCCGGGAATGCGCCAGCTACGGTCGATCGCGGCGTTGCGCGGGGCGGCGCGGACATGAGTCCAGCGCCACCCCACGCGCCTTGCGCTCAACCGCATCTGACGCCCTCCCTCTGCTCAAATGCGCATTGCGCATTTGCCCGTTTCGCCCCCCGCAGAGCACCCCTGCGGGGCAGTTCTTTCCGTAGCACTAAAACGGGAGGATAATAGGAACCAGCAAGACGCTGGTGATTAGCACAAGGATGGCAAAGGGCACGCCGATGCGAATGAAATCAATGAATCGATAGTTGCCAGGGCCCATAACCAGTGTGTTCACGGGCGAGGATACAGGTGTCATAAATGCACATGACGCACCCAATGCGACGGCCATCGCAAAGGGGAGAGGAGAAAGCTCCAAGGCGTAGGCCATCGATAAGGCGATGGGGGCCATGAGAATGGCTGTGGCTGTGTTGGAAATGCCCATGCCAATGACCGAGGTGATTAGAAAAAGCACGCCGAGGACGACGCGCGGAGAGCCGTCGCCGACACTACGCATGAGCAGGTCCACGGCGAGTGTTACACCTCCGGTGCGTTGCAGCGCCAGAGAGAACGGCATCATGCCAACGATCAGTACCAGTGTTTTCCAATTGATCGATTGATACGCACTTTTCATGTCCATGCAGCGAAAGGCTCCCATCAGCAAGCATCCGATCAATACGGCATGAACGTTGCGAATGATGCCGGCTACCATCAGCGCAATAACAAGGACAAGGATGCCCAGTGCATGCGGAGCGCGGTCATGGGCGGGTAGCACTTCGAGCATTTCGTTGGGCATGGAGAGGGGGAGAAGCTTTGATCCATCTTGCGGGAGGTTCTGGATATCTTCCCAAAAGCCAGTCAGCAAGAGGGTGTCGCCGACGCGCAAGGATTCTTCCAATAGATTGTTGCCAAAGACATTTTGCTGGCGGCGCAAGCCGATGACGGTGAGTCCTGTTTCAGATCGAATGTTGGCTTGGATGGCGGTTTGGCCAAGAAACTGGGACTCGGCCGTGACGATGGCCTCGATCATGCCAAGTTCTTGCGTGTGATCCATGAGGTAACGATGAGTGGCACCCAGCGGCAAGATTTCCAGCCCGAGTTCCTCTACGTGATGCTCGATGTCGATGTCGTTCCGGAAATCGATCAGCATCACATCATCTACCTTTAATTCGAGCGAGCGGGTGGGACGAATCAAGCCTCGTCGGCGCCCTTCGGTTCGTTCAATGGCCAGGATCAGCATGCCGTAATCACGCGCTTGAAACTGCTCTAGGCGGCGATTCAATAAAGGAGATCCTGGCAAGACTCGTACTCGCCGCTCGCGCTGATCGAGCTGATAGCGCTCGATCCATTGACGGAAGGTGGGGCGCTCTCGTACTGATCCCGTCGGGTGGCTGCGGTCGGGGAGCCAGCGCCTTGCCCACAGCATATAGAAGATGGCCATGACCAAAAACAGCAAGCCGAACGGAGTAATTGTGAAGAGCCCAAACCCTGTTTCCTCTTGGCGAATCAGTTCACCATGCACAATTAAGTTGGGGGCAGTGGCTACCAGAGTCATCATGCCGCTGATCAAACCGGCCATGCAAAGGGGCATCATCAGCTTGGCAGGGGACATGCCGTTGTTTTGGCAGATTCTGAGTACAACTGGAATGAAAATGGCAACGACCGCGGTGGAGCTCATGAATGATCCGGATAATCCGACGGCTAGCATCAGCAGAATGAGTAGTTTGGTCTCGCTGCCGCTGGACTGGGTATGAATCCAGTCGCCCATGCGCCGGGCGATGCCGGTGCGTACCAGGCCATCGCCGAGCACAAACAAGAGCGCGATTAAAACAACATTCGGGTCGGAGAAGCCTGCTAAGGCTTCTTGAATGGTGATGGTTCCTGTAAAGGGGAGGGCGGCCATCATGAACAGGCCGACCACGTCCATGCGAGGACGGTTGATGGTAAACATGACCATCGCCCCTCCCAGCAAACTAATGACCCATAACAAATCCCAGTTCATCGCATTGTTCACTTTGCTTTTGGCGGCGGGAAGGTCTCGCTGTGCTCAACCATTCCCGCCCTACAAAAATCTCTAAATCTCGATTAAATGTTCCTTTTAGCCTGATCTCTCCGTGACGTTAAGAAACGGGGATGATACACTGCGCCTCATGAAAATCACTCCGATAATTACTTCTCGTTTTGCGTCCGATGGCGGGGCGATGTTTGGCTTGGTGCCGCGG
>SLBD01000084.1 GCA_007126515.1 Kiritimatiellia bacterium
CGCGAACCGGATCTGCACAGCTATGAACTCAGCAGCGCGGTTGAATCGTATATGATTCATCAAGGTCAAAAATTTGTGGAACGATTTGATGCCAATACCTATCTGCGCCTTGTCGCTGCTTGGCAGAATTATGATTTACTGCACGATGCTGGCGCCCGCACCTACAAGGAATTATTCCACCGCTGCAAGCATCAGCGCGTGCTGGTGTTTAGTATCGATAGCGATGTCTGCTATTACCCCGACGAGCAGATAGAAATGGTCTCCCGTATCAAAGAAGCAGGAGTCGCCTGCCAACACATCACCGCGCATTCAGACAAAGGCCATGACTCCTTCCTGCTGGAACCGGACTTGTTTGCCCCGCAAATCGATTATCACCTGAAGGAACGATTTGCTTGACGCATCCACAACTCCAACTCCCGCACCCCGCTTGAACTATTTTTGGTTCGATATGGAATTTACGGATCTGGACCCAAAGCGGGCCCGGATTCTGCAAGTCGCAGCGTTGGTCACAGATGTTGATTTGCAGCCCGTGAAACCGGGTGATCCGGGGCTGAACCTCTGCGTCCAACTGGATCCAGACACCTATGTTTCGGATTGGGTGCAGGAGAATCTGGCTGACTTAATCACCAAGTGCCGAGCCCCTGAGGCCCTCCCCGTGACCGCAGCGGGCCAACGTCTGATTCAGTATTTGAACGATGTCGCAGGTCCTCCGGCAGCAGACATCAAAGAGCGGCCCGCCATGGCGGGGAACAGCGTCCACAGCGATTGGCGGTTGGCAGCTATTCATTTTCCGGACCTGCAACCTCGACTCAGTTATCGACTGCTCGATGTCTCCACGCTCAAACAACAATGGCATGGATGGCTAGGCCAACCCGAGTTCGACAAAGAAGATGTCGCCCTTTTGCAAGAGCACCTGCCATTCGACTGCGGCGACATTGCGGGTCAACCGCACGATGCCTATTATGACATCCTCGCATCGATTGCCGAATTGAATTTCTATCGCATGAACTTATTGCGACAGCCGAGCTAGAGCATGGTAATTAATGTCGTAGCCGCCCCCCGAGCTCGGTCTCGCAGAGCTCGACCCTCCAGGCAGAAGACACGGCGTGATGGTCATTTTGGAGGGCGGAGCTCTGCGACGCCGCAGGTATATGGTTCGGCCTCCAATATTTGACACTTCCAGCCAGACTCCGTACGGTCAGGGCATGAAACATTCAAACACAACTCTGCCGCCCGATTATCACTCGCACACCCGTCTCTGCAAACACGCTGAAGGCACTCCTATTGATTATGCTCGCGCTGCTGCGACGCGCGGTTTGCCTGCCATGATTTGCACCGAGCACTCCCCTTTCCCAGAGCCGTTCAGTCCCCACGTCCGCATGGCCTTGGATGAATTCGAGATGTACTGCGAATGGGTCGCTGAAGCAGCTGCGCTCAGTGAGATTCCCGTATTTCTTGGTTTGGAAGCCGACTACTACAACGGGTGCGAACCGTTCCTGAGTGAGTGGCTGCCTCAGCAACCATTCGACTACGTGCTCGGCTCGGTTCACTTTGTTCACTATGATCGAGAGCAAGATCATGCCTTGACCGGTGTCTGTGATTATCCAGATATTGTGAAATGCTGGGAGGTCTATTTTGATTGTGTCGGCAAACTGGCGGACACGGGCCTGTACGATGCCGCTGCACATCTGGATTTGCCAAAGAAATTCCGCGCTCCACCGCCTCCGGAGGAGATTGAACGCATCGTCAAACCAGCCTTGGACAAAATTGCCGCTGCGGGTATGGCAATGGAAATCAATACATCCGGCTTCATTCATGGCTGCGCGGAGCAATATCCATCACAAACTATTTTGGAATGGGCCTGTGAGCGCGGCATCCCGATCACGTTTGGCTCGGACTCACATCAGCCCGAACGCATGGGCGCAGACTTCGAAAGAGCGGTCGAAGTCGCACAGGCAGCAGGATACACGCAACGCGCCGAGTACCAAGCGCGACAGAGAACGCTGGTGCCGTTGGCATAGCCATTCAAGACACTTGTCCTTGCAGCGGCTTTTCGGTATCATTACGTCATGATTGAAGATGCTTCATTACATGCGATCAAGGCTCGTTCCAAACAACGCGCGAACCGCATGAGCACGTATCACGCGAAAGGCCACGCTGATGCGGAGGCTTGGGATTTGCAGTTTTGGCAAGATCAAGGTCCTGAAGCTCGCCTTTCAGCATTGATTGCCATTCATGAAGATGTAGACACAGTTGAGAAAGCCAAGCGCAATTTGTGATGCAAACAGTACCCGACTTCGATCACCTCGCGTGCTGAGAGAAGTACAGGCTTTACACAGGACTAATCCGCATCCTTCTTAATCTCCGCCAAGGCGGCCAGGGCTCGTTCGCGGGCTTTTTTGTGGTCGACGATCGGTGACGGATACTCTTTCACAGGGTTTTTCGCTTCCCACGGTGTATGGATCAGATCGTTCGGCAACTCGGCCAACTCCGGAATCCACTTGCGCACATAGTCGCCGGCCGGATCAAATTTCTGTCCTTGCAGCACAGGGTTAAAGATCCGGAAATAGGGTGCAGCATCCGCTCCACAGCCCCCCGCCCATTGCCAGCCCAATGTGTTGCCGGCTAAATCGGCATCCACGAGTGTATCCCAAAACCAGCGGGCCCCGTCTTGCCACGGCAAGAGCAGATCCTTGACCAAGAACGAAGCGACGATCATGCGGACGCGGTTATGCATCCAACCGGTCTGCCACAACTGTCGCATCCCGGCATCTACCATCGGATACCCCGTTTGGCCCTTTTGCCAAGCGCGTAGCTCTGGAGCACTCTTGCGCCAAGGGAAATCATTGAATTCCTCCCGCAATGGCTTTTCCGGTGTATGCGGAAAATGGAACAACAAATGATGAGCAAACTCGCGCCAGCCGACTTCTCGCAGATAAAACTCAGCTCCTTGAATCAATCCTTTCTGGGCATTTCCAGCCATCACTTCTTGCAGTTGATGCCAGATCTGTCGCGGACCGATTTCGCCGAAATGCAAATGCGGAGATAAACGAGAGGTACCTTTCACGGCAGGCCAATCGCGGTCTTCTTTGTAGCCCGCCATTGCTTGCTGTTGAAAATCACCCAATTGCACCTGCGCCCCCGCTTCGCCGGGTGTCCATTCATCATAAAAAGCGGCATCCCAATTGATCGTCGGCAGCAATTGTAAGTTATCGACACTATCACTGGTGGGCCATGAAGAGGGGGATGTCCATTTGGCAGGTGTTGGTAGCGGCTCCGCCGGCTCGTTCTGGGTCAGACAATTTTTCCAGAAAGGCGTAAACACTTGGAATGGATTGCCGGACTTATTCTTGATCTGATGCGGCTCAAACAACAGAGCATGATTAAAAGATCGCACCTCAACGTCGGTTTGCTTGAGATCCTTCTTGATTTGGGTATCTCGCTGGATGATGGCCGGCTCATACAACCGATTCCAGTAGACAGCTGTCGCGCCAGTCTCCGAACGTAATTTCTCCAGTGTGGCGGCACTGGGCCCAGTGCGGATGATCAAGCGACTCCCTTTGCCCTCTATAGCTTTTCCCAAAGCTGTCAGCGAATGATGCAGCCACCACTGAGAGGCCTCGCCAGGAGCCCATGCCGCCTCCTCCTCTGGAGACCAGATGAAAAGTGGAATGATGGGCTGCCCAGTCTTGGCCGCCGCATGCAAGGCAGGATTATCCGCTAACCGTAGGTCCCGCCGAAACCACACCACAATCGGAGAGTCGCCCATAAATTAACCGGCCTCGACCACGGGCTTGAGGATGCCGAGCCATGCGGAGATCGGAATCGACACGTATCCGATGTACAGCAATGTCACCAAGATCTGACAGGTCAAACGGATCCGCTTACCACGCAAATCCTGAGCTAAGCCCAGACTACTGAGGGTGCTTTGAACGCCATGATGCAGGTGAGCAAACAATCCCGTCAGCCCGAAGAAATAAACGGCTCCCGTGATCGGATGCCGCAGGGTCGTCACAATCAAATTGTAAACGTCTTTGTTGCCCCACGCATCGATCCCTTCATGCAAGCTGGGATGTATAAAACCAGCCTTGGCATGCAAAACATGATACACAACAAAAATTCCCAGGAAAACGCCCGACAACACCATCCATCGACCACTCCAAGTCGTCATAGAATAACGAAAACTCGCATAATTCTGCCCACGCGCCCGGCGATTGATGCGGGTCACCCATACGATCGCGATGATATGTATGACAAAGGAAAGGGACAACACGACGCGGGCTGTTTCGATAATGCCCGGCTTTTTCCAGGCAAAACCAGATTCATTGTAGATTTGTTGGCCCCAATAGATGTGGAGGTTGTTGCCGAGATGAAAAAACGCAAAAGCTGCCATGATCAAGCCAGTGACTGCAATCACCACCTTGAGCCCGACAGACAAATGCACCATTGAGATCAATCGCTTCATAGGTCCTCTCCACAGCGGAACTTGATGCTCCGCATTCATGTCGTAAATCAAACCACACACCTTGCGAATTTCAAGTCTAATCCCGAGTGATGTCCCTTGCGCGGATCCATCGAGAATGCTTTAATCCGCGATGTCTATGTACCTGCTGGCTGACTGGATTGGTTGCCACCCTATGTTGAAACACAGAACCCACCGAAGTGGAGGAAGAAAATGAATTGGATTCCAATCGTGATTATCGTGATTGTCTTGGTCGTGCTGATCGGCTGGATCATTGGTATGTACAACAAATTGGTGCGGCTGCGGAACCAAGTTCGGAATGCGTGGTCCCAGATCGACGTGCAACTCAAACGTCGCCATGACCTGATCCCCAATCTTGTCGAGACAGCCAAAGGGTACATGAAGCATGAGCGGGAGACCTTTGAGGCAATTACGCAAGCCCGTGCTGCGGCCGTGGGCGCCAAGACCGTTGGCGAAACCGCCAAAGCCGAAGGAGCCCTTCAAGGTGCTCTCAGCAAATTCAATCTGGTGGTCGAAAATTATCCTGAATTGAAGGCAAATCAGAACTTCCTGTCTCTGCAAGAAGAACTGACCTCAACGGAAAACAAGGTTGGCTTTGCCCGACAGTTCTACAACGATGCCGTCCTGCAATACAACAATGCCACCGAAGTTGTTCCGACCAACATTGTGGCAGGGATGTTCCAGTTCCAGAAATCTGAATTCTTCGAGATTGAGGAACCCGCAGAGCGTAACGTGCCGAAGGTCTCTTTTTAAGTCTCCTTGCAATTCCCTCTGCCCCCTGCTAGGTTTTTCGAGGCCGTGCTAGACGGGGAGGTAGCGGTGCCCTGATTCTGAAAGGATGACCTGCAACCCGCTATAGCAGGGTGGATATCCGGCGCGCGGCTGGAACAGTTGGTGCGGAGGCGACCTGGAACGATATTGAAGGCTGGGCCCTGTGCGACGGACACGGATGAACCCCGTCAGGACCGGAAGGTAGCAGCGGTAAGTCATGTAGTCCGGGTGCCGCAGGTTTACCTGGCCGGAGTCGGAAAGGGATCCGCCTTCCCTAGTTGAACCAGTCAACCAACGGTGCACGGCCACTTTTTTGCGACGGACGATAGGGTGAGCAAGCGTTTGCCAAATCAGGATGATGCAAATCGCGTTCATCTCAAACGCGGCGCGAAGGTCCCGCAGGCGCGGGACCGTTCGCGCCCTACAATGCAGTGTTTTGTAGGGCGGGAATGGTTGAGCGAAGCGAACCCTTCCCGCCGATTGAGCCCATCTGGTTGTGGATGAGATCTGCGTTAGGAATACAAGCATGACATATCAGGTTTTAGCGAGAAAATGGCGGCCCAAACAGTTCGCCGATGTGGTCGGCCAAGAACACGTCACCCGCACCCTGAGCAACGCAATCTCAGCCAATCGAGTGGCACATGCCTATTTGTTTGTGGGACCGCGCGGTACCGGCAAGACGACAACAGCTCGAATTTTCGCCAAGGCACTGAATTGCGAGAAAGGTCCCACACCCACCCCCTGTGATGCCTGTGATGCCTGCAAGGAAATCATGGCAGGGACTGCCCTGGACGTGATCGAAATCGATGCCGCCTCCAATACGGGTGTCGATAATGTCCGGGACTTGAGAGACAACGTCCGCTACTCTCCGGTGCGCGGCCCCTACAAAATATACGTCATCGACGAAGTCCACATGTTGTCCACCGGCGCATTTAACGCCCTCCTTAAGACTCTCGAAGAACCGCCGGATCATGTGAAGTTTGTGTTGGCCACAACAGATCCGCAAAAAGTCCCGGCCACGATTCATTCCCGCTGTCAGCGCTTTGATTTGCGTCGCATACCTGTGCCGGTAATCGCCAAGGCCATCGGCGACATTGCCAAGGCGGAAAAGATCGATATCGACGAAGATGCCCTGTTAGCGATTGCGCGAGGGGCCGATGGCGGCATGCGGGATGCACAGTCTGCAATGGACCAGTTGATTGCCTTTGTCGGAGACAAGATTCGAGAGCCAGATGTGCTGGCTGTGTTTGGATTGCTGGCACGAGAGGCGTTGGAGCAAGTCGCCCAAGCCGTGCTAGACGGCAATATTTCCGTCTTGATCGAGCGAATAGCGGAGCTCGATAGCGCTGGCAAGGACATGCAACGCATGGTGATTGAGTTGATGGAGTGCTTCCGCAATGTGCTCATTTGCATGTATGCACCCGATGCGGCCGAAACTCTCGATATTACGGGACGCCAGCGCGAAGCCTTGCTGGCTCTGGCCAGTAGCAGCGATCCTGCCCGGATCCTCCGTATCCTCGAAATCTTGGCGGAAACAGAAAATCGTTTGCGCTATGCCATTTCGCGGCGGACGCTGGTTGAAACGGCTCTTATCCGCTGCGCACGAGCTGCAACGGTTGTGTCGATTGAGGATTTGCTCAAGCAAATCAACGAGCTCAAACTAGCCTTGGATGATTCTGGCGCGGCCGAGCTTTTGCACGTCGAGAGCAACGCGGCAGCCAAAAAAAAAAGTCTAACCTTCACTGAGCCACTCCCGGAACAAAAATCGATTGCTGAGGATGAGCCGGAAGAATCGGAACCGCCACAGGAAGCAATTCCTCCTGACGATTCAGAAGAGGGCATCGATCCACCTGGACCGCGTCCGTCCGACGATCAATTACGTTCGGATCATCAGCGCCTTTTCGCGCATTGGCATGACTTGATTGAAGAAGCCAGTCACGCCGCTCCCCTGATTCGCAGTTACCTGATTGATGCCAAGCCCGTCGGCGTCGAAATCGATCAGGTCCATATCGGCTTCGATCCTGAATTTGCGAGCGAGCTGGAAAATGTCGATGTCCCCCGGAATCGCAAAGTCCTAGAAAAAGTATTGGGACGCTTTCTGCGGCGACCCATCCGTGTGCATTTTCGCATCTTGGAAGCAGGTGAAGCGCTGCCCGCCGACATCCAACTCCCCGAGGGCCACACGCACCATGACGACAATGACTCGGCATCCAATGATCTATCTGATGAGGCGCTCACGGCTGAGCAACGCTGGATCCGTGATCCAGTTGTGCGCATGACCCTAGAAGCATTCAACGGAGAAATCATCGATATCCGCGAGTAATCGGACCATGCCGCGCTCGCCAGCACAATCCCATCCCGACCCCACCGGCCCTGATCGCATCACGGGCTCCGTTGAGCGCGTTACTTTCCATAGCGAAGAAACTGGTTTTGCCGTACTCAAGGTCAAAGTCAGAGGTCACAAAGAACTTGTGGCCGTAGTCGGCACCTTGCCTTCCATTTCTCCTGGGGAATGGCTAGAAGCCGAGGGGAAATGGCATATCGATCCTAAGCACGGCCAACAGTTCAAGGCAGAGCAGTTACGAACCACTCACCCGGACACGCTGGAGGGGATCGAAAAATATTTAGGATCGGGCTTAATTAAAGGCATTGGCCCCGTCTACGCAGAAAAGCTCGTCAAAGCCTTTGGCAAAGACGTCTTTGATGTCATCGACAACCGCTCTGCGCTGCTCCTCAAGATCGACGGCATTGGTGCGGGAAGGCGGACTGCGATCAAAGAGGCGTGGTCTGAACACAAATTTGTCCGTGACATCATGACGTTCCTGCTGAGCCACGGGGTCAGCACCGCTCGTGCCTTTCGGATTTACAAAACCTATGGAGAAAAAGCCATCGAAACCGTGATGGCCGATCCCTATTGTTTGGCCCGTGACATTCGCGGCATCGGTTTCAAGACCGCTGACCAAATTGCTCTGCAAATGGGCATTTCCCACGATTCCGACTTACGGGCCCGGGCGGGTGTCGAATACGCGTTACAGGAATTAACCAGCGACGGCCACTGCGCCTATCCTCGCAATGCCTTGTGCGAAGAAACGGTGAAACTGCTCGACATCCCCCCCGACATCATCGAAGCCGCCATTGATCATGGCGTGGAAAATCGTCGGCTCGTTGTTGATCCAGACCGACACGGCGAACCATTGATTTATCTCAAGACCCTGCACTTCGCCGAAACCAGTTTTGCCACAGACATGCTACGACTGGCGCACGGAACACATCCTTGCCCCCCCATCCAAGTCGACAAAGCCATCACCTGGGTTCAGGACCAGGTGAAACTCGAACTGGCTCCATCTCAACAATCCGCCATTCGGCAAGCCGTCGCGGCCAAGGTCATGATCATCACTGGCGGTCCCGGCGTAGGCAAGACCACGATCGTCAATTCCATCCTAAAAATCTTTCGGGCGAAGAAATTGCAAGTTTGCCTCTGTGCGCCCACCGGGCGGGCCGCAAAACGCATGAGTGAAACCACGGGTATGACCGCCAAGACCATTCATCGCCTGCTGGAATTTGATCCGAAAACGGGCCAATTCAAGCACAACGAAGACAAAAAACTGGCGGGTGATGTCTTTGTGATTGATGAAGCCAGCATGATTGACATCGTTCTCGCCCATCAATTGATTCGCGCCATCCCTAAACGAGCGGCTGTCGTCTGGGTCGGTGACATCGACCAACTTCCTTCCGTGGGCCCCGGCACGGTGCTGCGGGATCTAATTGACTGTAACCAATTTGCCGTCTGTCGCTTGACCGAAGTATTTCGGCAAGCAGCCGAAAGCGCCATAATCACCAACGCCCACCGCGTCAACCGGGGCGAAGTTCCCGTCATGCCAGAACCGGAGACACCGGGCCAAAAAGTCTCCAGCGACTTTTATTTCATGTCGCAGGACGATCCCGATGTCGCCGCCGAGCGCCTTGTTCAGATGGTCAAACATTCGCTGCCCAAGCGGTTCGGGCTCGATCCCATCGAACATGTACAAATCATCACCCCCATGCAAAAGGGAGTGCTGGGAGCGCGAGCGCTCAACGTCGCCTTGCAGGCAGCTCTCAACCCCACCGGCGATTCCATTGAGCGATTCGGCTATCATTACCGCGTCGGCGACAAGGTCATGCAGATGGTGAATGATTATCAGAAAGACGTATTTAATGGGGACAGTGGCCGGATCACAGAGATCAATGCGACCGACCGCACCTTACGCGTCCGCTTTGAGCATCGGTCGGTAGAATATGATTTCCAGGAACTGGATGAACTATCCTTGTCGTATGCCATCACCGTTCACAAAAGTCAGGGCAGCGAATATCCGTTCGTCATCCTCCCCATGCACACACAACATTATATTCTTTTACAGCGCAATTTGCTTTACACCGCCCTGACTCGCGGGAAAAAGTTTGTGTTGTTGCTCGGGTCCGCCAAAGCCGTCGCCATCGCCGTACGCAACGCCGACTCCCGCCAGCGCGTCACGTTGCTAAAAGAGCGACTGCAAGCGGGCGGTTGAGTTGGGATTCAGTATGATCATCAGCCATTTTGGATGCGTCGTATAACATGTTCTTACTGCTCTCGGTCATTTCGACCGAAGTCCCGATCACGCCGTCAGGCGGGGATCGGGACGGAGTGGAGAAATCTCGGCTGCTGCCGTTCGCCGTAGATGTCTCGACTTCGTCCCGCTGACGCGTGACTACGCTCGACATGACCCACATTACGCGCGCTTTTGCTTATCTTGGATTTTGGCATTGATCTACTTTGCAGAATCTGCATCATACCCTGCCAACTGTGCCCCCATCGTCTAGAGGCCTAGGACGCAGGGTTCTCATCCCTGTAACACGGGTTCGAATCCCGTTGGGGGTGCCAACCTTGATTGTAATGACTAATCACTGATATTGGACGGACCTCAAAGGTGCCAGCATGATCAGTATGAATCATATTATTGCGTATGCACGGTCTTTGGCGGCACAATTTCAGCCAGAAAAGATCATTCTTTTTGGTTCATACGCCAACGGCAGTCCAAACGAAGACAGTGATGTCGATTTACTGATCATCATGGACCACAACAAGCCGCGCAATGTCGATCAAGCCTTATCTATTCGACTACAGCAGGATGCTACTTTTCCGTTGGATTTACTTGTACGTCGTCCTGCAGACATCAAAGAACGAGTGGGGCTGCAGGATACGTTCATTTGCAACATTTTGACAGACGGGCATGTTTTGCATGGATAAAGCCGTACATGAATGGCTAGAAAAAGCGGAAGAGGATTTTCATGTTGCACAATCCCTGCTGCGCCTTCGCAAGCGTCCGGCTCATAACGCCGTGTGTTTTCATGCTCAGCAAACGGTTGAAAAACTTCTCAAAGCTTTATTGGAAAAACACAAAATTCGCATTCCAAAAATTCACGATTTACCCTCCTTGCTTGATCTATGTACTAATCACTACCCGCTCATCTCCACCCTGCGAGATGACTTGGTAAGGTTGTCGGTTTATGCTGTGGAATTTCGCTATCCAGGCGAATCTGCTACAGCAGAGGATGCCAAGATTGCATTAAAAATGGCCAAGCAAGCTCGATCGGAATTGCGCGACTGGATTCTTGCCCCCCTGTAACACGGGTTCGAATCCCGTTGGGGGTGCCAACCAACCTTGCCGCAGATGGGGATGCTTTTACCCCTCGGCATCATGTCTGTCTTTCGCTTCGGATCATCCTGGAGTATAATTCCGCTCAAGATGAAGAAGTTTTTCAAAGTCGTGCGCCGGAATCTGATTGCGGGGTTGGTGTTATTAGCTCCCGCCTTCATCACGGTTTATATTGTTTTTTTTCTGATCCGTTTGGCTTCGCAAAACTGGATCACGATGACTTTGACAGAACAGATTTTCGATCTCCTGCCAGCGTTCCTGCGCGAGGGATCTGTCCGGTTCTACCTGAGCCAGCTCATCGCGTTGTTATTGGTCGCGATTGTGATCGTTCTGATCGGTGCTTTTGTACGATCTTATTTGGGCCGACCTCTGTATCGGCTGGGAGAAAAAATACTGGTCCGGATTCCGCTCTTCAATCGAATTTATATTCAGGTTCGACAGGTGGGCGAATCGATCTTCTCGCAGCGCGAAACGATGTTTGATGAAGTCGTCTTGCTCGAGTATCCCCGGAAGGGCTTGTACTGCATGGGATTCATCACAACGACTGTGCCCAAAACGATGGAGAAACGGAAATTCCCTCATTTTCCGGGTGATCCAATCGTTGCCATCTTTATTCCTACGACCCCGAATCCAACCTCAGGCGTACTGATCTTTTCCCCGCGCAGCGCCGTGACCGTGCTTTCGATGAGCATTGCGGATGCGATGAAGTTGATTATCTCGGCCGGAGCCGTGTACCCCGGTGACACCGATCTGGATGATCGCCCCACTCTGCTCGACAAGCTCGAGCAGTGGATTACTCGAGAGACCTCACTGGAACCAGTTCACCCCCCCTCGCCCCCCATGTCAAATGATTGAAAAGACGCAGGCGATTGTGCTCCGCACCGTTCCCAATGGCAATACATCGCGGATCGTTACGTGGCTGACGCGCGACCATGGCCGCATTGCTACGATTATCAAAGGGGCACAACGGCCTCGCAGTCTCTTTCTCGGTCAGCTTGACCTCTTCTACACCTGTGAGTTGCTCTACTACACCCGTAGCCGCGGCGACCTGCATATTGCCCGGGAATGTTCTCCTGCCAAGATTCGAGCGCACTTGCGACACGACTGGCGAGCATGCGCTCTGGCATCCTACGCCACCGATCTCGCTTTGCGTATCGCACCGCCCCAAGCTCCCCAGTGGCGAGTGTATCGCTGGTTAGAAGCCGTCCTGGATGATGTAAATCAACCGGGCTCAAGTTCTTCCCTCATGATCTGGCATGAATTGAAACTGCTGACCGAATTGGGTTTGGCGCCTCGCTTGAATCACTGCATGAATTGTCATACAGCCTTCGGAGAAGCAGCCACCGCTCTGCACTTTTCCCATGAACGGGGTGGTTTGTTGTGCGCCTCTTGCGCGAAGGCAGATTCACGTCCCGCCTATCCCGTGCCTGCGGATGTGGTTGCGATGCTGCGCAACTGGCAACGACCGAATGCGTCACCCGACCTGATTCGCCGCACCCGCTGCGAACCGCGTCAACTTGCCTTGCTGGAACGCATGCTGGGCGAATTCCTCCGTTATCATCTCGATCTTCCCCTCCCCAGCCGCGATTTGGCGCTGGCGATCAATAAGCGATAAAAACAAAAGGACACAGATGAAAACAATTCATACATACGCGGCGATGGCTCCGGGATTGGAACTGGAAGAGTATGCCAATGAGCCGGGTGAATGAAGCACTTGAACACCTACGCTCTGGTTCCCCTCGCTATCGAATTGTCCTTGAGAGAAATCAACGCTAATGATTTCAAGGGTGGTCAGTAGCTCTTTTTCAGGTTGAAATAACACTGCAACTCATCCCTGTGATTTGTTGACCTTTTGCGACATGGTCGATATGGTCAGTGCATGACACGTGTTGCATCTGC
>SLBD01000077.1 GCA_007126515.1 Kiritimatiellia bacterium
CCCGCCGCCTCAATGGTGGGAGTTCGGAGGGCTCGATGCCGTTCCAGGAGTTTGTCCACGAGTTCTGCAGCCGCACCGAAGTGCCCACGCGCTATCATCTGATTGTATTGCAAAATGAAACGTTCGAGAATTCTGCCCTGGCGTTGAATTTCACCGACCGGGATGCCTGAGTCGGGAAAGGAAAGGCTAGAGTCGCCATTGGTCAAAAGCAACATGTTGTCCCAATTATCTGTCGAAGATGCCGCCATGGGCACGGGCTTCAAATGCGACACTTCACCGCCAGCTACGATGGCAGCTGCCAACTGCCAGTAGCCTGCGGGGCCCAATAGTTCGAGAAGATGCACATGATCCTCGTTCACGTGACTGCCGACTTCGGCGAAATCCGTGAATCGTAGTCGCTGGGGTAGGATTTGTGCCTCATCTGATGCATCGGTTGCAATCAGTGCGATCATCAACAAGTAAACATTACTTGCCTCATAGGGCTGCAGATCTAGAACTTGTCGCATCACCTTTTCCGCTCGATCAAATTCCCGCAACTGGATCAGGACAAGACCCCAGCGGGACAGGTAATCGAATTGCTGCAACTCATTTGCAGGCGCGTGGACCAGCTTGCTGAGAAGTTGATCTGCGCGATTCCATTCGCTACTCATCATCGCCGCCCGCACGCCAAGATAGAGTAAGTCAGGCATGTTCCCGTAAGTGATTCGGGCTGATTCCACCATAGACAGCGCCCGCTCGAGTCGCCCTTCGTTGATTTGCCCGTGGATGCGGCCCAGTGCCCGGCGGAATTCAAACAGCGATTCGCCCTCCGGTAGCCCCGCTGGAGCCTCATCATCAGCACTGCGGAGAGGCTCTTCGGGCCGGTACAGGCGTGGCCGGACGGCAAAAGGATCTTGTCGGGCTTCCACAATTGAGATCAATGCACAAAGCAGCGTGCCCAGGCACAAAATCCGGAATATCGGTGATCTCTTCATCGAACTACTGTGGCGCACGACACGCGGATCGTCAAGAAGACAGCCATAGCGCAGAGCAATTGTCGTGATGGCCATTTCGGCTCGCGGGGATCCGCCTTCGCAGGACTTCGGCGTGACAGGCTGCTCGCCCTCCCGTGTTGGGATGCATCGGGGAGGGCGAGACTCTGTCGAGCCGCGAGTTTAAATCGCAGGGCATAATGAGAATGGCTGTTGAGCGCACGGCAATTCTTCTTCTGGCCTCTGCAGCGCACCCCGCTAAGGAAAACTCCATGAATCGAAAGCCTGATCCAGTTGCTCCTGTAAAGAGCGATAGACAGACAGATAATAGATGTTGTTGGTTGAGGCTGTCGGGGCGGGCATCTCCTGCGGAACCCTCTCATTCCGCAAGAAAGCGTCCAGTTGCAGCGATCGCCAGGCTGCATTCAGATCTTCGGGCACTGCAGAGGTGTTCTCTGCCAGATACTGGAGGACGTACTGTTTCCGGAAAGATGTCGTGGGGCGGATGATTGGCTTCAAGATGTCTACGCGCGCCGTTTCGCTCCAGTCCAGCGTCGTGTGAACCTGAAAACCCGGACGAGCGGCCACGTCTTCATCGGCCGCGCGGAGCACCAGAATGCCGTCTGCGGAGGCAATGGCCTGATCTCGCGACAGGGTACGGTAGCGCCCACGCCAGCCGCTTCTATTATTGTATAGGTTAAACGCCGTCAATAGAGCCAGATCGTAGAACTCTTCGTACGCGTACTCCTTCCAGACAACGAATGGGTCATCCCAATCATCTACATTTATGACCACTCCGGGTATGAGCGCCCAGGCTATTGCCAGGGCTTCATTGGAGGGAAAGCCTGAAATCAGAATGCTGCGCGTGTACCGCCAGCGATTACGATCTAGTTGTCCAGAGGAGATAAACGTTTCTGGATTCTGCGTGATCTCGAAAAGAGCGATTTGTAGTGGAATGGCATGAATGGATCGAGTCAGCAAATAGGGCGAAAAGCGCCGTTGACTGGCTGAGAGAAATAATTGGGAGATGGCCAGAAGCGTTGTCAGGGTAATGCAGGCCTTATGCAATAGTGAACGCCGCACCTCAGCAATGCCGATCACCATGAGAAGCACAAGAGCAGGCATGATCGGAGCGATGTGGCGGGGTTCACGCACCGGCATCAGTGTGAATAAAGCCAATGGTATGATGATCCAGAACAGCAGATCCAAAACAAAAACAGATTTGGCTGTATTGCGAGTGGCAAACCAAGCCCAACTGGCCAAGACAATGAAAGGGATCGTCAACCAAGCCAGGAAGTTGTGAGCGATTTGATCCAGATAGAAGATTGTCAACGGCGAGGTTGGACCAATTAGGCGCATTGGCGGCATGGCCGTATTGCCAATCGTCAAATAATAGCGAAAGGCGGAGGGCGCCAGCAAATAGAGGAGCAGCATCACTGCGAGAGGCGGGACAACCACGGCTAACAGAACATCAATGAATTTCTGCTTTTCCTTCGAAGATCGTAGTAACTGTAAACAATCAAAAGCAACCGGCCCGGCGAGGAATACGGGATAGGTCATTTTTATCGAAAAACCAAGCCCCATTAGGATGCCGAAAAGTGGCCAGTACCAGCTTCTCCCTTGATAAGAGTCGCGGTTGAACCACAGGGCATAATGCAGTGTGACCAAGGCGGTTAACGGGAACTCAATGTATAACTCTCGTGACAGCCCCAAAACTGCCGGAGCTGACATGACGAGGAGAAAAGCGAGCGGGGCCAGTGTTGCGCAACCCATTCGCCGACAGAGCAGCCAGATCGCGCTGCCCAGCATCAGTAACCAGAAAACGTGAGTTGCCAGTGCGAAGGGGATGCTGTCGTTGAGTCGCAAGAACTGAGCGAGGATCAGCGGATACGAAGAGGCCACGACAAATTCCGTCAGCGATCCCGCGCCGGTCGCGATGCGTTGGGCTGCTTCATAATATTGGGCCGGATCCATCCACGAGAACCCATCGCGATCGCGGACATCCGCAATCAGATGCAGGCTAAACAACGCCGCCAACAAGATCATCAAAGAGATGGGAAATTGACTTCGCCATTTCATGTCGATGTTCACTCTTTAACTTCCGGGATGCTCCAGTGGCAGGCCTTGGGCGCAAAGTGGGCATTCTTCGGGTGACCATGTGGTCGGCGTGATCTGCAGCAAGCTGTGCAAGGGATGCGCGAAAGCAGCTTTGCCGCCGCTGCGATCCACCAGCACAAGGATGGCTTCAATCTGGCCGCCGCGTTCTGTAACGATATCAATGACTTCTTGAACTCGGCCTCCCCGTGTCACCACGTCTTCGGCGATGACGACGCGTTCGCCCGGTTGAATGGTGAATCCACGTCGGAGGACCAGTTTGCCCTCCTGCTTTTCAGCAAAAATGGCGCGAGCATTGTATTGCCGAGCAATTTCATATCCGATCGTGATCCCGCCCAGGGCTGGCGCAATCACCAGGTCCGGCGGAGCACTAATACCGGCCTTGGCAATCAAGGCGGCGCACAGGGCTTGGGTAGGTCGGGGATGTTCCAG
>SLBD01000180.1 GCA_007126515.1 Kiritimatiellia bacterium
AAGGCAAAGTGAGCGGGCTGGAAAGGCCCGGCTTGATCAGCAACGGCTCCAGCCGCAGCGAGTACTTGTATGTTCGCAATGGTCAACTGAACACCCACCTGAGGGTTCGCTGAAGGCAAGGGCCAATCCGGCAGAACCAAATCACGCACAAAGACATTGGTGACCACAGCATAACTGAAAGGGGCCATCGGGATACTCTGATCACCCGGCTCGAGCGTAGGTTGATCCATTACGGGAGGGGGCCCGGGCAAAAACCCTGTGACCATGCTGGGAATTTCGATGTTCACAGAGAAGTTGCCACCGGGATCGGCAGGAAACGGATACCAGGTCTCGACCAGAACATGTGCTCGATGTCGGATTGTCGCGCCCGCCCCCAACCCATCATCGATTCTCTCAAATGTGTTAGAGACCACCACTTCGTTAATCATTGGAACTCGGCGGGCGTTGATCCGATTATAATTCCCATCCAAGGGCACATAACTCGATGATGCAAAGTCCTGAATGACCCCAAAGAAATCAGTCGGATTCGGCACCAACCCTTGCAGGGCATCAACAATTGAGGCCTGATCCCAATCGGCAGGATCTCCGCCGATTGAAACACGCGGTTGCGCCTCGTCACTGGCATCCAAGTACATGTTGGGGAACCGCGAATAGATAAACGTGCTATTGGGCACGCCGGACGCAGCCATCGCTAATTCTGGTAGGGTGTCGAAACGCATCCATGGGTTCGCCCGAATCGTCAGAAAGTCGGCAGGCAATTCTGGCACGATGTCGTAGCGGATATCGCGCGGGTCTGTTCCAAAACTCAGGCCTGATCCGCTAATAACATTGGCATCCAGGAAACCACTGGAATCCACTGCAACAAAGGTATAGCGACCTACGATCTGATTATTGACTGGATCTTGGATGGCGATCCAAGGGACAGCAATATTCGCACCTGGAAAAAGAAAGGGGGGGATATATCGCTCTGCCTGCAGTTCTCCGGCGAATAGATTTGTTGAGCTCCCTGTCGCCGTGTCGGTGGATGTTAATACAGATGAGGGCGGAGCCACAAGCAATCCCCCACTGGTCATTTGGAGATCAATATCCTCCATCGCTCGAGCCAAGGCAAGATGGAGCAAATTACGGGCCTTCACCACATCGACATAACTTCTCGTCGCCAATCGCTCTGTCCGCATCAATACAGAAAACGATACGGAAGAAATAATTAGCAGCGCTAGGAAACCCAGCACCATAACAAGAGCTATACCCTGTTTTTGATGGTTGTTTATCATTTGTTAATCGATATTTACAGCGGGCCAATCGAAATTAGCGCGATGAGGTTCGTAATTCGGATAGTATTCGCCGGGGCGATTGAATCCAGTGGCGCTGTGGGGGAAAACACGAACGGCAAATCGCTGCACGTTCCTACGCACAAAATCTTCGGTAATCGCGGCAGTCTCTCCATGAACACTGGCTAAGTCCGCAGCTCGCTCAGCATCACTCTGGGCAAAGACCTCCATGTAAATATCCACCCATAGGGGCGGTCCCCATGCCCACGGAGACCCCCCCGGCAAGGTTCCCATGTTATCAAAATCGAAGCGGCCCTGAAATTCATAGTCATAAGCGAACACTTCAAACGTTCGAATATTTTCTGCGATGTCGAATGATACGGCGGCTTGCGGATTTCTTAATACCCAATAAGCCCCTTCTTCGATAGACGGACTTTCATTAGGCTCATAAGCAGTCACTTGATCCAATGATCTCCATTCGTTCCGGGTGAGACGGTACCGATGATCCATCCAGCTGCCATCAAGGGGATCAATCATGGAGCGGATGTAGTAAATGACGGCCGAGGCGGTTCGCCGCGGAGTATCGCCAGGCAACTCAATTTCCCCCGAATGCGCCAACTGGTTCAATTGAATAAAATGGACACGGTCTGCATCAAAACCGAATGCTTGATCAACATCGGAACGCACTTGAAAACGAACCACATCATCGGCAATCAACGCGCTAAGATCCCGAGTAATGAAATCAATCGTCGCCCGCCCCCAGACATTGACCTCCGAGCGGCGTGCCCCAGACGACCAGACCGACGCAGACTCCGTGACAACCCGTCCCAGAAATAACACCAAAACGATCAAGATCGTCATTGCAGCCAGCATTTCGATCAGCGTGAAACCTCGAAATCGCCTTAAATTCTGATGTGAATGCTTATGCTGCACGGTATCTATCTTTCATCCTAAGAAAACTTCAATTCGGGGGCCAACTGGTAATTCCTGAATGATACAGTTCCGTCTTAAAGACCATGGCATCCTCCGGATCCGCGCGACCGAATTGTCCCGGCCAAATTTCAAGGCGAAAACTCTTCAGGCTGGGCGTCTCGTCGTTCATCACCAAGCGATAGCGAACGGCGTATTCAATAATCGATTCGTCGTCAAACAATGCATACACATTTGTATGGACATTCAACGATCCCGGCGAATCCACTTGAATGCGAAGATTATCCGATGCATACCACATATTCGTGGCCACCCCCGGTGCATTGTAGTTCGCCAACTGATTCCACGGCATGGCCCGACTGGCTGCCCGATACGAATTTAAGACATCATCAGCAAAGATCGCGGCTCGAGTTTCTTCGATCGCACGCCGATTGGCATCCAGCCCGGCAGGAAACAGTCCTAAGACCGCCATCATACCGACACTGACAACCAGCAGCGCCAATGCGATTTCAACCAAGGTAAATCCGGAGACTACTTTTCTGTTATAAGCCACTGCTATCATACTCTCGAATCCGATACAAACCCGTGTCACGCCAAATATTCAGACCGATGACCATGCGCCCCGGCAAGAAAACGGGATCTCCGACAGATGCTCCCGTGACAGGAACAAAGCCCTCCGTCAAAAAGATCGTCTTGTTGGCAGTAAACCGGGTATTTCCCCTCGTCCGAAATTCAACTGAGCGCAATTCTTGCTGACCCGAGTCATTTAGAGGAAACGGCACATCTGTCAATGTCCCAGTGTCACTACCTGTACTCCAAAGGTTTACCGCAGCCTGAGGCTCAAAAACCGGATCAAAAATGACGTTTTGAGGGAGGAACGTCCAGCCCTTGATGTATTCATCACCACTAAACACTGAATAGGCCCGCAATGCCTTCGGAGCCGATTCTTCTGTGTAGGTCAACAACTCATCCGGGAACACCACGAATGCACTTTGCCTCTGCGTAATCGCCCACTGACGAGCCAGCGAAACGGTCGTTCTGAGCTCTTGAACGGCGGCATTTATTCCGGCAGAACGGCCGATTCCCTGAAAAGCAGGGATGGCGAAGGCCAGCAGCAACCCCATCAACCCCACAACCACCATGAGCTCAATCAGCGTAAAGCCGGAGCGGTGATTGCTACTATTCTGTGTTGCTGGCTGCATCTCTTACCATGTTCGAATGTGTCGGTCCTGGCGCTCTACTTCATTCCCGCTGCTCCAGACACCGACGCGGCGGTTTTCAATGGTGCCGCTCCACTCAGGAAATCCACCCACATCAATTTCTCCGTCAAAGTTTGTATCCACGACAATTTCGTATTGCTGTTCCCACGGATCCCAATAATTGAATCCGGTGGCTTCGCTCAAACTCTCTTCTGCTGCTTCGAGAAAAACGATGCGGCGGGGATTATTGACGTGATTGACATTGCCAGCGGCATCGTTGCCAGGCTCGTCCGTCGTCTCGCCTATCGCCCGCAGCACATTCATTAATTGATGATTCTCTGCATTGGCACCCGCCAAGGTTCCATACCGATAATCGTTACCAGCGGGATTATTGCCGTGCGGGAATCGCCCATACTCATTCAGATAATTCATCACCGCGTTGTGGATCGATCGAGCTTCGGTGTTGGCTCGGGCCCGGTTGGCGCTATGAAAAGCGCGGCTGATCATCGGGGTCGAAATCGCCGCCAAGACGGCAATGATGGCAATCACGACCATCAGCTCGATCAACGTGAATCCGTGACGGCAGAGATAGG
The DNA here is from genome assembly GCA_007126515.1 of Kiritimatiellia bacterium. Lineage (GTDB taxonomy): Bacteria > Verrucomicrobiota > Kiritimatiellia > SLAD01 > SLAD01 > SLAD01. Next base: position 3,994 of record SLBD01000180.1, read on the forward strand.
GTTGCTTCTGTTTCATGTTCAAACTCTCTTCTAGCGAATCCAATCGTACTCTTCACTTTCGCCTGTTGGGCCCATGGAATACAAATCAAAGGAAAATCTTCCTTGATTTCGGAACTGATAGGGCTCTCCCCACGGGTCCATAAATGTTAAATCAACAAATTGGTTCGTAAAGTCACCTAACTCGGCTTCCCATGTGTTCAAGGTAATCATATCCATCGCTGGGTAGGCCCCGCGTTCGAGCCGGTATTCTTCCAGAGCATTGCGCAGCAATTGTAAGTCCGCGCGGGCGCGGCTGTCTTCGGATCGGCGGGCGGCGTACCCGGCAATCCCCAGAACAATGCCGCCCAGAACCGCAATGATCATGATGACGGCCAGTAATTCCACCAAGGTAAAGCCAGCTCGTTGATCCCGCGTTGAACGGTGCCCCTTCGTGATCCTACACGAGGTGCACGGAGAGGTGCCCCCTCCCAGGAGATCGCTACATGTAGACTGAGAAAGATGGGAATTATATGAAGACATTAGCATTACCAACTCGCGATCAGTTCATTATTGGGTGCGCCCGTGCTCCACACGGCCACGGTTTGGCGAACGGTCACAGGATCATGATCGTCCGGTTCCACCAGAATTTGATTTCCATAATCAAGATTGACGGCGAAACGATAGAGTTCATTTCCCCATGGATCGCGAAATTCATTCGCCTCCAACGCTCGCTCCGGGAACTCCATGAACGTGATTCGGCGACGATTAAAATCAGCCATATCCTCATGTCCGGACAAAAGCTCAATGATTTCGGCATCGACGGGCAATCCTTCCGGCCCCATTTGAGTGCCCCACAACGCAGTTGGCCAAACACTGTAGGCATCCAGATACGCGCGCAAGGCAGTCGCCAAAGCAGCCACTTCGTTCTGGGCTTGATTACGGCGGGCCGATTCGGTGATGCGGCTGATTACCGGCATAGAAATGACGGCCAAAATGCCAATAATGGCAATTACCACCATCAACTCCGTCAAAGTAAAAGCAACTTTGCTGCCCCAGCGATTCTGGGCAGCCACAACGTGTACAGAATGGGTCATAAGATCCTTACTATTTCAAATCACTACCATACACGCAAGCCTGGTCTTTTGTTCAGTTTTCGTTATTTCGTCCGTCGTCGGTCGTCATTCGTCGGTCGTCGGTAGAAATGGGGAGGGCGAGACTCTGTCGAGCCGGGATTTTCACCACAGAGAGCACTGAGGCACAGAGGAGGGCTGAGGGAGGAAAGGTGAAAGCTGAGGGCCCTCGACTCACTTCTCTTCATTTTCACTCTTTTTCGGGCGACGAGAGCGGGCGACGCGAACGATGGACCATTAAGCTGGCGCATTCCCGACGTGACCGCTTCGGCCACCGCCATGCCAAACATCCAGGCTTATCCTCCCAGGTTAATCCGTACTTCATGGCATTTGAAATTGTATTGCACATGAGATGTGATAGGATTTAGCGCATGAGCACAGCCATGGAAAACGTGCGGAATGAAGCCTTAACACTCTCGCTAAGTGAGCGAGCCAGTCTTGCGCACGAGTTGATCCTTAGCCTCGATGAACCCGCCAATTATGATCTTGGGCCAAATCAAGAGCTTGAGATTGCTCGTCGTGTTCAAGTTGTGCGAGAAGGTTCTGCCGAAGGCCGGCCTGTCGCCGATGTATTCTGCGACATCAAGGCGAAGTACGGAACATGATCACCATGAAGATTCTGCGTGAGGCAGAAAAGGAACTCTGGGAGGCCGTTGCGTACTACGAAGAAAAGGCTCCTGGGCTTGGATTAGACTTTCAGGCCGAATTGGCAACCACTTTAAAAGTGATTCAAGAGACACCCGACCGTTGGCCCCTGAGAGAAGATGGAACGCGCCGATGCCTGACTCACCGGTTCCCTTACGTGATCATATATACTCATATCTCTGGGGGCATTTGGATCATTGCAGTCGCTCACTGCAAACGCGAACCTCGCTATTGGGATGGACGCATCCGTACTTCGAATGGACCTTTATCCTAAACCGATGATTTGTTCAAAATCGACTCGGTTGGCAGCTAACACATAGGCAACGGGCAGATCGGCTGTCTCGGCATGCAGGTGACGGTAGTAGGCCGCATACGCTTCGGTGGTCTCCTCTGGCTCAGGGGCACGCAGCCCCAAAAAGACTAAGGCAGATTCATGCGAGGAGGATCGAATCAATTCAAAAGGACTTTCTCCAGCAGGCGGAGTAATCAGATCGACCTGAACATCCAACCGTTGAGCAACAACATGTTCACTGAGGCTGGCCTCGATCTCTTCAGGATCCATATCTTTGCTGATGATCCGCCGCAGCCGCAAGCGGGACTCAGACCAATTCTCATGCCGTTTGAGCAAATGCGCCAAAGTCAACATCAACCCAATGTTCGCCTGCTGACCACTCCACCAGATATCAATAAACGGCTCCTCAATCAGCTTGGGACGCTCGGCCTGTTCTGTTTCCCTGACCAACACCAAATTTCGATCCATGCGATAGACGGCCATGACCAATTTGGCATATTGATCGATCCCTTTCTCGTCCGCACTATCTCCCATCAACACGGTATTGGGCCGAATGGGGCCATATCCGTAAGCCCGCACAAGGGCCTCGGCCCCCTTGTAGAAGTTATCGTCGCGCATGACCTTGACCAAGCTGTCGATCCCACGCTTTTCTAGATAATCTTCAATGCTATGACGCAAGGCACGAATTCGCTCGGTGACCCATTGATCGCCAGACACCAGCGCGGCCACTGTCATTCCGCTGGCGCTGCGCACCAGTGCATGGGCCATCTCAATCAAATACCAACGCGATTGCGGGGCCCCGCTGAGTACCAGAATATTCGGTCGCCAGGTACGTTCATCGGCTTGTCGCCGAGCTAATTTTCGAATGGCAAAGCGCGAGATCAACATCAAAATGCCGTATCGCATATCGCCCCATTGAGCCTGCAAATTGCGCCGCTTAACAACGGCATAGATCACACCGATCAGGACGAGGGCGATGAATGTGGCGCCGGCATTGATCATGAACATGGTGGCAAAACAAGCAATCCCCCCCAACAAACACCAGAACGGATGCACGCGAAAACGGGGACGCCATGAGGGACTATCAATTAAGCCTTCCAGCCCCGCAGAGAGATTGATCAACCCATACGAAGTCAGGAAGAACATCGAGAGCACCGGCGCAATCAGATTCAGATCTCCCAACAAAATCGCAACCAATGCGACCCCAAACGTTAAAGCGGTTGCAATGCGCGGGTCGTTCTTCTTCCCAAAACCACGCCCTATACATCCCGGAGTGATGCGATCGCGGCTCAAGGCTTGCAATGTGCGCGGCGCCCCCAGCAAGGCCCCCAATGCACTCGACAAGGTGGCCGCCCATACCCCCAGCAAAATCAATCCGCCCCAACGAGCTACAGACCGCATAATCATTGGGTCGGCGATCAATACTTCGCGATCTGGTACATGCAGGATCAATACGATTGGGATGGCCATGTAGACCAAATAACCGACACCCACGGCCGCGAGCGTCCCTCGCGGCAAGGCTTTGTCGGGCTCCTTTAGATCGCCGGACATAGCCAGCCCTGCTTCGATCCCTGTCACGGCAGGGAAGAAGACCGCAAAGACGACCCAGAAAGGGACTCTTCCCGTTAAATCCACGACCGCTTCCGGCAACGTCCGCTCCACGGGTCCACCGAAGAAGAAGGAGGCTAACGAGGCGACGATTAACAGCAGGATCAGAAACTGCGTCTTCAGCGCCAGATCTGCGGACACGATCGCCAATACAGTCAATGCCGTCAGTGTCAACACTGCGATCAATCGGATCTCTGTGATCGCGAAGGGTAAGACGGCCACCCAATCCGACACATCCACTGATGCGGATAGGGCCTCAGCAAAACCGGTGATGTAGAATGCCACGCCCACCGATTGAGCCAGGAACAAGGGCACTCCAATGGCGGCACCGACCTCGATGCCGAGCGCGCGGGAAATGATGAAATAGGCGCCCCCTCCCCCGACATGCATGTTTGTGGCCGTGGCCGACAGGGACAGGCTCGTGAGAAACGTGATTGCAGTCGCCATTGTCACAATTAATAGCGTCTGCGCCAACCCCACCTGCCCCAGCACCCAGCCAAAGCGCAGATACATGATCACGCCGAGGATCGTCAGGATGCTGGGCGTAAAGACTCCCTTGAATGCCCCAAAGGCGTACCCCGAGGATGCCGACTCTTTTTGTTCGTCTGCGGGTTTCATCCGGTGCCAAATCGATTAATGAACTTTATGAATGACGTAGCCGCCGGATTTTTCGTCGTGCTCAACACCTAACAACTTGCGGCGAGAGGCTTCTTCCAACATCAAATTGAACGACCGAAAGCCATAGAAGGATTCGGAAAACCCGGGTTGTCTCCTCTTCAAGGTCTGTTTGACCATTGATCCCCACACCTTGTCCTCGCCGCTCCGTTCGGCCAGCAACTCCTCGCAAACGGTGAGGATGAGCGACAGCCCCTCCTGGCTGCGATCCTCCTCATCGGCATCTTTCTTGGGGGTGGCTTCAGCCTTTTTCCGGGCAGGCGCTTTTTGTCGTGTCCGTTTTTCCTCGCCATGCTGTCGGGAGCGAACCAGGTCATCGTAATAGATAAACTCGTCACAATTGGCCACCAACAAATCGGAGGAGGAGTTCTTCACTCCAACGCCGATCACGATCTTGTTGTTTTCCCGCAATTTGCTGACCAAGGGAGAAAAGTCCGAATCTCCGCTAATCACAACAAACGTGCGCACATGGGACTTGGTGTAGCACAGGTCGAGGGCATCTACGACAAGCCGAATGTCGGCGGAATTTTTGCCGGATTGCCGCACATGAGGAATATCGATGAGCTCGAATGAGGCTTCATGCATTGCTGCCTTGAAATCACGATAGCGGGACCAATCGCAATAGGCTTTTTTGACGATGATAGTTCCCTTGATGAGGAGCTTCTCAAGAATCAATTGGATATCGAACTTTGAATAGTTCTCATCTTTCACTCCGAGAGCGATATTTTCAAAATCGCAAAATACTGCCATACTTTTAGTTTCATTTATTCCATTCATACTCCACTTCCTTTCTCCTTCAATCGCGGCTCTACCGGTGGATGCAAATACAATGGCACCGGGGCAACGGATGGAACAGCAGCTACTTCATCACACGCCGCGAGCCGTCCCACCCATTCTGCAGAGGGTGTCGCCGAAACTCGACGCCACGCTGCGGTTGCTGTCTCGTCGTGACTATCAATGAGCGGTTGCAACCGGTCCCATTCGGATGAAATCACCCACGTAACATTGTCAGCTGTCAACTGGTTGAGCTGTTGCACACACTCCGGGACCGTCAAAAGGGACCAGGTATCCACAGCATCTGCAGCACCTTGTTTGCAGGCAAAGCGCCCCCGCCAGACACGATCGCGACGCGCATCGCCGAGAATCCATAGTTCGTTCACGGCCGAGCTGGTGGCTGCCCATTCTGCAGCCATTGCCCTTCCACTATCGATGGCGCGAACGGGCTTATGCCCCGGCAGCGCCAGGTGCTGCGCTGCGGTCAAAGCCACTCGCATACCGGAATAGCGACCGGGCCCGCGGCCAGCAGCAAATAGATCGACCTCGGACCAATCGGGCCAATCCGCTCTTGTTCGAGCTTCTTCCAGCGCTGCAAACAAAGCCGCTGCGCCATTCCGCGAGGCAGCCACACCCGCGGTTGCCACCACCTCTTCATCCCGTAGACACGCCACTTCTCCGCGCGCTGATGAGCAATCTATGGCGAGGATGTTCATCGCCATCCTGCGTCCATGATGATTCGTCGCTGGTTTTCAGCTTCGCCATGTTCAAGGCGGATGTGAACCGTCTCGGCCGGCAAAGCGGATGCAGCCCGTTCCGGCCATTCAATCGCGGTAATGCCAGCCCCTTCCATATATTCATCCAGCCCCATGTCCAAAGCATCCTCGGCCCCTTGCAACCGATACAAATCGATATGATACAGGGGCACATCCCCGCCATACTCATGCACCAGCGTATAGGTGGGACTAGACACGGGCTGCTGCACGTGTAGCCCCGAAGCGAGTCCTTGCACGAAACAGGTCTTTCCGGCCCCCAGATCCCCATGCAGAGCCAGTACCGAGCCAGCTGGCAATCGCCGAGCCAGTGAAGCGGCTACCGCTTGCGTTTGCTCAGCCGATTCACTGAGGATTGTGGTCGCATCGATCTTCTTCATGGAACGCAGAGAATTAGTGTGAGCTGACACACGTGACTCCAACGCAAATGGCCGGATTTCCATTCAAACGGGGACACCCACCCAGTCAACATTGGACAGTCACGGACATGTAATCGGTCACGGCTGAATGCCTCCCCTGATTACTCATCATCTGAATCATCGCGCGCCAAACTGACAACTGAACCTCGGTTCAGGTGGCGATTACAGTAAGCGATAAACGCTTCACGATCCGATGGAGAAATATAGATGGGTTGCTTTGTGTCCTTGACCTGAACCCGCACAAGACCCTTGGTTGTCGTGGAGTAAAACGTCGCAGACTCCGACACACTGACCTTACGGACAGCCTCTACAGATTGAATCACGTTATAAGAGAGTGGTAAGTAGAAGAGCCACCCCTTGATTAAGATTCCTTCATCCGAAGCCATATAGGACAAAGGCTTATAGATCAACGGTCGGATTGTCCACGCCAACTCTGACCAAAAGGTCGAATCGCGCGCAGCCTTGGAATTAACGTCCCACTCAACCCGCTTAAATTTGAGTCCATGACGAATCGCGCGGACTCGAGCCAGAAGGAGTGTCAGCGCAAACACGATCAAGATCCAGAGGATCAACTCGCCAGGCGTGTTGGACAGAAGAGCCCGCTCTTCTCCTCCCGCAGTCGTAGTTACCCCTGCAAGTCGATAATAGGTAATCATCGAAAATATGAGGGGAGAAAATAAGTGCGTGAATGAGGTGGTGATTTGGTTGATGGACGAAGAGGCCATTAACAGGTGGACCCCATACAAGCCCAAGATTCCTAAACTCCAGAAGAAATTGAAGAAATCCTCAAACGTCCCCGTCTGTTGTTGCTGACGTTGTTCTAGTCGGCGTTGCTCAACAATCGACAGCGATTCCATATCCACGTGTGGCTCTGCAGCAAGCTGCCAAGGGATGATGATCGCCGCCAATACAAAGATCAGCGCTAGAAGCTCCAGTCCCCAAGGCCATCCAGAGGACTCCCATATTCGTTGATTACTCATAAGTTGTTCCGTTCAGAATGCAGTATTCACTCACAAAACGCAAACACAATCGGGATCAAAAATAAAACCGGCCAATCCACACACTCCGACACCGGTTTGAGCCTCGTTTTTCAGACGTCATGGAGACTCACATTCGGTCTTTGCCCGCTCTAGTTCATGGACACGCTTTTGCAAGTCGGCCATCTTCTGTTCATATTTTTTATCGACGTTTTCCACCGCTGTAACCAAGAGACCATTGACTTGATTTTGTTGAGACCACAGCCGATACGTGTAGAACTTCAGCAGCCCCCAAATCACCTTTTTCAAAATCACCAACAGCCGCGCACACGCGCGTCGGCGCTCCCGAATTTCAAAGTCAGAGATGTCCACAAACGCTGCCTCGCGCAGGCAGGAAAGGTAAAATGCCAAAAACTCATCATGATCGCGTAAGGTCGACAAATTAGCGCGTTCCGTCAATCCCACCTTGGCATCGGCATATCTTCCTGCGGCCATATTCTGCCGGATCGTTTCCTCAATTTCACGCACAACGGCATCGGTGTCGATACCGGGCGCATGAATCGTAAACATCGGTTGATCTGGATTCGCACTTGGTTTTTCGTTAGACATGCTCAGCGTGTAACGCATCGACACTTTTTGCGCAAGCAGCAATCACTGGCGACAAAGCCAATCGCGGGCGCGAAGCCTAATAGAAGCTGCTTGTTCGAAGACAAGCAGAGTTGAGCCAAGGTGGTTGACGGTGTACGCTGGGCTGATGGTTGTTTTGCATTGCCACGAACAAAAAGCGACAGGGAATGTCTATGCGTGAAAGGCAAGGGAAAGGAAGGAAGTTGATGAAGATCGGACTCTTTTTGGTATTGGCTTGGATGCTCTTTCAGTCCTTTGATGTTGGGGCGACCGACCCGATCAACGAAACAGACGCAGCGTCGGGGGATGCTACCGAACGCACTCCCCTCGCCCCGCCGCAAGATGCAGATCCGAGTTTTATCCATGAGCTACGGCATCATCCGTGGGTGCGCGCCTGGACGGAAAGCCTGCAAGTGGAAGCTCAAACCAATCCAGATCTCTGGGTGGCACCTGGAATTGTAGCCAACCGACATCAACAGCGGATCACTCTATGGGCAGAGGCAACCGGGCTGCCTTCGGATACCCCGGTTGAATTCTTGTTGATTGGTGAGCTCAGTGGTCACGATTACGAAGCCATTGCCATTTCTTATGCGCGGCCCTCCGATGTCTATGAGGCGCTAACCTTCATCGGCCTGCCGCCGGGGCAGCCGGTGATGCCGCGCGAGCTGCGGTTCTTCCCTAAAGGAGAACAAGTCCATATCTTTTTTCGCTGGCGGACAGATGACAGCGAATACGTTGAGTTAAAGGCGGAATCGCTCATCCGGGATCGCCGTTCAGGAGCGGCCTTGCCGGCCACGGGATTCACATTTGTTGGCTCTCAATGGTTGGACATGGACGGCGAACGTGTGCTGGCAGCGGATCAACGGGATCCCCGCTCGATCATCTCCGTCTATAATGAATCAACGACTGTACTAGATCCCCCGAGACAAGCGGGCCAGCAACAACTCTTTGGCTTCCTGCACGCGTATCCGGATCGGCAACCGGCCCACGGCACGTTGCTGGAGGTGGTCCTTGTTCCTGAGCGCACCGACGGCACACGTCGTGTCGCGGACGTGACGCTGGCAGTCGACAAGACGGCGGATGGCTTGAGCTTGCAACTGCAGGATGAGGCAGGCAATGCCCTTCATGAAGAAAGCTCCCTACCCGGTGTGCTCGCTGCGTTTGAGAGACTTAAAGCGAGGGAGCAAACGCCGTTTGTGCAGGTGGAAAGCACGGCGGATGTACCGCTCGAAGAACTCCGCAGCTTGTACCGATGGCTGCGGGCCTTCCAGGACGAAGAGGTGCTCTTTATTGAGCCGCCCGAAGCACAAGAGCTATTTTATCGCGCGTTTTTACCCAACGAAGCTCACCGCGACCCGGCGCAACGACCTTCCCAGGCCTTGGAGCTACGGATTCCTAATCCGATAGCCAAACAGCCGGTCGAAGTTGTGCATATTCAAGATCAGCGACGGCGGATTGACGACGAATTTGACCCGACGATTGAACACCACGTCGTCCCAGAACCGGATGACCTGCCCGGCGTACTGGCAGATATCGGTCACCATTTACCGGTATTGTTGGTTTTCGCTCCTGCCCAACTGACTCTGGGCGAGTTAATGACCTGGCTCTGCCCCGTCCGCGAGACCCACCCCACCGTGCACTTGTTTTTGGATTAATACCGGAAACTACTTTTGCCCATGAACTCCCGCAAAATCGACGTCGCGGGGATGTGGTCGATCGGAATGCTTAGAAAACACTCAAGGAAGTCCAGCAGGCGCCGCGCCTCCGCATACTGCGGATGATAGGGCTTCACCTCGCGCAACAACGGCTCCGCCAAGGTCTTCAACGCCGCCAGCTCGTAGTCCAATGCTGAATTGAAGGCGGCATCCGCCTCCTTTTGAAAAGGAAAGATCCAGCGCTTCTCGCCCCGCCGCACGCTGGGCCACATTTGCAGAGTACCTAATGCGGAGTTTCCACGGAATTGATGATCCCGAACCATCCGCCGCACCAAGCGGTTGTCGGTCGTCGATATGCGGTTATGAAAATCCAGATTCAATTGAGTTAAAGCACTGATGTAGATCTTGAATTTGTGCTCTGCAGGAATGGTAGCGGTCAACCGAGGATTGAGGGCGTGAATCCCTTCGATAATGACCATTTGACCCGGCTCAATTCGCAGCATATGCCCCTTGAAGGTGCGCTTGCCATTCTCAAAATTGAACTTGGGCATCTCTACTTCATCACCTTGGTCCAGCCGCTCCAAGTGCTCGTTCAACAGATCCAAATCGATTGTTTCAATGTGCTCAAAATCATATTCGCCCTGCTCGTCTCGAGGCGTCCGATCACGATCCACGAAGTAATCATCCACGGAAATAGTGACGGGACGCAAGCCGTTGACTCGCAATTGGACGGCCAATCGTTTTGAGAAGGTTGTCTTTCCAGAAGACGAAGGACCCGCAATACAAACCCACTTGATCCGATCACGCCCGGCAGCAATTTTATCGGAGATCTGAGCAATTTTCTTTTCCTGATACGCCTCAGAAATCTTGATGAAGTCGCTGCTCTCACCTTTGGCAATAATCTCGTTCAGTTGACCGGCTGTCTGTACGTCGACGATGCGCCCCCACTCTTTATGTTCCTTGAAAATCTGGAACAAATGCGGCTGACGCTCAAAAGGCGGCATATGAGGCGCCGTTTCGCGTTCCGGATACTGAATCACAAATCCAGGCGGGTAGGAAATGATGTTGAAATGTGTCAGTGTTCCGGTGGAAGGAGCCAAAGGGCCATGGGCCAAATCGGTAAAATCTTCGCACGAATAAACCACAATTTTCGGCGGGTTTCGGAACCGTAGCAGGTTGTACTTATCCCACTGTTTCTCCTGTTCAAATCGGCCCACTGCCTCGCCAAAAGAAATTTTACGACGCTCAATCGGAACATCTTGCCGGACCAATTCCATCAATCGTCGATCAATTGCCTCTAACTGGGCGCCATCAATGCCCGACTGACCATTCATTTCGAAACTGCAATACAACCCGGAACCCAAGGAGTGCTCAATCGAGAACCTTGCCTTCGGATACACATCGTTCACGGCCTTGGCCAACACAAAGGCGAGGGAGCGACGATACATGCGCCACCCATTGGGATCTTCCATGGTGAGCAACTCAACGTTGCAATCCACTTCCAATGGATAGGTTAAAGAAACGACATCGTTATTCACCAGCGCCCCCAGATACGGCAATCCAGAGGTTGCACAACCGGCCTGCTTCATTAAATCTGCAACGACGGTTTGCGGGGGACACCGCACAGTGCGTCCATCACTTAAAACAACTGTAATCTCTTGCTTCTGCATATCCGTTTCTCCTTCTCTCAGCGCTGATGATCCTGTCGGCAACGGGTTGATTCAGTCCCATCCATTCCAGCAATTCTAATTATGGCCTCTTCCGGCTGAAGCCGGTACTACAAACAACCTGATTCCCCCCGAAACCCCGCATGTAGTTCCGGCTTTAGCCGGTCTTCTACAAGAGTTTCTGGCCATAATTAGAATTGCTGCATCCATTCAGCTTTCTATTGTCACCAAGCCAGCGGATAGGTATAACCACCTTTGGCAGGAAGAGAAATCTTTTTTTATTGATTTCACTCTCACGGCAATGTGTCCCCTGCCGATTGAGGGACTGATCACACATGGATAATCAAGCACAGTTGCTATTTGCAAAGTCGTATCAGCTCAGAAACCGGCTGAAACGAATTCAGCTTGCCCTGGGCCCGATGGAGGAGCGCAGCGGGCTCTGTATCGGCCCTGTGCCGATGGCCTTGCGAGCCCGACTGATGGCAATCGGGGGAGATTGGTCCTTTTCAGGCGCAGCTGACGGCCGACTCCCGTTTCGGGACGGCTCGTTTGATCGTGTAGTATTGCTGGATCACCTGGAAATGGTGCCCGATGATTACGCGTTTCTTGCTGATGTGCATCGCGTGCTAAAGACCGCAGGCATTCTGTTTGTTGATGTCGAAAACCGCAAGCGTTGGACCTTCTGGTGCCCGTTACGTCGTTTATTTGGAGTCGGGGAACGAGCAGAGTCCCGAGTTCGACCGGGATATACCGAGCGCGAATTATTTGATCTACTCAAAGATGGATTCGACCTGCAAGAGGCCCGTACCTATTCTCGATTTTTCGTTGAAGGAATTGAAACCCTGCAGCGACTTGCTCTGGGAGCATTTGTTGGCGGCATGTCGGCTAGCTCAGAGGAGGATGCAGAGGAAGATGACACGATCGCCGGACGGATAGCCCGCATCCAAGCGATCTCCTACCCCTTCTTCCTACTGGCGGCAAAACTCGACTGGTTACTCTTCTATACACATGGGTACCGACTCTATGCGATCGCCCGGCGGCGACTCTGGAAGCCACGACGCACCCCCAAACTGAGGGATGGCCGGACACTGGCCGATGCCACACTCAATACGAAAATTGGCACCGCCGCCCCGTTCTGATTGCTGAGGGCTCATGCAGGAACCGGCCATCGATATCAGCCAGATAGATGTTGTCCTCGGAGGGCAATCCGTGCTCTCTTCTTTTTCACTGCAGGCGGAAACAGGCGAAAAGATCTGTCTATACGGCGCATCCGGATGCGGGAAGTCGACCTTGTTGCGCTGTCTGCTGGGCCTCGTGATTCCCCGCGCCGGGGCCATTCGCATCCAGAGCACGCCCCTAAACGCCCAGTCTATCTGGCACCTTCGCGCTCTCATGGCCTGGGTGCCACAAGATCCGGATTGGGGAACGTTGACGGTTCGGGATGCGTTGCTACGCCCTTTTTCCTTCCGAGTGAACCAGAGCCTGCCAATGCCCGAGTCACAGATCCCTGAATGGTTGGATCGACTCCAGTTACCGGAAAGTCTCTTGAACAAATCGACCCAGGATCTGTCAGGCGGAGAGAAACAGCGAGTCGGAATGGTGGGTGCCCTGCTCTTGAATCGCCCCATCCTGCTTCTGGACGAAGTGACGTCTGCACTGGACAGCGCTAATCGCGACCGCGTCCGGGAAGCGCTGGATGACCTGCAAGATCGGACAGTGCTGGCCGTATCCCACGACGCAGATACAGAAACGTGGGCAGATCGGCGAATGGATCTGGGGGATCGTTGATGCACGAAATCTCCACGAGCGGATTATTGATCGGGTATTTATTGCTGGCAATCCCGCTCGCCATCCTTTTGTGGGCGCGGGTGCCGATGATACCCTCTGTCCTGTGGTCCGTCGTGCGGATGACCGTCCAGCTGTTGCTGGTCGGCTTCTATCTGCGCTTTGTGTTTGCCTTGAACCATCTGGCCATCAACCTTGCGTGGCTGTTGATTATGATTATGGTGGCGGATGGTGCGGCGCTGACGGGCAGTGGATTGAGGCTGCGCCGCATGGGACCAGCTTTGTTTATTGCAGTCGCGGTGGGCACACTGGTCCCTGTCCTGATATTCACCGGAGGGATTCTACGACTGGATTCTTTATTCGAAGCCCAATACCTGATTCCGATTTCAGGCATGGTGTTGGGCAACTGTCTGCGGGCAGACATCATTGGCTTGCGCGCCTTCTACGGAGCCATTCGCAAGAACCGCGGCGCCTGTCAGCTATGCCTGACAGAGGGCGCAACGCTACACGAAATGACGAGGCCGTGGCTGCGAGATGCCCTCGAAGCCGCGTTAGCCCCTACCGTTGCGACCATGGCCACAATCGGCCTGGTATCTCTGCCCGGGATGATGACCGGCGTCATTCTTGCTGGAGCCGATCCGATGACCGCCGTCATCTACCAAATCGCCATTATGATCGCCATCTTCTCCGGCACCGCACTGACCGTTCTGCTCGCAATCCTGCTCTCGTTGCGCAGCAGCTTCGATCCGTACGGGAATCTCGACGAACGGATTTTTCGTTGAGCCGCAGCCTCACCGATGAATCGGTCGAAACTTGATCCGGTGCGGTCGGTCGGCCGCATCCCCCAAGAGGCGGCGACGTTGCTCATGGTATGCCTCATAGTTTCCTTCAAACCAAACGACGGAGCCATCATCTTCAAAGGCGAGGATATGAGTGGCAATCCGATCCAGAAACCAGCGATCATGGCTAATCACCACCGCGCAGCCGCCAAAATCGATCAATCCCTCCTCCAGCGAACGCAGTGTGTCGACATCAAGATCGTTGCTGGGCTCGTCCAACAGCAGCAGATTGCCGCCGCCGCGCAGTAAGCGGGCAAGATGAACGCGATTTCGTTCTCCTCCGGACATCACGCCGACTTTCTTTTGCTGATCGGCCCCACGAAAATTAAAGCGCGCACAGTACGCGCGACTATTCATTGTGCGCCCGCCCAACTCAACCGTGTCCTCTCCGCCACTGATGGCCTCGAACACCGTGTCCTCTGGATTGAGGTCATCGCGGAGCTGGTCGACATAGGAAATCGCCACAGTCGCCCCGACCTCCAAGCGACCGCCGGTGGGCTCCTCTTGACCGGTGATCATCCGAAACAAGGTCGTCTTTCCGGCCCCATTACCGCCAATCACGCCGACGATTCCGCCCGGCGGCAAATCAAATGACACATTCTCCATGATTAACCGGTCGCCGTACGCCTTGGAGAGCTCCGTCGCCCGCACCACCAAGTCGCCCAGCCGCGGTCCCGGCGGAATCCGAATCTGCAATTGATCTTCACGCGTATCCGCCTGCTGCGCCGCCAATTCGTCGTAGCGCTTCAAACGCGCCTTGTTCTTCGTCAACCGCGAAGACGCATTCAACCGCACCCAAGCCAGTTCCTGCTCCAGCAGTTTCCGCCGCGAGGCGGTCTGCCGGGCTTCGCGCTCCATGCGTTGCTGCTTCTGCTCCAACCAGCTTTCATAATTGCCTTTATAGGGGTTCGCGCGCCCCTGCTCCAACTCCAGAATCCATTCGGTCACGTTGGAAAGGAAGTACCGATCGTGAGTCACCACCACCAATGTCCCGCCAAACCGCTTCAGATAGGTTTCCAGCCAGGCCGTAGATTCTGCATCCAAATGGTTCGTAGGCTCATCGAGCAGCAAGACATCGGGATTGGAGAGCAACAGTCGACACAAGGCCACCCGCCGTCGCTCACCACCCGAAAGAATGGACACATCGGCATCGGCAGGCGGCAGACGCAATGCGTCCATGGCCATTTCTACTTGATGATCCAGCTCCCAGAGGTCGCCGGTATCAATCTGATTCTGAACCCGATCAAACTCGTCTTCCAGTTTGCGCTGCTGTTCCGGGGAATGATCCTCCCCGAGCAATCCGCACAGTTCATCGTAGCGATCCAAAATCCGCCGCGCTTCAGCAACCCCCTCATCTACATTACCCTGCACATCCTTGTCAGGATTGAGTTGAGGCTCCTGGGGCAGATACCCAATTTTGACGTTGGGCGCAATTTGAACCTCCCCCGTATAGTCCGTGTCAAGTCCCGCCAAAATTCGCAACAGCGAGGACTTACCCGATCCATTCGCGCCAATCACTCCGATCTTGGCCCCGAAAAAGAAGGCCAGCGTGACATTATCCAAGATGGTTTTGCGATCGTGCTGACGCGTCATCTGCATCAGGTTAAAGACATATTCTCCAGCCATAGGTTTGTTTTCTTTCGTAGTAGAGACGAACGAGAATCAGATCGAGCCACGCAGGAACTGTTCGGTCAACTCAGGATTCAAGGAACGAGCACGCTCGATGGATTGCCGGGCATCAATCGATTGCCCCGACTGCTGGTAGGCTTGGCTCAGATATAACCAACCCCAGACTTGGTCTGGCGCTACTTGGTTCACAACGCGCAGGTGCCGAATGGCTGAGGCCGAATCTCCCAGCGCCAACTGACTGATGCCCAAATTCAAATGAGCAGTCAGCCATTCCGAGCTTTCCCGGTTGACGCGATCCACTGCACGACTTAACTCTCGAACGGCTGCAGCATGATTGCCGAGATAGCGCTGGCAAATTCCCAAATTCAATGAGACGAGGCTCATTCGTGGAGCTTGAACTTGAAGGAGTCCATAGCAGGCCGCTGCCTGTTGGAATTGGTTATTCGCCATAAAAATGGGGGCCGCCCCCAGCAACGCTGCCGATAGCGGTGGTTGTCGGAAACGACCGATTTGCTCGCGCAACGACCGACGGGACTCCTCCAGGCTTCGCTGACCCTCTTGCCATATAGCCTCTCGCTGCGCAGCTAATTGTGGATACTGGGTCACATTCCGAATCAGAATCGTGGTACTTCCATCAAAATACAGGGGCTCCCAATCCGGCTGACTGCCAATGGAACGAACGGCCTCCGCTGATCGGCTCCACAAATTATTAATCACAATTGCATCGGGTTCATAGTCCCGCATCAGCTGGTTCCAGGCCTCAGTTTGACCGGACAAAGCCGCTGTCAATTGTCCGAAAACCAACCGCCCATGGACTCCCACTCGATCATCGATGAATGTCTGGCGATCCGGTAAGGCATACGCGAGAAACCCACCATCCATCGGCAAGTGTACCCATCGTTCTGGAAACTCGTCATGTTGCAAAACAGGCAAGGCCGAATAGGCGGTGGCTGCCTTATTCACTCCCAGCCCAAATGATGAAAAGCTGCCGGTTGAAATAAAATAGCGATTCGACACCAAGGAAAACATGGACAGCAACGCGACTCCAACCACGCCCGTGGCACCCCCCCAACCGCCAAACAGGGTGTGCGAGATCTGAGGCAACTTACTGGAGATCAAATCTCCAGCCGCCTGCAAGCTAATGGCCAGAAAAGGAAAAGATAACAAGGCAAACCAATGGATACCTGTGGCGACAGAACGCACGGCCAAAAGAGCGCCGACCATCGCAACTGCAGTAAGCGCAACGGGCAATGGCTGCTTACATGTTAGCAAACCAACCGCCCCGATGATTAATGCCACTGTGACCACACCGCCCGCCAAACGAGAATCAAATAGACCACTCACCGGTGAGATCCAATCACGATATAAGGCTCCCGCAAATGCCCCCTCAAGGCCTCCATACAAACCCACTCCAAATGGATTCACACATGTCGCCACCAACAAAGCGACGACCCACCCGATCGCTGGCAGTACGGGAGCAAAACTCCTCACTCCCTGCGGCTGAGCAAAGTACGTTTGAACGGCAAACAAAGCCGTGATCACAGGTCCCCACAAAAAGGAAATGTGCATATTCGCCCACACAATTTGTACCGGCAGAAGCACCGCAAAGGTTTTCAAATTCCAAGCCGATCGGGATAGCATGACTAAAAATATCGATGCAAACAGCAGACTGAACACTCCTGGGCGCACCAGAAACTGCGGCGCCAGCAACCAAGCCGCCACACACAGGGCAAGAGCAAGCGCCCCATCCGACACCAGGGGGCGCAGCAAACGGACCAACAGATAGAAGGCAACGCCAACAGCCAACATGTGCAACAGCGTCACCCCAACGGCACCGCCCCATCCCCAGATCGTCGCGAGCATCCAGTCATACAGCCAATTTGTATTGATCCATGATGCGCCTTCACTGATCCTTGTAAACGGATCGAGGCGGGTGAACCCTTGTTGCCCCGACGCCAAATGCATCCAAAAGTCGCTGTGACTAATCGTCCGCAGTCCAGGCAGCAATACAACAAACATGCCTAGAGCAACCACCCACGAGCAGCGGGCAGGAGAACGAGTGGTATCGGTTTGGTTCATTACATAGCTCCTTCCAATCAGATCAATCTCACCCAATATGATGTAACTTTCCTCGGATTGTCGAGTTGTTCTGCCATGTTGGACCTCAGGATGGCATGAATGTTCAGGATTCCAACAACCGGAACCTCAACCATAAAAAGCCCTCGTGCACAGGAGATGCTGCGCACGAGGGCATGGATCGAATTCAATTTCGAATAATTGGGTCTAGCTTAGTTCCCACCCACCCGAGCAAAGGGAACGGTGAACTCGTCGCCATCTTCCCACTCAAAGCTGGAGTTGCTGTCGGTGGTGCCCGGCGAATCCAATGTCGCGTTGTCAAACGGGATGGAGCTAACAGCGGAATCCGCACCCGCCGAAATAAACACGCCAATGCCGTTGTTCTCGATGTGCGCACGGGTGATGTTCAAGGTGCTCAGCGGCACGGCCATCTCATAGAACGTGTTCCGAGAATGATCATGCCCGATGTAGTTCGTCAACTCGACGTTCGGATTATCCAAGAAATCGTCGATATCGGGAACACCGTACAATGAGGTGCCGACAAATCCTTGGCTTTTGGCGATTTGAATGCCGGCCTGGGTCTCAGTGAAATAATTCACACCCAGATCGTCGTCGCCCGCCCAAGCACCTCCGACCGCTCGCGACAAATAGGGGTGATCGCCCCACAGATCCGAGCGCATGGCAATTTGCACGTTCGGCAGAGTCGACCCGACAAAGGAATCAAGTTTGTCCCACATCAACGGCCCCACGCCGCCCGCTCCAGTATCAATGGAAATGAACTGCAGGATGCCTTGGCTATTATAAACGCTGCCACCGGCCGCCGACCCGGCATTGGATGGATCAAGGATGTCCGTGATGTCCACAAACTGCCAAGCCAAATACAAGTTGTCATCATCCCAACGCGCCCACAGGTGCGTCAGATTGGCGGGTGCTTCGTGCATGGTCCAGTTTCCACCAAGCGAGCGCGGGTCGCTGTTGGCCAAATTCAGGGCAATCAGGTTGTCGTTATTCCATTCGTTCCCTGTGTTGACACCATCGATTGTGACCGTGCCTGATTGGCCAAAGGTCGGATTCGTCGAGGGAGGCGTCATTCCGCCGGGTTCGCCACCGTTGCCACCGCCATTATCACCACCGATGGTCACAATATAATCGTTGCCGTCGTTGCTATCCCAATGCTCTACACCATCGTAATCCCGGATCATTACCGCAAAACGGACAACAGTACCATCAGGGTGTGTGCCCAACGAAATATGCCACCAATCACCGTCCTCCCAATCTTCATTGCGATCCATGGGCGTCAACGGCCAATCACCCTCGCAAGGAGGATCGATGCAGTAGACGATGTAGGCAGCTTCGGAGGAATTCTCTGGGAAGGCCGCCGTATCAATCCAGACTTCATTGTCTTCGCTGACAAACACGCTGGTTCCGAAGATGTATTCAAGGTCTTCGGTTTCACCGTTATCGTCACCAATGACAAGACCATGATTCTGGCCGTCGTTGTCCTCGGTAACGCTAACTCCGTCTCCATCCGTCATAACGACATAAAACTGCACCGTGTCGCCGTCGTTCAACGTGCCGATGTTGAATGACCACCACTCCCAGTTGCCTCCGTCCAAGCTGGCATTACGAACCATAGGAGCTTCCACCATTGCTCCCATGGCACTTCCGCTCGTAGTCGTCACCTGATAGAAGAGCGTTGCGTAGGCCGCAGCACCCGGCGGAGTTGCCCCCGCATCGACCCATGTATCGTTGTTTTCACCTTCAACACGAGTCTGGACTTGCGTGTCTTGAATTTCACTTTCCTCACCGCCACCATTACCCGGAGGCGTGTGACCGGCGCCATCCAAGAAGCGAACGCGGTAGAAGCCCATGGGATCGCCATTCAACTCGATTTCCTCGGTCACATCGATACCTTCACCAATGTCTACGAACTCTTCGTCTAAGCTCGGCGTATGTTGCACCATATATCGACGGCTCCCGCCGGGTGCCTGGAAGGCGAAACGGCCTGCCGTTCCCATATGCATAAGGATCATTGGCACTTGGTCGTCCATTGGATCGATGTTCAGCAAGAACGCTTCCAGATGCGTGTATCCACTGGGTGTCATCTGGCTACCCAGATTCGGCGTCGTTGGATCCAGTCCAAGTCCCTCGTACCACCAGTCCTCAACACCATCCAGATTGCTGTCCTGGCCGGAACCTGCCTGACGAGTAATCGTCACACTAGCCACGGCGGCGGAATCAACAATCGAGAGGTTGTTGAAGAAGAAGTCGCGGTTTGAGTTCTGTCCGTCATCGGTGCCGTTGTTCCAGGACCAAGCGCGGAACTGGGCGATTTCGCCACTGAAGGTTCCGGTCATGGTCTGGCCTTCGCTACCATCTGGATTAATCGTCACCGAGTAGGCATTCGGTCCTGTCAGCGTGAAGCTGATGTTGATACCGGCTGCCGTCCAGGCAATGTCAGTCTCCCCTTCCGGCGTCAGGTAGTATGTCTCACCGCCATTGAAGTAGAGTTCCCACAACGTGTCGCCAGCCGCATCGCGCAAGGCGACGCCTACAGAACCGCCTTCTTCCCAGATCCAACCATTGCGCATGCGCACGCTGAAGGTTTGACCTTCTGCCAGAGGCGCAGCAAAGGGCCGAATCGCATCAATCCCATGGCCACCGGAATGCGACCACAAGCCGAACTCAGAATCTCCCAAGAAGGATCCAGCTTCTTCGCCGCCCACATTGAGCTGCCACGCTTCGAATCCGGTTCCCTGATTAGATCCGGTTGTCCAATCGCTGTAGTTACCAGCATTATCAGACGCGATGATCCCGGAACCACCAGCGCTGACGGTGATCACATTGTCACCGACCGCCAATGGGATTCCAGAAATCGACCAGGTCGCACCCGCAGGTGTCGTCCCAGACACTCCATTCAACTGATTGATCCAGCTCAGATTGCCCGCAATGCCCTCTGCCGTACCCAAAACGGTATAGGTCCCCGTCGCAAACGGCACAGTGATGTTGGAAGCTGGGTCTGTGATCACTATGCCAGGCTCCGGCGTTTCACCATCTTGCTGACGGGTAATCGTCACCGAAGCCGTCACAGTCTGGGGCTCACCGGCTCCTTCCTGAGTTATTTCCAAGTTATCAAAGAAATAATCACGATTGGAATTGAACTCATCGCCAGTCCCATTATTCCACGACCAGAACCGGACATTGTCGATGCCGCCCAGAATGGTACCGGTGATCACTCGTTCGGTGCCTCCGACGGGTGTCAGCGAAACCGAATACTCCGTTGCACTTGTCAAGGTAAACGCAATATCAATGCCAGCATCGGTCCAGTTGATATCGGTTTCACCTTCTGGCGTGTTGTAGAAGTCATCGCCGCCATTGAAGTAGATTTCCCAGCGGGTATCTTCTCCACCCCGCAAGGCCATACCAATCGATCCACCGTCTTCCCAAATCCAACCATTCTGGATGCGGGCATGGAACGTTTGGCCAACTGCCAAGCTAGACGAGAAGGAACGCACGGCTTCCACGCCGTTGCCACCTTCATGAGACCACAGGCCAAAGCCCGAACCGCCGACGAAGTTGCCGGCATCATCGGTCACATTGATCGCCCATGTGCCAAAGCCACTCCCTTGATTACTTCCATCGGACCAACCGGCGCCGTAGTTTGCTGATGAATCTTCGGCAATGGTGTCACCAGCGCCACTCCCCGCGACTTCGCCGGAAATCGTGATGAGGTTGGCTCCGACGGCCAAAGCGATATCATCCAATGTCCATTCGGCGGCTCCAGCAATCGTGCCCGAAGCCCCCGTCAAGGAGTTGCTCCAAGTCAAGTCGCCGAGAATGCCTTCGCTGGTCCCTTCGAGTGTAAAGGTATCCACTTCATGAGCAACGGTGGTGTTTGACGGCGGCACCGCGATCTCAATCGGAGCGCCACACTCGACAACCGCAAGGTAGTTGTTGCCGTTATTGTTCGCCCAGCTTTGCTCTTCTTCCTCGTCTTCGAGCATCACTGCATATTCAATTTCCGTGCAGGCTGCAAAGCTGCCGATGTTGGCAGACCAGAGGTCGTTTTGACCAAAGGATCCGGCGCCGTCTGTCACAAAGACCAAGTCGACTTCGAACCAGTTGTCCCCATCCGGGCTGTAGACCACATTGCCGCCTACGGCTTCGCCTTCCGGCCAAGATTCAATAAAGATGACGATTTCATCGGCGGGGCCAATCTGACCGTTAACCGGCTCATGGCGAACATTGCCGATCCACTGCAAGCCAGACTCTGGCGGCGGCGGCTCATTTCCACCATGCTCTTCCAGCACCAGCATCTGCACGAAGGCCGTACCCACGTTATTATTGCCATCAGAGGGGAATGTAACGGAAATGCCGTTATCTAATAGATCCTGCCCCGTGCGGCCGTCACCTGGCCACAAATAGGCATTGGGATCATCGCCCATCAGATTCCGCACGTTGTAATTGCGCGACGGATCCAAGGAAATGGCATTCACGCCAGCTAGCGCAAACGTTCCAGAGCGCTCATTCCACGGGTCCAAGTTGACAAAGTTCAGCATCACATTTTGATGTGCCGGATCCCAACCAAAGCGGTCGTACTTCAAGACCGAGAAGATGCGATCATGAGCGCCGCCCGTGGTCCGGTCCAGGTACCACTGGTCATGCGTGCGCGTGGCCGGATTGGCCATACGGGCATGATGCAGGCGCGAGTACGCCTCTTCCAACAAGCCATCGCGATTATTCCACAAGGCCTGCATATTGTGCCACTTGAAGATGTCCGGAATCCAACGACCGAACTGGAAACGGAAAATAGAGAACCCAAAGTTGTCTTCATACCCCAACTCCTGGCCTTGATACATCTGGGGCGCTCCATCCACAACCGCGCCGGCCGCGTAGCGGGAGAACGTCCACCAACGATCTTCCGGAGCATTCTGGTCATGGTTGATCAAACCGCGCATGATGCCAGCGAAACCGTAATCGGTCTTGTTCTCATCAATGATCCCACGGATTTCCATGGTGTTCGCCGAGCTGCCCAGCACTTGCCAGACCCAGTTCTGGTTGATGATGTCCATGTGTCGACCCGCACGTTGAGATACCGGGCCACCATCCAAGGATTCCGCCATGAATAGGAAGTCCCATTTGGTCTGACGAATCTTGTTCACAAAATATTCCCACGCTTGCGGAGGTAAGCCTTGGGCGTAATCGCAACGGAAACCGCCGAGGGTGCCGCCGGACTTTTCAATCCAGTAGGTGCCGAAGTAGGCGAAATATTCTGTCATGCGGCGCACGTCTGAGCCGGGTTGGGTAATATCCCAAAACGTATCGTCTTCGGCCGTGACCTCAAACAGGGCTGGATAGGTACCCCAAAACAGCGCCGTCACATCCGGCCACTTACCAAAATCGTTCCGTTCGGCGGGCGCAGGCCCCATTTCTCCCGCATTACGGGCAGGCAGCCAAAAATGGAAATCATCCTGATTATATCCATATTCATCGCAGGGCAGATGAGTCCCATTGACGTAGCGCGAATACCAATTCGGCAGGATGTCCGCAATCAACGCATTCGGGTTGGCAGCGGGCTGGGTCGGGTCATCCGGATCACGGCCGATTTCCGCGTCCCAGGAAGTATGGTTGAAAATGATGTCAAAAAAGAAATCGATGCCACGCGCACCGGCGGCGGCTGCGAAATCCTGAAATGCGTCCATCGCGGCCTCGCGGGTGTTTCCGTCGCCCATGTGCGGGGCCACTTCCCACATATTCTGAATCGAGTACGGACTGCCCGGCCCTTGCGATTTATCAACACAGGGGTGATCGCCAATCGGGTGAATGGGCTGGATCCAAAGTGTGTTCACGCCCAGATTTTCGAAATAATCCAAATTGGCGTTGCTATTCGGGTTCATCAGGTCTTCGAAGGTGCTGCGCGTGCCTTCGGTGTCGCCTGTGGCGTTGATGACGTTGACCTGCAATTCGTAGAGGATGACATCGCGAGCCTTGGTCGGCGAGACCATGATTGCTGTATCGCGACCACCGACCCAGCGCCATTCCGTGTCACCCGAACGACGATATCGCGCTGTGACTCGGTAGGCCCCAGTCTTATTGACTGGCAAAGTCGCTTCCCACTTGCCACCGCCTGCATTGTTCAGCGGGATTCCGACAAAATAATTCGTACTAGACGGGGCAGGCGCCGGAATCGAAAACGGATCCTGATCCCCCAATGTGGCGTAGTCGCGGCGATTCAAGTTCGACCACAACTGCGCTTCCTCGACATTGCTGTCATTGGGCCAAAACTCAAACGACACCGTCTCAAATTGCGCCGTATCTTCATTGATATAGTAATTCAAGGTCAGGTAATCATGGTTGGCACCATTGACTGCCAGATATGGACCTTGAGCCAGCGCCGCTGTCGACGTGAGCAGAAAGAGAACGAGCAAGAAACCGCGCAGCATGCGGTCCAAACTAGATACTGAATTCATTGCATTTTCCTCATCATTTATTGCCGCTCACCTGCCTTGCACACCGTGCAAACGCTGAACGGACGTGAACACACATTTGTTAACACTGCACTAACATACCGAGCAGAGGGGAAAAAGTAAAACGCTTTTCCAGTAAATTGTTTTACTCGCTCCCGGTGGGGAGATTAACCCATTGGGGAAAAGAGAGTAACACCAAATCAGATGCTCATGAAATAGGAGCCGGATTGCGACTAAGTTGGGAGAAAACCGTCGGCGGCAGCAAGGTTACGACGTTCAGATAATTCGCACTGGGTATCGGGCGATCTGCCCATCAGTGGTGGCAATTTCCCAACCGTGCACAAGGGCATGGGCTATCAAGAGGCGGTCAAAGGGATCCCGATGGATGGGGGGAAGCTTGTTCAGCATGAAAATCCCCTCATCCTGAATCAATTCACGATCAAAGCCCGATGCTGAAACCGCATCAAGGAGGAATGTATGGGGGGCAGAAGGCAAAGTCAGCTTGCCGATGTCATACTTGATCTGGACCTCCCATAGCGATACCTGATGAAAAATCCATCGGATATCAGACTGCTTTGTAAGTTCGACATACCGCTTCGGCAACTCAATCGCCTCCAGTAGTATCCACAGCGCGATCTGCGTATCTACAAGGATTTGCCTCACGATTCTCGATCCCCGTAAAACTCTTTCTCAAAGCCATCCAATCGATCGTTAAAATCAACAGGCACCGCAAACTTCCCTTTCAGCAACCCCATCTTCAGGGGCTTGCGGGCGTCCAATGGGCGAGTCAGTGGGCGCAACTCAGCCATCGGTCGATTGCGAGCACAAATCAAAAAATGACTCCCGCTCGCAGCCTGCTCCACATACTGCCCCAAATGCGCCTTGGCCTCACTTAAGTTAACATTCATGAAAGTAGTCTACTACAAGTCCAGTTTATGTCAACAACTAGAGCGCAGAGATTGGTCTTCACGCCAGCACGTATTCGTCTATCGGCGGTCTTGGTAATGGACGTCTATTCATTCGCCGGACCCGCGGTCAGCCGCCCCCTTAAACAAGGAGCTAGGTCCCTCCACGCCCCCCGTGACCCGCATTGCGTCCACCGGCGCGCCGTTCATGGACACGGCCAGAGCTTCGCCATCGGACGGTTCCCAAAGAATCAGCTGTACATCCGGCAGGGAGTGCTCGCTCATCATTTTTGCGACGACATCGAGTTGGTTCCTCGATCGCGTCATCGTTACCTCCAACTGCTCCCCCACACCTTCTTTGTAAGCGTTGCTGATGCCATCATCCCAGTAGAATCGACGCGTTGCGACACCCGCATGTGCTGGTGGCACCAAAAACAAGTTCAGTTGACTCCACGAAACGTCTGCCGTTCCCAGCACAGGTGGCAAGGTTGCCACGATCGCTCCTTGGCGCACAAATAACGGAATTTGATCCAGCGCCGGTTTCGCCGAAACCATCTGCGGTCCTTCATGAATGGTGCCCGACCAGACGTCCAACCAAGGTCCAGGCGGCAACCAGACATCGCGTGCGGCCTCCTTGCCTTCTTCTCTATCAATAATCGGCGCCACCAACAAGTCGTCCCCAAACAAATACTGCGTGTCATCTGCTGCTTCAGGAAACTCCGGCCACAGCAAATCACAACGCCGGGCAATCGGCAGTCCGCGCTTCCACGCTTGAAACGCTGCGGCATAGATCACGGGGAGCAAGCGATACCGCAACTGCAAGTAGTCGCGAACAATACGTTCCGCCGACTCCCCATACGCCCAGGGATAGCGACACGTATTTCGGGATGAATGCAATCGCGCAATGGGAGAAAAGACCCCAAATTGCATAAATCGAATCACATACTCCGCGTCCGGCTCCCCCATATGCCCTGTCAAATCTTCACTTAAATAGGGCAACAAGGATTCGATGGCGTAATTCAACATGTTTTTCACGCCCAACTGCAAAAAGCGCCAGTGACTCCGAGTGTCACCCGTCCACCAAATCGGATACCGATGCGCGGCCGGATGCGAGGGATGAGCAGGACGCCCGTTCCAAATGCCATCGACATTCGACATGATCAAGGGTCGCCGATTCGTGGCATGGGCCGCTGTCATGTCGTGATACAGCCGCATCCCCCACACCTCTTTGGTCAATCCCTGTTCCGGCGACTGCAAATGCGTGTGCCAGTTGCGATCATACCACCAAGCGTCTGCGCCTTTCGACAGCAGCGAATCCAGACCCTGCTTCCGAAACGCCAACTCATTGGAAGCTAGGGCATGTTCGCCTACTGGCTCTGGATGATCATTGAATACCACCCTCACACCCCGGTCATGGCACTTTTGTAAAAACCGGGCCATGTCAGGAAACAGCTCGGCATCGATGTCATAGCCACATGACCCGCCTTGCCGCCAGTCTGTATCCACCACAAAGACATCCAGCGGGAAGCCGCGCTCACGAAATTCATCAATCAAGCCCAAGGCATCTTGTTCGCTGTACGGATGATACCGACTGTACCAAAACCCGAACGCATACAACGGCGGCATCGGCACCGGCCCGGTCAACTGGATATAATCCCGTAAAAACTGATCATAGCCCGCCGCTTTGGGCAAAAACACATACCAATCACGCACGCACTCAACAATACCCCAGCCGGACTCATCCTCCTCACACTCAGAGGGGGGAGGCAGCGCTCCCCATTCAGGCGGAACCAATCGCGGACTATCAGCCAGAATCCAGTAATCCGGTAAATTCGACGGCGCAGGCATCGGTTTCAATACACCATCACGACGGGTCAAGCGATGCTTCCACCCCCCATCCTTGGAGTGCATCTCAATCTCCGTGATCCGCTTGATAGTTTGCGGGATCCGCAGCGATGCATGGGCCAACTCCACCAGGACGTGATCCTCTGTATACACAGCATCCAGCGGAGCCGGACTCTCAAAATCGCGATTGAGGACCGTGAACGTGGGACGATCTTCAAACCCCTCAGGACTTTCCTGCTCGATCCGGAACAACCATGGCGTCAACGCCTGAACCCGGATTCGATCGTTCACCCGCACTTCACGTTCTTCTCGTATTTCGCCAGAGCTTTGCATTCGCCAATCCTTTCTGCTCATCTTTTCTTCATGAATTCAGGACAACTACAACAGGAACCCGCCCAGGTCCAGTCCCGTTGCCCCCCTCAGGCAGGGCAGACGCATCAAAATTTGTATCTTTGTCTGCGACTGGATCTCTTGCTGACGAGCAGGTTTTGCGAAGGACTCGATGGGCAAAGGGCGAGACGGGCTCTTCCTGCCCACACCGGGGGTAGACATTTGTCCCTCCCTTGATCCCTCAACACTTCTCGGGTACCCTCTTGTTATGGCTTCTGCCACACAAACCATGGACCTATTAGCCCCGCTATCTGCTCATCGCTGGGATGAATCCGCAGCGCGGCACCTGCTCAATCGTGTTGGCTTCGGCCCCACGGCGGAGGAAGTGACGGCCTTTGCCATGATGGGTATTGATGATGCGGTTGACACACTCATCCATCCTGAACGCACGGCCTTCACCCTGCCTCCGCCCAGCTGGGCGACAGCCCCCCCCGGCACCACATCGTCTCAGCTCAGCGAGACAGAGTCATTATCGGCGGGACGGATATCCTCCCTGCGACAGTGGTGGGTGCAACGCATGCACACATCGCCGCGCCCCTTGGAAGAGAAAATGACGCTCTTCTGGCATAGTCATTTCGCCACGCAATCTGACAAAGTCACCGATCCACTCCTCCTGTACCGGCACAACCAACTGCTTCGCGATCATGGCCTCGATTTCTTCAACCTACTTGTCCTCCGCGTGGCTCGAGATGCTGCGATGGTCCGATTCCTCGATCTCGACACCAGCCAAAGCCAGCGGCCCAACGACAATTTCGCGCGGGAGTTGATGGAATTGTATACCCTGGGTGAAGGCAACTACAGCGAGACCGATGTCCGCGAAGCCGCCCGCGCCTTTACCGGCTGGACCGTCCAAGACGGTCGGGCCGTCTTGGATCCGCGACGCTTCGACGACGGCCGCAAAACATTTCTGGGACGCACCGGCCCCTGGCGCAGCGAAGACATCATCCGCATCCTCTTTGAACAGCCAACAGCCACTCAATTCGTCACCACCAAACTCTTCTCCTTTTTTGCCTATCCCGACCCCGAGCCGGAAGTCGTCACGGCCCTCGCAGACAGTTTTGCTGACGTTCACTTCAGCATTCGTGATTGGCTCGCCCGACTCTTCCGCTCCGAACTCTTCTACTCAACGGCAGCCCAAGGCAGCCGCGTCAAAAGCCCAGCGGAATACGTGATTGGACTCTATCGCCAACTCGGCATCGACGACCCACCGTTTGCCATCACTGAACTCGCCATGCGGCGGATGGGACAAGAACTCCTCAATCCCCCCGACGTCGATGGCTGGAAAGAAGGCACTCACTGGATCAACGCTCAAACCCTAATGATGCGTTATCACTTCGCCTATTTCTGCACCACCGGCACCGTTGTCGAAGGATTGATCGATCGCAATCGCAGTGCCTATCGCGCCCCCGAGCGAATCACGGATCGTTCCCCTCTTTTTCAAGCAGCCGACTGGATTGAGGAATCCGACTACGGCCAGCCCACAGCATGCGCGCGCCAAGCCATCCGCCGCATTTTCGGTCGCCCTGCCCTACCCGCCGAAGAGCAGCGCTGGTCTGAGTACTTGCAAACCGCCAGCAACAACGCCCGGGTCGATTTTCATCTGGGCCGCCGCATGCCCCGCGAACGATTTCAAAGTGCCGCCTATCTCCTGTTATGTTCACCCGAGTATCAAGTGTGTTGAGCCATGTCCCGATTCCAATCCCAACTTTTCAGCCGTCGCGAGTTTCTCCGTAGCAGCTTGATGCTGACCGCAGCCGCCGGCACCGCGCCGTCCTTTCTGACGCGCACCGCATTGGCGGCTCAAAATCCGAATGGTCTCACCTCCCTCTCCAGCGTCACCGATGATCGCATCCTTGTCGTCGTCCAGTTATCCGGCGGTAACGACGGCTTGAACACCATCATTCCCTATACTGATGATCGATATTATGAATTCCGGCCGACCCTCGCGTTGTCTCGCCCGCAACAGATTCGCGTGAATGACGAGTTGGCCGTCCACGCCGCTTTGCGTCCTCTGCAACGCGTGTTTGACGAAGGTGAGTGCACGTGGATCCAAGGTGTCGGCTATCCTAATCCCAACCGCTCTCATTTCCGCTCCATGGAGATCTGGCAGACCGCGTCCGACGCCAGCGAGCAAATCCGCACCGGCTGGATCGGCCGCTATTTCGACAACGCCTGCAGTGGCGCACCTGGAGTTCCCGAAGCCGTCACCATCGGTCGCGAATTACCCGCAGCCATGCGCCGCGCCAACGGCCACGATGCCGGCATCACCGTAGAACGGCCCGACCAATTTGCGTGGGCCACTCGCGGCCGCACCACCACGCATCGTCGCCAGCAACGCGATATGCTACAATTCTTGCAGCAACCCGAACACACCCCGTTGCAAGGCAGCACCATCGACTACCTGCAACACACCGCCCTGCAAGCCATCGCATCGACCGATGTCATCGCCGCCGCCGAGCGCTCCTATCGCTCCACCGTCGATTACCCGTCTACTCGCTTTGGCCATTCCCTTCAGCAAATCGCCAAACTGATCAGTGGCGGCGTAGCGGGCCGCGTCTACTACGCCTCCATCGGCGGCTTCGACACCCACGCCAGCCAAGCCGGAGTCCACACGCGGTTACTCAATGACCTATCCACCAGCCTCGTCGCCTTTCGACAGGACTTGATCCGGCTACGGCAATGGGAACGCGTCGCCGTCATGGGCTTCTCCGAATTTGGTCGGCGCGTCGACGAAAACGGCAGTCAAGGCACCGATCACGGCGCCGCCGGGCCCATGTTCGTCATGGGCAAACATTTCCAAGGAGGTTTCGTTGGCAAGCATCCGCCCCTCGATCAACTCGGACGTAGCGACCTGATTTTCCATACCGACTTCCGCCAAGTCTACGCCACCCTCTTGCAGAACTGGCTCGGCACCGATCCCCTCCCCATCCTCGGCAGCAACTTCGAACCGATTCAGATTTAGCAATAGGTCATGTCGAGGGTTCTGATCGGCGCAGCGCTGATTGGCTCGTGGGCAAGAACCTCAGCGAAGTAATAGGTTGTCATGTCGAGCGAAGTCGAGACATCTATGGCGCTGGGCACCGCTGGAGATTCCTCCACTCCGTCCCGTCGCTGCGCTCCGTGACTCCGGTCGGAATGACCGTCACAAAAAGGGATTATTTAATAGTCTTTTATCACAAGCGAAGCCCTCATTCCCTCAGGCCGACAGATCCAGCCATGAAGCGAGTCATGTCGAGCGAAGCGACCGCCTCGGCCACCGCCATTCCCAACGCCCAGCTCATCCGCCATCCCCACCTTGCACACCCACCCGTTTCGCAGCATACTATCCCCCATGAAAACAACACACACTCAACACCCTCATTTATCTTGGCTCTGCATTCTCGGCCTCTACATCAGCTTTCTCCTCCCAACCTTCGCCAGCGCCACACCCAACTGGGGAATCGAAGTCGAAGGCGGTTGGGTTTGGCCCGGGCGCATTGATGTCCGCATCCCGGGCGACGCAGGCACTCGCTTCTCGTTCCGGAACGATCTC
>SLBD01000235.1 GCA_007126515.1 Kiritimatiellia bacterium
AGATAGGCTTCTCCCAATTCGAGCTGAATCCGGGCCAGAACAGCGTCTGACAAGCCATCCAGCGCCATTGTTTCCCGAAGCAATTGAATGCCATCGTCCCACTCGCCACGCTGCAACAGCATGCGCGCCTCCATGAGCCGTCCTTCCTGACGCAATTCAACCGACTCTGCCACTCGGCGCCCCCGGACAAGCGCGTCCAACGCATCATCTGAACGCCCTTCCAGCTCAGCAACTTGCGCCAGCAAATACCAAGCTTCGGACGTATCATCCGAAGGGCTGGAAGCAGTCGCCAGAAATAACTCCAACAATTCGGTCAATTCTTCCAACTGATCATCTTCCAGAAACAATCGTGAACGCCAGAGCACCGCCTGCGGCCATACGGGAGTGTCCGTAGCCGTCTCCACCAGTCGGTCGAGCAACTCTTGGGCACCGGTTCTCTGATCCAATTCCGTCAGGGACGCCACCCAATCCAACAGATTTGCAGCCTGCTCATTAATGTCGATTGCTTCGCGATCATATTCCGCAAAAACGCGAATGGCCGATTCATGTCGACCTAGACGAGCATAGGCTTGCCCAAAAAGCCGGAGGCGCGACAGCCGCCAGTCATCGGCTAGATTTTCAACCGCGATTGCTGTCAATTCGTCAATCGCTGCGTCGTAATCCTGCATCGCGAACAAGGCGCGCGCCCGCCAGAACCGCAGGGGTGCCTGTGTCGAATCCGAGACCGCTGCCATGGCATCCGCATCCAGCGAATCGGCAATCTCTTGAAATTGACCGCGACGATAATCCGTCCGCACCAGCCATAACAGAATGTCCTCTTCATCCTGCGGATCTCTCACGCGACGTTGCGCCTGAGTAAAGAAACGATGGGCATCTTCATACAAGCCATCTTCATACGCGCCGCGGCCCGCTTGTAGGTTCCGGGCCACGTCTCGCTCCCGCCGACTTTGCGCCCAGGCCGTGTCCACACATGTGAGGACCACGAGCAAGGCCATGCACATCCGGCTAGTGAACCGAACGATCATGCATTATACCTCTGCTAACGTTTGGGCCCGCAATTCCAGCGCGGATTTCAACAACTCATCCGCACGATACGAGGAGCGTACCATCGGGCCCGATGCCACGCCCAAAAATCCCATTTTTCTGGCTTCAATCGCCAATTCTTCAAACGCTTCCGGAGTCACGTACCGTTGCACCGGCGGATGCTTGCGGGTGGGTTGCAAGTACTGGCCTAATGTCAACAATTCGACTCCCGCCTGCCGCATATCCCGCATCGTTTCCAGCACCTCATCGTCTCGCTCACCCAGCCCCAGCATAATCCCCGACTTCACCACACGCTGTGGTCGATACTTTGAGGCATGATTCAACACGGCCAATGATCGTCCATACGAGGCCTGCGGCCGAATCACCGCCTGCAATCTCGCCACTGTTTCAACATTGTGATTGTAGACATCCGGCAAGGCATCCAGGACAATATCGATTAATTCATCGACACCCTCAAAGTCCGGCGTTAGCACCTCAATCCCCGCTTTCGGCAAGCGTTTCCGGATTTCGCGAATCGTATCCGCAAACACATTCGCGCCCCCATCCGGCAAATCATCCCGATTCACGCTGGTCAGCACGACATAATTCAACTTCATGCCCGCTGCCGCCCGGGCGGCTCGCCGGGGTTCGTTGATGTCCAATTCGCCAGGCCGTCCCGGCGATATGGCGCAAAACGAGCACGATCGCGTACAGACATCGCCCAGCAACATCAAGGTGGCCGTGCCATTGTTCCAACATTCGCCGCGATTCGGGCATTTCGCACTTTCACAAACGGTATTCAAAGCATGGCCACGCACTTGGGCCGTGACCGAAGCAAAATGCTGATCGGTGTCCCGGGAAAGACGAATCCATCGTGGTAATCTAGACATACTATTTTCCAACCTTAGGGATACTGGCCGGGACGGTCTAACCCCATCTCTTCCGGCAACCCACATATCAAATTCATATTTTGCAAGGCGTTCCCCGCCTGCCCCTTGACAAGATTATCGATGTGCGAAATGACTCGCAATCGATTCGCTCGCTCGTCGACATCAACGATGAGATTGCAGAAATTCGATCCCCGCACATGCTGCGTACCAATCGTGGCGCTGCGATCATAGATCCGCACAAATGAATTATCCGCATGAAACTCGCGATAGCACTCCATCACCTGATCCAATCCAACCCCTTCGGACAAAGTGCCATAAATACAACTGAGGATGCCCCGACAAGCAGGCACAACCTGGGGCGTGAATGTGATCGCCACGGGTTGCCCGCACAGGAATTCCATTTCGTGTTCCACTTCGACCACATGCTGATGCCCACTTAATCGATAAGCGTTCATGTGATCGTATCGAGCCGGATAATGAAACTGCGGATTCGGTTTTTTGCCCGCACCTGACACACCCGTTTTGCAATCGCAAATCAAACTATCCAACTGCACCAACCCCGCCTGAATCGCTGGAGAAAGCCCCAAAATACAGCCGATGGCAAAACACCCCACATTTCCGACCAAGCGAATTTCTGGATGCAGATCGGCTCGATGCAATTCAGGCAAGCCATAGACGGATTCTGCCAAAAGTTCGGGAGATGCGTGATTCGGGTCCTTGCCGATCCGGCGCGCATACTCTGCATATTGCTCTGGCGTCCGGAAGCGAAAATCCCCGCTATAATCGATCACCTTGGCGCCACGATCCAACTCCGTTTTTGCCTGCCGCATAGCCACCCCATCCGGCGTTGCAAAAAACACCACATCCGCCGGGGTCGCCGCCCGTGGATCATCAGGTGGCACAATGATTTCATCACAAAAACCCTGTAGATGCGGGTATAGATCACTAATCGCCATGCCCACATCGGCTTGCGCCACTAATGCCACCAACTGAGCTTCAGGATGTTGTGCCAACAGCTCGACAATGCCAACACCACCGTACCCTCCAGCCCCAATGACTTTTACTGTAATCATGCATGCGACGGTATAACCTAGGGGGCGGACTGTCAACATGGACAAGCCTGAGTGCCAGGGCAGACGCATCAAAATTTGTATCTTTGTCTGCGACTGGCTCTCTTGCTGACGAGCCGGTTTTGGGAAGTACTCGATGGGCAAAGGGCGAGCCAGGCTCTTCCTGCCCCCATCGGGGGTAGACATTTGCAAGGACAGGAATGTCCTTGCTCCGGGTTTTGGATATTTTGCGCTCATATTGAGGTCCCACACTTCGGAAAGTGTGGGACCTTGGGGTTTTGGGCGACATGGGGATTCCTGGTCCTGTCAGCTGCAAGGACAGGAATGTCCTTGCTCCGGCGGCTGGGAACATGGGCATTCCTGCCCATGTAACATGTTTCTGCCTTTTTTATCCGATTTGCTCAGAAGGAACAGGCAAGGATGACTGTTCCCACCCTAACGGAGCCGGAAATGGGCAAATGTATGGGAATTTAGATGCGTCTGCCCCGGCTGCTGGCGGCCCGTCATTGACAAACCCGGCGGCGC
>SLBD01000138.1 GCA_007126515.1 Kiritimatiellia bacterium
GAAGTCGACGCAATGGTGCTTTCTCATGCCCACATTGATCATTGCGGCTGCATTCCTCTGCTGGCTCAGCATGGCTTTGACAAGCCGATCTATACGACCCGTGTGACTCGCGATCTCTGTGACATTATGTTGCGTGATGCGGCGAAAATTCAGGAACAAGATGCCGCTTACTTGAATCAAAAGACCAACCGCAAAGGATTCAAGCCCGTTGTGCCGCTGTATACAACAGAAGATGCTGAAGCTGCATTGAAGCTCTTTAAGGGCACGGGGTACGAAACGATTACCGTGGCATCTGGGATTCGCGCTAGTTTTATTGAGGCGGGCCATATTTTGGGATCGGCGATGAATGTCTTCACCCTCAAGGAGAACGGTCGCGAGGTGCGAGTGGGGGTGGCGGTGGATTTGGGACGCAGGAATCTGCCCATTGTGCGAGAGCCGGAACCGATGCACGACATTGATTTGCTGGTTTTGGAAAGCACCTATGGAGACCGAACCCATGCCGATGCGGAGCAGGCCGATGATCAGCTATGTGAGGTGGTGTCGGAAGCGATTCAGCGCGGCGGCAAGGTAATGATTCCATCGTTTGCCTTGGAGCGGGCCCAGGAAGTGATCTATCACTTGGCCAGCTTGTTTGCGGACGGCCGATTGCCGGAAGTTCCCGTGTATGTGGATAGCCCGATGGCCGATAAGATCACGGAGGTGTTCAGCGAAAGCACACAATACATGAATGACGAATTTCATGAGTTGCGGGCGAAAGTCGGCGAAGTGATGCGGCCAGATTGGGTTCGGTTCACCAGCGCAGTGGAGGAATCGAAGCGAGTGACGCAGTCGAAGGAGCCCTGCATTGTGATCGCAGCCTCCGGCATGTGCGAATATGGCCGGATTCTGCACCATCTCAAGCACGGCATTGAAGACGAGCGGAATACGGTGGTCATCGTGGGCTTCCAGGCGGCTCATACCTTGGGCCGACGGCTGGTAGAAGGAGCGGAAGAAGTCCGGATTTTCGGTGATATGTTCCAACGAAGGGCACAGGTGAAAGTCCTGAATGCCTTCAGCGCCCACGCAGATCGCAATGATCTGCTGGACTATGTGCGTCATGTGAAGCCGCGCCGGATTTGCCTGGCCCACGGCGAAAGCTCGCAGCGCGAAGCGCTGGCGGAGACCTTGAGACAAGAGCAATTGGCTGAGGAAGTCTTGCTGCCGACGACGGGCGACAGTGTGGAGCTGTAGGCAGAACGTTTTTTTGAACTGCTGCCCACTGACTGCGGTCTATGTGAACTGAACGTGCGGCGGGGAAACCCTGTCGGTGCGGCAGACGATGCTGATGCGCGATCGTCTCAATTGCAATGGAGTCTGTACGAGGAGGATTTGTGTCTATGAGTGTTGAGTCACTTTCAATTGACGTTTTGAATGAGCGTGTGCGTGAACGTAGCGCCTTCATTAAGGATTTGCGGTCAGAAATGGAAAAGGTCATCGTGGGTCAGAAATACCTGGTCGATGGGCTGATTATTGGCATGCTCTCGAACGGTCATATCCTCTTGGAAGGTGTGCCGGGTTTGGCCAAAACGTTGTCGGTGAAAACACTGGCCTCTTGTCTGAACACAGATTTTCAACGGATTCAGTTTACCCCTGATTTGCTGCCCGCAGACTTGGTCGGAACCCAGATCTACAATCCAAAGGATGCGGATTTCATCATTAAACAAGGTCCCATCTTTTCGAATATTATTTTGGCCGACGAAATCAATCGGGCTCCCGCGAAAGTTCAAAGCGCCCTTTTGGAAGCGATGCAAGAGCGACAGGTGACGATTGGTCATCAGAGTTTTCCCTTGCCGGAACCGTTTTTGGTGCTGGCTACGGAGAATCCAATCGAGCAGGAAGGTACCTATCCCTTGCCGGAGGCGCAGGTGGATCGATTCATGCTAAAGTTGAAAATCACCTACCCCTCCATGGCGGAAGAGCGGGAAATTTTGAATTCCATGGCGTTTACTCAGCAGCACGCCAGCGTCAAGGCAGTGGTGGAACCTCAGACGATCCTAAAGGCTCGCAAGGTGGTGGACGAGATTTACGTGGATGACAAGATTAAGGATTATATCTTGAACATTGTTTTCGCGACGCGGGAGCCGAACCGATTCAACTTGAACATCAGCGAATTCATCCGGTTTGGCGCTTCTCCTCGGGCGACTCTGGCGTTGACGATTGGTGCCCGTGCCCGGGCCTTCCTGAATGGGCGCGGCTACGTAACGCCTCAAGATGTGAAGTCAGTGGTCCCCGACATTCTGCGGCATCGCATCATTATTTCCTATGAAGCGGAAGCGGAGGAGTTGACCTCGGATGATCTAATCGAGCGCATTCTCAGTGAATTGCCGGTTCCGTAGGCCATTCCGCAGCGCGTTTTGATATCGGTCATGATCCCCAAGGAGATACTGAAAAAAGTTCGCCGGATTCAGATCCGCACCAAGCATCGGGTTGCCGATGTTTTTTCTGGGCATTATCACAGTGTGTTCAAAGGCCAGGGCATGGAGTTCCACGAGGTACGCGAATATGTGCCCGGGGACGACATTCGCTCCATTGATTGGAATGTAACCGCCCGCATGGGGCACCCGTTCGTTAAAAAGTTTGTGGAAGAACGGGAACTGACTGTGATGCTGCTGGTGGATATCAGTGCTTCGCACCAATTTGGCAGCACATCCCAACGGAAGAAAGACCTGGCGGCTGAGTTGGCGGCGACGCTGGCGTTTTCGGCGACACAGAATAATGATCGAGTTGGACTGATCTTATTTGCTGAGGATGTGGAGCATACCATCATGCCGGCGAAGGGGCCGTCGCACGTGTTACGACTGATCCGTGATGTGTTGTATGTGGAACCGAAAACGAAAGGAACTCGACTGAAGCCAGCGCTTGATTTTCTGAATCGAATTTGTCCGCGCCGGGCGGTGGTGTTTTTGATTAGCGATTTTATTTTTGATGAGGAGCTGGAGCGTCCGCTGGCCATCACCTCGCGGCGGCATGATCTGGTTTCTGTCTTGGTGGGAGACCCCCGGGAACAGGTGTGGCCTCGGGCTGGGTTGGTCGAGTGGCAGGACGCGGAATCGGGACGGCGATTTCTGGTCGATACCTCGGATGCGCGGACACGACGTCAATTGGCCATGATGCAGACTGCGCGGCGGCGCGATTTGATCACGTTGTTGCGTAAGACGGGAATTGACCACATCGAGGCCTATGCAGGTGAAGAGTATGAGCGGTCATTGATGCGATTCTTCCGCCAACGGGAACAAAGGATGCGGGGGGCATGAACGCGACATTCCCCAAACACTCCCTTCGGTACGGTAGGACGCTGCTGCTAGTTGTGGCTTTGCTGGGATCTGGGTGTGGATCGGATCGTGTCGCGGACGATCTGTCGGTGGAGGCGTTTGATGTCGTTGTAACGGTTGATCCGGCGCGCGTTACGGTGGGGGACTTGGTCCGGGTCGAGGTACGCGCCGTGCA
>SLBD01000039.1 GCA_007126515.1 Kiritimatiellia bacterium
ATATACATGAGCAAATTGCGGAAACATTTTGAGGGTGACTGACCGTGCTGATCGGACCAAAATTTGATTCGTTCTTCATCCGCACCATTGGCGCCTTGCGGTATCTTGAATTGCTCCTCACCCGTCCTTGGGTAGTGGATGTCGGGAACATCCCCGGATTTGAGGCCTTAAAGAGCATCCATCTACGGATTCCCAATCCGGCATCGTACATCATCCAGAAAATCTTGATTCAGGACGAGGGTCGAAAACGAGAATCGATGGCGAAAGATTTCTATTATATCTTTGAAGTCAGCGTCTTGTTCAGGAATGCGCTTGATGAGCTTCGGCATGACTACCAAGAACTCCGCCGCGCATTTCCTGAAAAGTGGATATCAAGATTTGAACGCAATATTATCGTGTCATTCCGTGATGCCCTTGCCGAAGGACCGGTCATGGCCTCACAAGTTCACAGTGGCATTCAGATAAATCAGCCCGGCACCATGCCGGTAGATGAGGTCGTAATTGCGGCATCAGTTCAAAGGTTTATTCGAGGGCTTTGCAGCAGCGACGCGCGGAGGACTATTCAGAAATGACGCCGGGCGAATTCGCGTCCGGAGCCGGTTTTGAGGTGGGCTTCGAACGCGCGAGCTTTCTCCTTGGAGGTGAAGCGGATGACGGTTTCCACATTCCAAGGACGGTGTTTGCGTGTGTGTGGAACGCCACCTTCGTTGTGTTTTTGTAGTCGGTCGGCCAGATTGGTTGTACAGCCGGTGTAATGCCTTGTGGGGTCTGCCTTGCTGGTGAGGATATAGACGTAGTGATTCATGTCGCCGCGTTTGGCTCCTCCATGTGCTGGCACGCCAAGCCGTAGTCGACGAGCAATTTGTCCAAGGCCGCATAACTCGCCCGCCTCCGCAAGGCCCACGGCGTGGCAGCCTTCGCGCCTCGCTGTGCTCGTCGCGAAGGCTGGTGGAGGGTATGGGAGTCGAACCCACGACCTCTTGAATGCCATTCAAGCGCTCTCCCAACTGAGCTAACCCCCCGAAAAAGATGCTGGGACTATATCGGCTACCGATAAATTGTCAATCGTTGATCCGACCGGCATCGTAAATTGGTAGACGCTGTGGGGCTCGAACCCACGACCCGCTGATTAAGAGTCAGCTGCTCTACCAACTGAGCTAAGCGTCCGAGCTGAGCCTGCCACAACGGGAAGGGTGGGTCAAGAGGCAGCGACAAAAAAATGGGATTTTGCCTCTGCTTACAACAGCGTCTCGCAGCTGTCGATGATGTCGGTGGCGGACCAGCGGCTCATGCAGGCATGGTCGCGCTGAGGACGCTGGCATCTTCTGGAGTGGCAGGGGACGCAAGTGAGGTCGGTGCGCTGGATGATGCAATGTGTCTCGCCGTACGGACCGGTGCGATGCGGGTCGGTGGGGCCAAACAAAGCGACAACTGGGCATCCTAGTGCTGCGGCCATGTGCATGGGGCCGGAATCGACGGTGACGACCAAGTCCATTTCCTGAAGCAGACTGCCCAGTTCGACGAGGGATGTGGTCCCGCAGACATTCCTAAGATCGACATCCTGGACTTGGCTTTGGATGTAGTTGGCGGTGTCGCGATCAGCGGAAGAGCCAATTAGAAATGCAGTGCCGCCATGTCGTCGATGCAGCTCTTGGATACAGCCTGCAAAGAGGGAGGGGGGGGCGTTCTTGGTGGTCCAGCGCGAGCAGGGCACGTACGCGATTCGCGGAGATTCAGAGGCGTGGGGATGAGCAGGAAATTGAATGGGAAATTGGATGGAATCAACGGGTGCATCCAGGCCTGCAGCGAGTTCACAAGCTTCGTCAATCGCGTGACGGGCTTTATCACGATGACCAAGTACCTGGCTGTAAAATATGCCCGCACCTTCGCGGTGCCAAGATGGGCCGATGCGTTGTTTGGCTCGTGCGAGACGTGTGATCAGGGCACTTTTTAACAAGCCCTGAAAATCAATCACAATATCATACCGTTTGCGCCGTAGTGCGCGGATCCAGTCAGTGCCGGAGCGAATGATGCGACGGCGCGGAAATGGGAGAACATTGTCGATGTCGGTAAAACACTGCACGACCGGAACGTATTCAGGTTGGGTGATCCAGTCGATGCTCCAATTATGTGTTTGCTTGAGGGCGTGGACGGCAGGCAGGGCATGAAACAAATCGCCGAGCGAACTCAATTTGACGATCAGTGCTTTCTCGGAAGACATGAATGTTTCTGCAGTTTGCGTGATTCGTTAACCGGCGGGAAGATCTCGAAGACTCAACCGTTCCCGCCCCCTGGTGAGGTTTGCGTCCCGGCCGGGCCCAGCGTGCCCGGCTACAGTATGTACGCTCTTTTCCATTTTCCCCTGCACGTTCTTAATGGGCTTTTTCGGCATCTTCTAAAAGACTGAGCAGGACTGCGTTCTGTGCATGCAAGCGGTTTTCGGCTTGATCAAAGACCACGGATTGAGGGCCATCGATGACATCGGCGGTTTGCTCATAGCCTCGCATGGCTGGCAGGCAGTTCATAAAAATGGCATCTGACGAAGCGGCTGCCATTAAATCGGCATTAACCTGATAGGGCATGAAAATACGAACACGTTCGTCCAGTTCTGCCTGAGGAATGTGGTAGCTCATCCAGGAGTCGGTATACACGACATCGGCATCGGCGACGGCATCAGCGGCGCTTTCATGTACGGTGACGGAGGAATTATGTGTTTTGGCTAAGCCGCGGGCTCGCTCGAGTACGGAAGGTTGCGGAGCATAGTCGGCTGCCGCCGGGCAGCCGACGGCGATATCTGCGCCGGTCATGGCACAGCCGATCATGAGCGAATGGGTGACGTTGTTGTTGCTATCACCGACGTAGGCAACTTTAAGACCGCGAATCCGCCCCTTGTGCTCACGAATCGTCAATAGGTCGGCGAGGATCTGGCAGGGGTGGGCCAGGTCGGTAAGGGCGTTGATGATTGGGACGCTGGCGTGGCGTGCCATTTCTTCCAGATCGGAATGTTTAAAGAGACGTGCCATGACGATATCTACGTAGCGGCTGAAGGTGTGGGCCGTGTCTTCCAGTGTTTCCTTTCCGGCTCCCATGGGGGAGGAGCGGGTGTCGTAGTAGATGGCATGCCCCCCCATCCGGGTCATACCGGTTTCAAAGGACAGACGTGTCCGCAGGCTGGGCTTCTCGAAAATCATCAGCAAGGTGCGGCGATGAGCTGCATGCGCATAGTTTCCCGGGTGGGCTTTGATTTCTTCGGCGAGATCCAGCGCGGATTCAATGTGGGCTGGGGTCCAGTCGTCTAGTGTCAGCAAGTGTCTCATAATGTCTCCTGTCTACTTATCGCATGAGATCCTGATAATATCGATCTACTTCGCCATCCCTTTCAAAGATGTTGAGAATTAAAGCAGCACGAATCCACATACCGTTGCGGACTTGTCGCCAATACATCGCCCGGGGATCGCGATCGACATCAGGTTCGATTTCGGCGCGGCGTGGGAGCGGGTGCATAATGATGGCATCGTCTTTGAGTCGATCTAAGTCGGCAACTGTAAAATGGTAGTGAGATGTGTCAACGGAGCTACTTTCTTGGGCCTGATCCCATTCATCCTGAATCCGAGTCATGTAGATGGCATCGACTTCGGGAATGACGGAGGCAAAGTCATCCGTGACTTCGTAGTCCATGTTGGCTTCATCGAGAACCTGCAGGATGTCGGCGCCGATTTGCAGGGCATCGGGGGCGACGAAATACGCTTTGACTCCATCATAATGGCGGAGCAGGCAGGCCAGTGAACGCACGGTGCGACCGCGAGCCAAGTCCCCGACAAAGGCAATGCTTTTGCCATCAATGCCGCCTCGCTGTTCGAAGCTGCGCTGTAACGTATAGATGTCAAGTAAGGCTTGGGACGGGTGCTGATCTTTGCCGGAACCGGCATTGATAACGGGAACAGGGCGTTCCGTGTTGGACAGCAGCCATGCAATCCGTTCTGCAAAACCGCCGACGGGATGGCGCATGATCAGCAGGTCGAAATACGAGCTGAAGGTGCGAACGGAATCTTCTTGGGTTTCCCCTTTGATTTCGCTGGATGTGGCCGTATCGCGAACTTCCCCTGTTTGCATTCCGACAATCTGGCAGGCGGCGGAAAAGGAGAGGAAGGTGCGTGTGGATGGCTGAGAAAAGTAGAGCATGGCGCGCTTTTCAGCGAGGAGATCCTGCAAGAATCGCATTCCGCCCCGAGTTTTGGCGATTTTGCGGACCCGCGTTGCGAGGTCACAAAAGCGTTCCATGGCGGGCCGATCATATTGTTGCGCAAACAAGGCGTGATAAGGATGTCCGTTACGGCAAAAATAGGTGGCGCGGTCTGTAACCGGCAGTTTCTGATAATCGGCCCACGAAATCGATTTCAGTGGATTGTCTTGATACATAAATGAGACAGCCTTTCCTTACCTGTTGAAATGGTCGGACAGTACCGGAAAGCTGGGTGACAGAAAATCCTTTTTTATTAATGAGCTGGCATGGCCATCAAGGCTTCGTCCTGTTCGCTGTAAC
The DNA here is from genome assembly GCA_007126515.1 of Kiritimatiellia bacterium. GTDB lineage: Bacteria > Verrucomicrobiota > Kiritimatiellia > SLAD01 > SLAD01 > SLAD01. The sequence goes on from SLBD01000039.1 coordinate 4,544, forward strand.
GGTCCAGCATATATCCATCGTCGGCATGCCACCAGACCCAGACGGTGTCCTCCCAGCGAATCGGGCGTTGATCGAGCAAAAATCGACTGTGTTGCTGAGTGATGGCAAGACGGTATTCTTGAACTTGAATGAGATATTTGGTTTGAGATCCCAAGTACACAACTTCTTCGACTTTGCCTTGGACAAGGTTGTGGTGCGGGGGCAAGGTTGGTGGCTCCAAGGACAGCCGGAATTTCTCGGGGCGAACGCTGAGGTGGACAAGATCTCCGGACTGTTTGCGCTTGTCATTAAAGCATTCGACGGTGGGGAATCCTTCAATTTGCAATTGGCAATATTCGCTGTCCACTAAATGGTCGACACTGCCATCGAAGAAGTTGGTGTCGCCGATGAAGGCCGCGACAAAACTGCTGTGCGGGGTTTCGTAAATTTCTGCCGGCGACCCCAGTTGCTCAATCCGTCCCTGATTCATCACGGCTATCCGGTCGCTCAAGCTCATTGCTTCACCCTGATCATGCGTTACATACAAAAAGGTGATGCCGACTTGATCGTGAATCTGGTCTAGTTCGAGAAGCATGCGCTGACGAAGTTTGAGATCCAGCGCCGCGAGAGGTTCATCGAGGAGAAGCACGGTGGGCTGGTTGATGAGGGCCCGGGCGATGGCGACACGTTGTTTTTGGCCGCCGCTAATTTGGTGTGGCTTTTTGCGGGCATGGGCAGTCATTTGGATGAGGTCCAGCATGCCGTTGACGGATGTCTCAATATCCGCTTCGGGTTTGCGGGCAACGCGTAAGCCAAAAGCAATGTTTTCCCAGACGGAGAGATGGGGGAAAAGGGCGTAGTTCTGGAAGATGGTGTTGACAGTGCGCTTGTTGGGAGGCTGATCGGTGATGTCGACTCCGTCCAGCAACACTCGGCCCGTGTCGGGTTGCTCGAAGCCAGCAAGGATTCTCAGCAGGGTGGTTTTACCGCAGCCGCTAGGGCCCAGTAATGAAAAGAACTCTCCGCGGCGGATGCTGAGGGAAACATGATCGACGGCGTGGACGGATCCATACCGTTTGGATACATTATCAAATACGAGAAAATCATTCATCTTCGTATCGAACAAATCTACTCGGCGGGTCGTTCAAAGTGAACAAGTGCCTGCTCAGCATCAAAAGTGACTGAGAATCGCTCCAGGATCCGGCGGCCAATCCGAGGAATTTCCTCTAATCCTAATCCGGCTTGCTCCATGGAAGTGGATTCTACATTACGAAAGACAAGGTCGCCGATACTCATATGACGAACTGTATTGCCTCCATGCTCGGTGGCCAGCGCATAATCGCCAAGGCTGTCGAGTAAAAATGGGGTTTCAAGATCATCGAGCAGGCCTTTGACAGCAAGGATGCCATAGTAGGATTGCAGCGGCACGGAAGCGATTAATCGATCCGAGTCGGGTGTAAACGTAGTGGTTGTGGAAAAGGTCGCCATGCGCGCGGGAAAGTTGATTTGCACAAACTGAAACGCCCGAATGAATTCGCTGCCCAGAACGATGGTGGCTGCAGGCGCGGTCGAGTGACGTTGGAGATACTCGAGTGGGCCGTGCGCTGCCTTGACATAGAGCAATGTTGTTTCGACGTTAATGGGGGAGATAGTGAGCCGGGAGGCAACACTCAAAAAGCCGGGGATGGGGTCGTTGACATGGGCGGCGAACATCCGGTGGGGAGGGGGGCCGATGGGGATAACCCCTTCGCGTACGGCGGGTCCAAATTGAATCCAGCTGACGGGTGAGCTGGTATCGATTAGAGCTTCATGATCTTCTTGAAAACGCAATCGAACTGGGATCATTGGCACTGACGAGCGGCGTGCCTGACTAAATGCTACCTGCGCAAATCGGTCGGAGTGGACTCTGTGAGCTCCCGTGAAGATAGGGCCTTGATCTGTCTCATAGCGAGTCATCCAAAAACGGCGTTCGTCCTGGGCTCGTGAGAAAAAGGCTTGCTGCTCCTGTGATGTCAAAGGGCGAACCTGGGTGTCCGGACGGCGAGTCAAGCAGCCACTTGTCAGAAGAACAAGAAACAAGCCGCAAAGAGAAGGGCAGAGTAGCGATTTCATGAGATGATGCATTCGGCTTTATACGATCAACCGGAGGATTTAATTCAGATGTGAGACTGTACTGATTTGCCATGGATTTGCGAGTAATTTGTCAAAGGGGCATTTGCTTGCATCATTTGCTTCATATCAAGTTGACTTGCCCGTGCGTTCGAGACAACATTTAGCCATGACCGACCAGCAAGATATACTTTCGTTTGCCCGCGATGTGGCTAAGAAGTTTGATCCAGAAAAGATCATTCTTTTTGGATCTTATGCGGCTGGATCGCCGAATGAGGATTCGGATGTGGACATTCTGGTTGTAATGAACCATGAAGGCAGGCCCTCTGATCAGGCTTTAGCTATTCGGCGGGAAGTCCGCCGCAGATTCCCACTTGATTTGATTGTTCGAACACCGCGCGAGACGAAGCGTAGGCAAGAATCTGGCGATCCTTTCATTTCGTCAATCGTCGAAGAAGGGCACACGCTTTATGAACGTGCCCGCTGTTGAATGGATTGCAAAGGCCGAGGGCGATTCTGCCAGTGCGAGCCGGGAGCTTCGAGCCCGCATTAGGCCCAATTATGATGCTGCTTGTTTCCATGCTCAGCAATGTGTCGAAAAATATTTAAAGGCGATTTTGGTTCATCAATCTATACGGTTTCCGAAAGTTCACGATCTCGAAGTGCTGCTGGATTTATGCCTCGGAGCCTGCCCTCTGTGGGAGGCGATGAGAGATGATATGCAATTGCTTACTCAGTATGCGGTCCAGTTTCGTTATCCTGGGGAAAGTGCAGACAAGGATGATGCTCGGAAAGCAGTTGCTGCTATGAAGCGATCTCGCGAGGTCATTCGTTCCGCGCTGCCATTTGCTTGACCATCTTGAAAAGGAATGGGTGCCATTACTGATCTCTTGTCACACCCAGCGATAGGGTGGGCAGGGTTTCTGCCCGCAAGGTGTTATTGAGGTCGAATAGAACCCAGCCGGTGGCACCCAGGCTGCGCGCTCCAAGGATTTGGCGAATGACTTGATCGGCAGAGAGCTGGCTTTCGGCGGCTGTGACGCCGATGCCGGGGCGGATGCGGTTCTGTGCCTGCGGTAATTGCATCTGGTTGCGGGTCAACTGCATGAATGCGGCGTAGTCGGAGGCATAATTCATTGGGGTGACAAAATCGAGGTAGCCCCGCTCCAGCCAAACGGGCCAATCTTGGCCGATGCTGTCGACGACGGCGGGATATCCTCCCCATACCGCAGCGGATAAGGTTAGGTCGGGGTGTTGACGACGTATGGCGCGGTGAACAGCTCGGACGGCCAAGGTAATTTGGTCGGCGCGAAATCGGCGGAATTGAGCGTCGAGCGACCCTGAGGGTTGTGCATCCGCTGGCCAGTTCGGTACGGATCGTCCTAGCCATTCTTCAAACCGTTGTCGTGTAAATGGTGCGTAACAGGCGTTGCGATCAGGATAGCGGATGTAGTCGAGGTGAATGCCTTGCACAGGATAACGGTTGGCGACTTCGACGAGGCTGTCGACCATCAACTGGACATTGGCTGGATGAGCGGGATTCAGCCAGCGCATCTCGCTCCCATCCGCACGTTGAATGAGCCGACCTTCCTGGCGCATCCGATCCATAAATTCAGGCGGCGCGCCCGTCAGATCCCAACAGACAATCCACGCATGCACCGCCAATTGGTGCCGCTGACCTGCCTGGGTGCTGAGTTCAAGTTGATCGCCATGCATGCGGACTGTGGCAGAACGAGGCAGGACATCGCTGTTGTAGTGTGCCAGTCCGCCCCACAACACGTTGGCAAGGACGGCATTGATTCCATGGGAGGTCAGTAATCGCGCAGTTCGCTCCCAGTCCCCCGGATAGAGGCCGGTGCCGCGATGGTCCCAAACTGCCCGCCATTCGGGGGACTGGGACCATTGTGTGCGGGCATAAGCATCAACGAGATTGCGGCGGAGGGCGCGACTGATATCGACGGCGGCAGCGTACTGGCCTTGCGAAATTCGCTGCTGCATGCGGCGTTGCTGTTCTGTGGCCAGGTGGATGGATCGTTCGATGTCTGCGCGGGCAGGATGTCGGCGGGCGGAGCTGCGCAACGCGCGGACGGCAGACTGGAAATCCGGATAGGGGCCGACCCTGCCGGAGCGCTGAGATTGAGTGAGGGCCAGTTCGCGCCAGATCGGCGGATGCAGGTGGGCCAGCAGCGCTGCGATCATAAAGCGTTTGTTGTCGTCGTCGCCTTGCAAAAGAATGTGCGACATCCAAAGTCCTTGGGCGGATACTGTCCAAGCTGGATCCCCGGTGCGGGCGCCAGATGCATCCAGCCACTCGGCGATGACGCGAGCGGATGGTGTCGCCGGGTGAACAGCCCGAATATTCCACGAATCCTGATACACGACCTGCGGCGTGCGATATTCTTTGGGACTCTGGAAGCGAATGGCAGACCAGCGGCCTGGTGATTCTGCCGCTTGATACGGCCCCAGGCGAAAGCCGAGCCAAGTGGCCAGTTCTGCATCGCTGGAATAGAGCGCCATGACTTTGCCGCCGCGGTTGATGTACGTGCGGATCAGGGCGCGAGCGGATGTTGGCAGTGTGGGGTTATACGGTAGAATCAGGATGCGCGTTTGATGGAGTCGAGCGGATGTGAGTGTGGACTCATCCGAGATGGCATGGGAGAGATTGACATCATCCAGCCATTGACTGATGCGCTGGGATGCCCGGCGCGCTACAGCGCGTTCATCAGGCGGTCCTTGATCGTGTCGGAGAATCAATATGGAGGGTGAGGAGGCGCGCAATTGATGCACGGTTAACGTGGCGCTGATAGGCGCACCGCGCCATGGAGAAATACGGATACGTTCGATTTGATGCCAGCCTGCAGGTGTTCCTTCCGTTTGAAATTCAGCCCGCATCATGCGCACGGTCTGCCGGCCGGTGGAGCGCAAGGGGCGATTCCAAATATACCAGCCATCGCCGCTTTTGAAGTAGATGGCTAGGGATCGCATGGATTCGGGTTGGTCGCATGTCAGATCAAGTTCGATTGTGTCAAATTGTGAGAGATCAAGTGTGATTGGCCGATCCCAAAAAGCGCGGTCTCGATCTGAGTCGAAGGGGAGTGCGAATGTGAGGCTGTGTCCAGAGCTGCCCGCGACAGCCGGAGACTCTCCTTGCGCGACCCAAACATGTCGTGCCTGCTGCACACTCGGAAAGGCAAAATCATCAAGAACTCGTGTTGTTGCTCCGACTTCTGTGGACAGGATGAAAAGAGCAAACACCCACAGCCATGAAATATGTGGAGCAATCGTCGAAGAGGGGGTTTTTCTAATTGGGCACCGTGCGCCAGTGAGGAATAGTTTCATTCAGTCGATTCCGTGATTGCTTATTGAAAGAGATTCATATAAAAATAAATTGTCTCAAGTCAGTCGTATGCTGGGTTCTTTTTATGAGCACCAATAAAACGATAGATGGAGCTAGAAGCGCAAGCGATAACGCCAACGGGGAGAATGTGGGAAGACGTATGCAGAAAATCATCAATCATCTGGTGCAGTTACAAGAATTAACATTGGCCCGCGCCGTTCAAGAAACAGCGATGCCAGGAGCACAACTTTCTCAGTTGGACAAGTCAATCGAATCCTTGTTGAGCGAGTTGCCCGTAGATTTACAATCAACCTTTACGCGGATGTTGAAGAAGAGTCCGTTGGCGATTGTGCCCGTAGCCAACAAGAATTGTTCTGCTTGTGGCATGAGTTTGCCGCAAAGTATGATCCAGTCGATCCGTGCCGCTGAACGCTTGCACACATGCCCGAATTGCGGGCGGTTTTTGTATGTCACCAGTTCAGCTCCGCGTCGAGTCACCAGTGCTGCCAAACGTCGCAATGAACCTCCGAAAGTCGGTATCGAACGATTTAGCTCGCCGGATTTGATGATTGCGCGTTTGGAGGCAACAGACAGGGACGGAGCCTTGGCGGAAATCTGTCATCTGATGGAGGAGCAAGAATTCATCGACAATGGCCAACTCCTCTGTGACGAAGCCCTCAAGCGCGAGGCCATTGTCAGCACCGCAGTGGATCAAGGGTTGGCCTTTCCGCACGTTCGCGGAGTCGAAGGTGGTGGATTGACTCTGGCCGTGGGTATTAGCGAGAAAGGGATCCGCTTTGGCGGGCCTGCTCGGACCTTGACGCGGATTATCTTTTTCATGGTCATTCCAACAGCGGCCAGCGCGTTTTATTTGAAGTTGTTGTCTGGTTTGACCGAATCCTTCCGCAAAGAAGATGCCCGCGAAAAACTGATTGCAGCGGACACACCCGAAAAACTTTGGAAGCAACTGCTGAAGTCGACAAAATCAGCAATTTCCTAAAGCAGATTTCATCCGCAACCAAAAGATTAAATACGGCGGGAAGGTTTCGAAGACTCAACCATTCCCGCCCTACAAAGAATGCATTGTAGGGCGCGAACGGTCGCCAGACCTTCGCGCCGCCATCTCACATACGCGCTTTTTTTCATCAATTTTTTCCGCAAGACTCTCAAGCCGATTGGGTCTGAAGCCCGGTCTACAGGTGCGTACTGCCGAGCCCAACGTGCCCGGCTGCAGTGGAATGCGCCATGTGATGCCATCCGTGGAAGAGACCGGTCAGCGTATCCGCCCCCGAAGTAGCTCCGTGCTCAAGCACGCGTTGGCAGCTTCTCTCCAGATCGCATTGCGAGGGGCGCGAGCCGGCGATGGTGCCAGGCGCCTGCATGATCCGTAAGCTCATTTCCGTGAATCGCTTGATGTGCTCGAAGAACAGTCCTTTTCGGGCCGCGTCCAGGAAATGATTGCTGATCGGATTTGTGCTGCGGGCATTTGTGAAAATAGTATCGCGCGCAGTGTCCCAAATTGAGTCGCCGGTGCTTAAGGCATACAAAAAGCCACAGAGAATATCGTCACCTGTTGGAGTCAAACCAGGCCCGACGCCGCGAAGAAATCGTGCGCCGTCGTGATAATGTCCGCTTTGCAGGGCGGATAATCCCTTTCGGATCTGGTTCGTGAATGCCTGTGATATCGTCTTCCCGTTTCTTGAGGTGTCAATCTGCGGCTCGCTCGGCCTGCCACGCCGAAGCCTTGCGAAGGCGGGTGAGCTGGCCCTGCCTTTCAGGTAACCGCACATGTTGTCTGGAAAGAGCGGCGCGAGGGTCTCGATCAGTTTTTTTAATGCCGCTTGCCAGGCATATGATCGGATTGGACCTTGAATCTCGTCGGGGAGTTGAGGGGCAAAGGAGGAATCCAGTATCGTGAGCGATTTTGGCGAGATCCATTTGTTGCCGGGACCCAGGATCAGTTGATCTGGAGGCGGATCTGGCAGTTGAGTTACGAGGGTGATGCCAGGCCCGGCTCCGAGCACGGCAAGGGACAGGGAATGTAGATCCCCGTTCGGTGCGACATAGTTGAGGATGGAGTCGAAGCAGGAATGAAGCGAATAGACTTGAACCGGGGCAGAGGGCATCAGGAAGAAGGGACCCGAAGATCCCGAATGATTTCCGCCTCGGCATTGATCAATATCTGCAGCATGCTTTCACGGTCTTGAGCTTCGCGTAGTTCCATCAGCAGGCTGGTGTGGTAGCACATCATGCAGATCCGGGCCAGCAAGTGCAGATGAATGCGATCGTCCTGACTGCAAAGCAGAAAAAAGATATCAGTCGTGCGCCCATCGGGAGATCCAAAGGGCACCGGGTGTGCGGCTTTCGCCAGCACAATGAATGTATCTTCGGACATGTAGGGTTCGTGGTTCTTGGCATGGAGCAACGCAATGCCGCCGGCCAATGCCGTGCTGCACATTTGCTCGCGTTCTTGAACTGCGACCAGCAGGTCGTCCGGATAATTCAGCAACTCCGTTTGATCCGCTAATTTCACCAAGGCTCGGATTACTGAACTTTTCGTTTTAGCTTTCAGGGCTGGTTCGATATGCGAAGCCTGAATCAATTCGGGCATAATGGCGTGTTTTGCGGACAAATCATGGGCTTTGGCAGAGGAGATCTCGTGGTAATCGCTAAGGTCCGCATGACTGAATCCCAAAATACGGTGGGATGCCCAAGCGTCGATGTCCTTCTGTCGGAATACGACCCGTTCCCCTTGTTGATCAAACGGAATCTCCCGCCGTCGCACCAGGATTTCGATGTTTTCCTTGGACACGTGCAAGTAATCCGCTAGCTCGTCGACATTAAAAACCTTGTAGCCCATGATCATGTACTTTGTTGCTTGCCCGGGATGATGCAATGAAGGACACAGCAAGACAAGAAAATTGAGCCGACCAGGTGCGTTGGAGAAATGGGGATGGTGGGCGTTACAGGATTTGAACCTGTGACATCTACCGTGTGAAGGTAGCGCTCTCCCGCTGAGCTAAACGCCCCCAATGAAGAAGTGTGTACACTCTAGTCAGACGCACCAGTGTGTCAAGCATGATGCAGATAAAATTAGGACTGAACAAATCGACCGAAACGTGAGAAAGTGCGATGGAGGGAAGTCTTTGAGCATGAATCAATCAAGACGAATGTTGGGGCTGGGCGCGGTGTTTGCCATCGCCTCGGTGCTGGCTGCGCAAGCGGCAATTGACGTGGTGCCGTGGCGGCAGCTTTCGGACCGGAATGTATCTCCTTTGGGACGGCGATTGATGCGCGGGAATACGCGGGCTTGGTTCCACGCCGAGTCAGATCACCTGATCATTCATGCGGCTCAGGAGCCATTGCTGAGCGAGTCGGCCCATGAAGCGCAATGGTGTTTGATGGAAATCGGTCGCTGGCTGGACTTGCCCGCCCTGGAAAAGCCAGTGCGTGTATTTGTTGTCAAATCGTCGCACGATTGGGCGCGGGTTATGCAGGCAGCCACCCATGGGGGGGATGGCGTGGCGGCTCATCTGGCTGGGGAAGTTTTCATTCGACGAGTGCCGGATGAAGAGAAGCGCTATGTTGATTTGGCTCATGAGCTGGTCCACGCGCGACTTTATCTGGCGTTTGGCGACCGAATCCCTCTGTGGCTGGATGAGGGATTGGCCGAATACCTCGGGTGGCGGGTGGCGGCGGCTTATTATCGGCAACACCGGGAATTACATTTGGTGCAGGAGCCGGCTCCTGTCGATGAAGCCCAGTGGATGACGTGGGAGCAATTCTTTGAGTTGCGGGATTATCCAGATGATCCTGAACGGAATCGGATCTTTTACCGTCAGTCCTATCAAGTGATCCGATTTCTTGTCGAGCGATTAGGAGAGGAGCATCTGGGGCCATTTGTCCGGCAGGTAATCGCTGGCGGCCAGTCCGCCGAGCAACTACTTAGAGACGAATGGGGTTGGGAGACGGTCGACTGGGACGAGGCATTAACGAATTGAGTGCGACGATCCGATTTTTTGAAAGGTGATGATGGCAACACAACCCAAAGAGAGTCCGGTTTATCTCATTACCGGTGAGGATGATTTTGTGGTGGACCAGCGGGCTCGGTCCATTGTTGATGCCTGTTGCCCGGAAGCAGAGCGAGCGTTGGGATTGGAAATCGTGGATGGTGACGTGGAACTGGTGGATGAGGCGGTGCAAGCTCTGGGCACCGCGTGCGAAGCGGTGCAGACGGTCGGATTCTTTGGTGGGCGTAAGTTGGTTTGGTTGCGCAGAGCGCGGATGTTTGGAGATCACCGCGTCGGACAATCTGAGTCTGTCAAAAAAGGCGTGGAAGCATTAGCCAACGTAATAACGAAAGGCTTGCCTGAGGGGCACAGGTTGATCATTAGCGCGTTGAAGGTGGATAAGCGATCCGCTTTCTACAAAGCCTGTAAGGCGGGGGCTGAGGTGATCGACCTAAACCCGCAAGGGCGGCCAGCTGAAGTGGAGCGAGCTTTAGTTGAACAGGTGCGCGATCTTTGGCAGGAATTCGGCCTGAAGCCGGCATCAGCCGTGTTGGTGAAGGACTTTGTCGATATCGTGGGGACGGATATGCGACGGTTGCGGAGCGAGGTCAGTAAATTGGCGGACTTCATGGGGGGCGAACGTCGTGCGGTGTCATCTGACGATGTGGCGGCGGTTGTTTCGGCGGGCAAGGATTCGATTGCGTGGACCTTGCAGGATGAAATTGGCATGCGGAACACGGGGGCGGCGCTGCGGACGTTGCGGCAGCTTTTGTTTCAAGGCGAGAGTGCCATCGGTTTGATTTTTGCCGTAGAGAGTCGGATTCGTGAGTTGCTGTTGTTGAGGGAGTGCATGCGGCGGAAGTGGTTGAAGGTGTCTGGCAGTGGTGATCGGATCAAGACGAGTTGGCAGTTGTCTCCGGAAGACGAGGCAAGCCTGGAGGAATTGCCCAAAAATCCAAGTAAGATCCACCCCTTCCGGCTGGGGAAGTTGGTGAATCAGGCGGGACGTTTCTCATTCCGCGAATTGTTGCGGGTCCATCAGGACGTTGCGGAGACTCATGAAAAGTTGGTGTCATCGAATGTGCCGAAGGAATTGGAATTGGAAATGATGATTTTGCGGGTGACGCGCGTCAAAGTCTAGATGAGTGAGAGGAGAAGGTGGAATATGTGGACAGCGCGATGGATGCGGGGATGTGTGGGTTGGATGCTTCTGCTTGGGGTGGGAGGTGCATTTGCTTGGGTGGCTGCGGCAGAGGAGTCGCTTCCAGAGGAAGAAGCTCTTGAAGCCGCAGATGAAGTGGACGACGAGGATGAGGAATTAGCAAATACGCCCTTCCCTGATACGCATCCGATAGAGTGGGGCGATGCTGAGCCCGACGATCGGCCCTTGCCGGAGCTGTGGTTTCCCGTGGGCGAGGAAATTCGTTATCGGGTCTATTGGGGGCGAATTCCTGTCGGACGCAGTGTGGCGACGACAGAATGGGTCGAAAAATATGGGCGCACCCTGCTCTCAATTCGGTTGCGGACACGATCAAATCGGTTTTTGGATCGGATCTATCCTGTCGATGATGTGATTGAAAGCATCATCGATCCGCATACATTTTTGCCGCTGCGATTTGAAATCAATCTGCAAGAGGGCCGCTACCGGAAACATGAAATTACCCTGTTTGACTATGAAAATTTGATTGCCTATTGGCGGTCCGAGACGCGAGATCGTGAGCGAGCGTTTCGTCTAGAGCCGGACACGCGGGATTTGATATCGTTCTCTTATTATTTGCGGAAGGTTGGATTCACCCCCGGATCCCGCCAGCAATTCCGTGTGATGACAGACGAAAAAATCTATGACCTTTGGTTGGAGGCGGGCTCCGAAACGCGTGTGCGACTACCGAACTACGGACGCGTTCCCAGCATCGAGGTCGAGCCGGAGGCGGCTTTTGAGGGCCTTTTTGTCCGACATGGCCGCATGACGCTTTGGGTATCAAACGATGAACGCCGGATTCTCACCCGGATGTCGGCGAGTATCCCCGTCGCCAGTATTCGAATGGTTTTGCAAGATGTGCGCGGGCCGGGTAATGATAGCTGGATTTTGGACGAGTATGAAGAAGATGACGATGATGATGAAGATGCATAACTTGAGCCCTCTGGGCACTCGGCAAATCATGCGTTGGTTGCGCATTGAGCAGGGGAATGAACGATGACAATGGATCGATCATGGGCGGAAACCTTACTGCAAGGACTGTCGTCATTGCGCGTCGTGGTGATCGGCGATTTGATGTTGGACCGCTACATTTATGGATCGGTGCGACGGATATCCCCTGAAGCGCCTGTGCCCGTTGTTCACGTGACGGACGAAGTTTTTATGCCGGGCGGGGCAAGCAATGTGGCTTGGAACGTACACACATTGGGCGCTCAGGCGGCGGTTGCTGGTTTGATTGGCGCCGACCGAGATGGAGAAGAATTGTTGGGATTGCTGGAGGCTGGGGGCGTGCATACGGGCGCTGTGCTTTCGTTGGCCGAAGCCCGGACAACGGTGAAGACGAGAATCATTGCGGAACGGCAACAAGTGGTGCGAGTGGATTGGGAAAAGCGGTATCAGTTGACGGATGCCGATTGGGGACAATTCATTGCCCGGGTGCTCAGCGAAATCGAGGCGGCGGATGGCGTAATTATCGAGGATTATGGCAAAGGTGTCTTGAGCCAAGAGCTGGTGGATGTCGTGTTGAATGTGGCCAAGCAGCGTCAGATTCCGGTGGGCTACGATCCGAAAGACGATCATGCCATCAACGTTAGTGGTGTCACGGTGGCGACCCCGAATCTGAAAGAGGCATATGCCGCCGTGGGTCGTGAGGAGCCTGTCTCCGTTATCCAGCCGCTTCAGGATCGGGAGTTGTTGACGGTGGGGAACAGTCTGCTGGAGAAGTGGGGTGTTGAATTATTAATGATCACATTGGGGCCGGGAGGCATGTTGTTGCTGGAGGAAGGCGCTGATCCCATACACGTCCCGACACGGGCTCGAGAAGTATTTGATGTCAGTGGCGCGGGTGACACAGTGATCGCCACTGCGACTCTCGCTTTGGCGGCTGGCGCAACGCATCGTCAGGCGGCGGAATTGGCTAATTATGCGGCTGGTGTCGTTGTTGCGCAGTTGGGGACGGCTCCTTGTTCGGCAGCGGAATTATTGGAGGCCATGCCGTGAGTCGGGTGGTGGGAATTATTCCGGCGCGCTGGGCCTCGTCGCGTTTCCCCGGTAAAATGCTGACGTCGCTATGCGGCAAGCCCCTGATCCAGTGGGTATGGGAACGAGCGGTGCAGTCGACAGAATTGGCGGCCATCGTGGTGGCAACGGATGATCAGCGGATTCAGGATGCGGTTCAACAGTTTGGTGGAGAAGTAATCATGACTGCGCCGGAGTTGCCTTCGGGAACGGACCGGGTTGCAGCCGCTCTGGCCGGGCAGGAAGCTGATGCAGCCATTAATATACAAGGTGATGAACCGTTGATTGAACCCGCATTAATTGACCAATTGGCCCGCGAGATCGGCTCGACGGAATCATGGGATATGGTCACGGCCGCCGAGCCCGTTACGGATCCCATTTTGGTTGAGCAATCGTCTGTGGTCAAAGTGGTTTGTGATCAAGCCGGCCGAGCATTGTATTTTTCCAGATCAGCCATTCCATTTATGCGTGATCCAAAGGAGCAGGGGAATGGTGACAGCTTGTATTTACGTCATATTGGAATCTATGCGTACAGACGATCGTTTTTGGAGACATTGGTTCAAACGCCGCCCGTGCGGCTGGAGGAGGCCGAAAAGCTAGAACAATTGCGAGCCTTGTACATCGGGGGCCAAATCAAGGTAATTACCACGCAACACCGGGCGCTGGGTGTGGATACGCCGGAGGACGTGCCGATTGCAGAGGCGGCACTCCGCGCTTGCGGGCTTGCACGGGCATAGATAGCCGGAAAGTAGGTGCTTCCCTGAGTTCGAGTAGCCAAATATGGCAAGCCACTGCGCCGGGCAGCCTGATGTTGATGGGGGAACATGCGGTCTTACATGGCCGGCGGGCGTTAGTATGCGCAGTGGATCAATCGATTCATGTCACGTTGGAGCCTCGTTCCGATTCCGTGATTCGGATTGTCTCAGCCTTGGGTGAGGATGAAAGCCGTGTGGGCGAGATTCAGGTCCGGAAGCCGTTCACTTTTATATGGGAGGCGTTGCGGCAGATGGGAGCTGAAATCCCGGGTGGTTGCAATTTGATTGTGGAGTCCGATTTTTCTCATCAAGTCGGTTTAGGCTCTTCGGCGGCTGTGACAGTTGCCCTGTGTGTGCTGTTGCGGGGCTGGCGTGGGGAGGAATGGGATCCCCTGGATATCCAAAAACAAGCCACAACCATTATCCAGTCTGTACAAGGACGTGGTTCCGGCGCCGACGCTGCTGCAAGCGTCATGGGGGGGATTGTTGAGTATCGTGTGCAGCCCTACAAAATGGAATCCATGCGCACAGTATATCCAGTCAGTATTGTCTACTGCGGGTACAAGACCCCTACGGCGGAAGTGATCGAGCGAGTGGAGCGCGAACGCAGGGCTCGTGCCGCGTTATTCGAGGGGTTCTTTTACGAGGTTGACGAATGTGTTCGCACCGCCATTGACGCCATTTGTCGGGATGAATGGGAAGAATTGGGGGTGTGCATGGACCAGAATCATGCCCTGCTGCGGGCGATGGGAGTTAGCGATGCGAACCTAGACCGGATTGTCGATGCCATGCGTCGGGATGCAGGAATTCTGGGAGCCAAAATATCTGGGTCTGGCTTGGGGGATTGCGTCTTGGGGCTGGGAGAATTAAAGGAGTGGAACGAACCGTATGAGCGAATTCCCTGTGCAATGAGTCGTGAGGGGGTGCGAATTGAAAAAGTCTGATGTGGTGAAAGAGATTCTGGCCGGTCGTCGCGGGAGCGCCAATCCCGTGGGGCAGGCCGAGGCACCTGCCAATATCGCTCTTTGCAAGTACTGGGGGAAAAGGAACGAGGAGCTGAACTTGCCGATCACCTCCAGTTTGTCGCTGACGCTGGACCATGTAGGGGCGCGTACCGAGATCTCCCAATGCAGTTCTGGAGATCAAATCTTTCTCAGCGGTGAGCGGTTGGATTCGGATCACCCGTTTGCAAATCGGTTGAGTCGGTATCTTGATTTATTTCGGCAAGGGGATGAAGGATATTGCGTAAAAACGGAAAGCAGTGTCCCTGTTGCTGCGGGGCTGGCTTCCTCGGCCTCCGGATTCGCGGCAACCGTGAAGGCGCTGGATGCGCTGTATGGCTGGAAGTTGGGAAGCAGGGAGTTGTCCATTCTGGCGCGATTAGGGAGCGGCAGTGCATGCCGGTCCCTTTATTCAGGATTTGTCGAATGGCATGTTGGTGAGCGCGAAGACGGCATGGATAGTTATGCCGAGCCATTGGAGCTGCAGTGGCCCGAGATCCGGTTGGGGTGGATTCTGGTCTCGACAGCCCATAAGCCGGTCGGTTCAAGGGAGGCCATGCGGCGGACGCGAGAAAGCAGCCCGCTGTATCAGTCTTGGCCTGCACAGGTGGCAAGGGACCTGGCGGAGATCAAAGCGGCGTTGTCCCTGCGAGACTTTACGCGACTTGGGGAAACCGTTGAAGCCAATGCGCTGGCGATGCATGCCACGATGATGGCGGCTCAGCCCGCGATTCTTTACTGGCTGCCGGATACGGTTGCGGTGTTGCATCAGGTCGCGGACGCTCGGCGGCAGGGTGTATCCGTTTATGCCACCATGGATGCGGGCCCGAATGTGAAAATTCTATATCAGGCGAGGGATCAGGACCGAGTCGTCGAGCGATTTCCGCAGATTAGCTTCCTTTGCGGGTAAAGGACTTCGAGACGGCGGCTCCCTCCGGCCCAAGGTCGCTCCGCGAGCGGTTAGCAGCCTCAAGAACGGCATCTGCCGTTCGAAAATGGCACTTGGCCACATCTAGAAGAACTTTGGGGCCGCGATCTTCTACGATTTGGGTTGCCACTTCGCGAACCTGGGGCGACGCTCCCTTTGGAATCTTTATATTATAAGTTTCCCCCATTTTGCGGAGAGCGTGAAGAAAGCCTGCGCGCGCCAAGATCGAGGCGGCCGCCACCGCCGGATCCGATTCTGCTTTTGGCCGCTGATGAAGTTCAATGGAGCGGCCATTTTTCATCAACGCTTGCTCGATTTGCCGTTTGGGGCCAAATTGGTCCGCCACAGCGCGGGGGCAATCCGGCACCTTTTCTAATAAATTTTCGATCGCGCGGGCATGCCCCCAGGCCAACATCGCATTGACGTTTTTCATCGAGGCATAGAGACGATTGTAGGCCCGGGGACCAATCGTCACGATGGCAAATCGCTGCCCCAACTGAGATCGCAGGCTCGCTGCCATGGCTTCCGCCTTTTTGTCGCTGGAGATCGTTTTGCTGTCGCGGACACCCATTTCCTCAAACACCCGTACCAATTGATCATCCACGTAAGCGGCAGCGATGACGAGAGGCCCAAAAAAATCCCCTTTGCCGCTTTCGTCAATGCCCATGTGCGGCTGAGAAATCGATGGGTCATGCACCTGTTGATAGCCCATCTCTGCATTCAGCAAGACGAGGGGCTCCAGCTGATAAAGAACCCAATCCTGCGCCCCTTTTCCTTGAATCACACATTTCCCAGATGTGTAGAGGGCAATCCGGCATTGTTCGGCATCTGCCGCAATTTGAGTATAGGGAATTTGAACCGGTCTAACATTGCTGTTTTGGAGGAGATCCAGTAACCGCTTTTGCTGAGCTGGGTCCAGTTTGAAGGTAAAGGAATGTTTTTGCATATCGGAAGCCTAGCAAAGAGATTCAAGTGCGGTAAACCTCGAAAAGCCAGATCATTGCTACGCAGGATTTGATCAAATAAGGGATTGACGGAAATGGAGGATTGCGGTACTTCTTTAACCACTAGTGAACTGTAACAACTGTGGCAAATGAATAGGCAACCGCAATAATATCACTTGCTTGCATTGATGTCTGTGAGCCAGTGACTGAAGGAGGAACGATGAATAAGAAACTTGGAATCGGAATCTTGGCAGCTTTCGTAGCTTGTGCTGCGATCATGCCGACGCATGTCGCGCAAGCTGATCAACCAGATGAGGTCACACAAGGAGAGCTGGCGCGTTTGTTGGTCAATATGTTGGGACTTTACCGGTTCCTTCCCGCAGCTCCAACAGAGCAGGAAGCGATTGCTGTGTTGTTGGCGAATCGAATTTCTCCCGAAGGTGGTTGGCAGCCTGCTGAACCTGTCTTGTTGGCCGATCTGGCCAGATTGATTGTCCAGTCACTGGATCGTACTCATGAAGTTGCGGAGCCAGATAATCCTCAGTCTTGGATTGATTTCCTCGTTAGTATCGATGTACCAATCGACACCGTTGGGTTGGCTGTAAGCCAGCTTGAGCCTCTCCCAGAACCTGTCGGCGGCGGACATATCTTTGCTGCTGCTGTTTCTGCTGACCCGCTGATTCGGCGAGAAGTGATTGGTTTGCCGGATGAAGTGGAACGCGGTGCTGATGTTGCGCCCCCTCAATCGTTGCTGCGGCCCGTGACTCTGCCAGAGATTCGCGAAGTGATCGACGCTGTTCCCGATGTCCCGCCGCCGGTGCCGAGACCCACGCCGTTTCAGTAATTTAGAACAACTGCGAACCTGATTTAGGGAGTAACGATGAAAATGACAAAAAATGCGTTAACAATTATGGGCATTGCCCTCATTTTGCCGGTGGCTGTGCTTGCTTTCGAAGGGCCTCGGAACTATCAAATCCACAATCGATTGCGCTTGGAATACGACGACAATATTTATGAATCAGGCCGTGATGAAACGAGTAGTTTCAAGGTGATTGAGGAGATTGAGTTCCTCGTCAACTTAAACCTTGAAAACACGTTTGCCAGCATTCGGTACAAACCATCATTCGTATGGTGGGAAAACCGGTCCGAAGATTCGACGGATTTCCATCATGATGTTGATTTGATCTTTAATCAGCGTTTCACTCCCCGAGTCAGCTTAGATGTTAAGAATACGTTCCGATATGCTCAGCAGCCGAATGTCATTGAAAGCGGTGCTGTGGTCCGGGAGCGCAGCGACTTCTTGTATAATGCTCTTGTCGGTACCGTCTTGTATCGTGTGTCACCTGTTGGTCGTCTTGAAGTCTCCGGTCGCTACAATCTGCTGCGCTATGATGAGTCGCGTGTGGCTGATGTCGAAGATTATGACATGTACGTGGCCGGCTTGACGTATCGGCATACGTTGGTTCCCGAGACGGCGCTCAAGGCAGATGTGCGTTTTGAAACCATTGACTATGATCAAATTGATCGTGGATCCGATGCGTATCAGATTGGCTTTGGTGTTGAACACATGTTCTCTCCGAATCTGCTCGGCAATCTTCGTGCTGGTTACATGGCCAAGGATTACAATGATGAAACAGTATCGAGTGACAGCGCCCCGTATTTTGACGGTAATTTAACTTTTGTGCCCAGTCCAGACACTCGTGTCACGTTGGGGATGGGATATTCCATGCTGGAGTCAGATATTTTCCCCTATGCAAATCAAGAGCGCTTCCGAGTGTTCGGCGGTGTTGCGCATGATGTTACGCCCCGTTTGTCTGTGAATCTGATTGGAAGTTTTGCGCGTTCCAACTACGATGCCGCAGACATTGTGCCCAGCGGAATTATCGAACGCTTTGAAGTGCCCGAAGAATTGCTGGCTGACTTCCTGGCTCAAGTTGATGATGGCAAAGAAGAATTCATCCAGTTAAGCGCTCGAGTCACATACCGTGTGAATCGATCGAATTGGCTAGAGGCGGGATGGCAGTTTACGGACTTGTCCTCTGACCTTCGCGAAAACTTTGACCGTAACCGAATTAACATAGGCTGGAAGACTCGCCTGTAATGGCTTGTTTTAGGCTGACTTGCGTTCAGCCTAGAAGTGAGTTATTTTGCCTATGTCACCCCTAGGTGCGAGGGACTCTTTGGGTCCCTCGCGCTGGTATTAAGCGTAGGATCATCATATGGATAACGAACAGGACAATTCACTTCATTTTCTTGATTACTGGCGTGTCATTCGGGCGCGCAAAGAAATCATTCTGGCTGTTACCCTGCTAGTCGTCATAACCGGTGCAGCGTACACCTTCACTCTGCCTCGCATCTACCGGGCCGAAACTCGCATAGAAATCCGTCCTGATGCGTTGGACGTCGATGTGTTCCAGCGGCAGCAAGTGATGGGACACAATCCCTTTTTCCTCCGTACTCAATTTGAGATTATTCGTTCACGAAGCATCCTTAGCCAGGTGATTCGCGATCTCAATTTACAAGTTGAATGGGGCCGTGAGATGACTGCGGATGGCTCACCTTTGTCCATGGAGCAGGCCTTGGCCATCCTCGGGCGAAGTGTCCGCGTTGATCAATATCGAGATACCAGTCTAGTAAATATCAGTGTTCGACGACCCAACGCGATGGAAGCGGCCCGAATTGCCAATCAAGTGGCTGAGGTTTATCGCGCAAACCGGATTGCCCAAAGCCGTAGGCAAATTGGCGGCGGTTTGGAAGCGCTGCAAAATGAAATGGAAAAGCAGCGAGCCGTCTTGGATCAGCGAGAGGCAGAGCTTGAAGAACTGCGCGAAGAATTGGGTGTCACCTTACTTGGGTCCCGTGAACGAGGTGGCATACAGGTCGATAAAATCCGCTTACAGCAATTAGAAGGTGATCGAGTTGGGGCCCGAGTCGATAAATTGGTCAGGCGATCACGCTTTGAGCAACTCGAGGCTTTGGATGCCGACGAGCTGTTAACTGCGTCTGCGTACATTGTGAATGATCAAGCGTTGGCGATGCTGCGTCGTCAGTATCTCGACGCACAGGTCAATCTTAGCCTGATGCTTGAAAACCGAGGAGAACAACATCCTGAAGTTCGGCGTGTCCGGGCGGGTCTCGCGGAGTTAACGACGCAAATTGATGATGCGCTGAATGGATTGCGCCGTGGACTGCGCGCTGACTATGAGGTGGCACGGGCTAAGTACGAAGCCATCTCTCAAGAGCTGGATGCTGTTCGTCAAGCAGACATTGAAGCCGAAAGAGAACGGTTTCTGCCCTTCGAAAAATTGGAACGCGAAGTTCGTTTGCAACGTGATATCTTTCAAGCCCTTCGGGCTCGAATTGCCCAAGAAGGAATTGAGCTTCAAGTGCCTCGAACACCGGTGGAAATTGTTGATCGAGCAGAGCCAGAGTCACGCCATGTGAGCCCGCGCTTTACCATGAATATCATCATGAGTTTAGCCATTGGCCTCATGGCGGGTATCGGTTTGGCGTACTTTATCGAATATTTGGATACATCAGTAAAGACCGTCGACGATGTGGAGCAGCATCTGGGACTGCCTGTTTTGGGGATTATTCCGCAAAAAGTTCGCCCTTTAATTGAAGAGGGGCCGGAAAGCCCACATGCGGAAGCATATCGAGTACTCCGGACGAATCTTCAGTTTAGCAATAAGGACCGCGTTGGCGGTGCCTTTACGTTTGTCAGTGGTGGCGTAGGTGAAGGCAAGTCAACCACGTTGTTCAACTTGGCCTATGTCTGCGCTCAGATGGGCGATAAAGTTCTGGTGGTTGACTCCGATTTACGGCGTCCTGTTCAGCATACGTTCTTGGGTTTGAATAATCATTTTGGGTTAACCAACGTGCTTTTGCGTGATGTCCCCATCGAAGAGACCATCAAGGCAACAAGTGTGCCCAATCTGCATTTTTTGAGCAGTGGTAAACTGCCGCGTTCTTCTGTAGGGCTGCTGGACGCTCAAAGGATTCGTGAACTCGTTAAAACACTTAAGACCCGATATGACTATGTGTTTTTTGATTCACCGCCGATTGTTGGCGTAAGCGATGCTTCAATCCTCGCCAGTGAAATGGATGGAGTCATGCTGGTCGTTCAGTATCGAAAATATCCGCGCACCATCTCTGCGCGTGCTCGACGTATTCTCGAAAATGTGGGCGCGAATGCTGTTGGTGTCGTCTTGAATAACATCAACATTCTGCGTGACGACTATTATTATTACTATCACTCGTATTATTCTTACTACAATCAGGAACAGGATGACGTGCCTCGCCAGCCTGAGAACGAGCTGGTTGGAAGTGCCCGGAAGAGTGATTCATTTTAAAATTGGATGGAGAAGAAACACGAATGAAGCTCAATACGCCATTGAAGGCGATATTCCTATTTTGTCTGTTGTTGATTGGGACGCTTTCTCTGACTGCTTGCGCATCGAGAAGGAGTACGCCCAGTTACGTGTTCACATCTCCGGACCAGATCGCCGCGGCTCGCTCCACGCCTGCTGAACCAGAACCTGAACCACGAACACGTCGCTTTTCTCGATCTCGCTCTTCTGATTCGCAAACGCCTCGAGCGCGTGCTGAGGAAGGCATGCCCATTGCGGTCACTCCAGTAGCAGCGCCACAATCTGAAGTCGAGGAGGGTGGCTCGAGACGATCTGTTTTTCGCAGGTTGATCTCGTCTGACCCAGAAGACGCTGGACAGGCTGATCTGCAGCCAGCGGGGGTGCCTCCACTTGATGACACCCTTGCAGATGAAGTTGCGGCGGAGCAAATGGGAGGCGCAGAAGAGCCTGAAAGTGTAATTGCTCCGGGGTATCGATTGCGTCAGGGGGATCAAATTTCAGTCTCCTTGCGAGGCATACCTGAGCCCGCTGACTATGAGTTCATTATTCCGGATGATGGCTATATTTTTATGCCATATATCTCCCCGATTCAGGCGAAGGGGTTAACAATCTCAGAACTGCAGCGTCTGATTCACGGTCGCTATATCGAAGAGCAAATCTATCGGCAATTGTCGGTCAATGTCTTGTTACCGACTCAACATTACTTTGTGCGGGGCGAAGTCCGTGCTCCCGGGCGGTTTCCTCTGACCAGTGGTATGACCGTATTGAAAGCCATTGCCGCGGCTGGCGGATATACAGAATTTGCCAATCCTCGCCGAGTCGAAGTTATTCGGGCAGGAGAGACGATTTCTGGGAATGCTCGACAGATGGAGCAAAATCCAGAAGAGGATTTCATGGTACAGGCCGGTGATGTCATTATCGTCAGACGCAGCATATTCTGAGCGGCAGGTTGATCCGAGCCTCTCAGCAGGACGAATCCCGCAACGCCGTCGTCGCTCAGCGCTAGCTCTTTCGCTCAAATGGTCTATATACGAATGGACTTCTATGATCCTGTTGTTGCTTCCGGCAACCGCAGGTATCATCTTGTTTGGCGCAGTACATAGGTGGTCGGTTGGGACATTCCTTTTGTTTGTCTTTATCGGCGTGGTCATGTATGCCATTCGTCCCTTACTTGATCGACAGTTGACGGATGTACGGATCCCTCCCGGAGGCCTGATCTTAGTAGTGATGTTGGTGTATACAGGGGTGTCGATCCCATTTGCATCTGTACCCTACGAGGCCCGTGTCGACTTTTTGTACCTGGCAAGCTTTGTGGGGGCCTACTGGGCTTGGGCAGAGTGGTCCTCGCGCTTTAGTCGATGGCGGATTATACTGTTCCTGCTTCTTCTTGTTGCCACACTCGTGGCCTTGTATGCATTGATTATGCATGCCCGAGGCTCAATGGACGTCTTGTATCTGACGCGACATGAACAATACGGAATGCGCGCGAGCGGAACATTCCGAGCACCGGCTCTATTGGGAGCTTATATGGGCTCAGCAATATGTATTGCCTTGGCGTTAGTGCTGACACCGGCATCGGGGTGGTTTTTGCGTATATTTTCCGGGTATAGCTTGCTGATGTGTTTGCCGGCACTGTACTTGTCCGGATCGCGTAGCGGGTGGTTTGGCACCCTTTTAGGTGTTCCGGTTGTCCTGTTGATGATGTCAAAGAAGAGTCTGCGCGCATTCTTATGGGTGTTGATTGGTTTTCCCGTTGTCGCTGTCGGGCTATTGGCTCTCCTATGGTTTGCGGATCCCATGTTTCATGAGCGGGTTTCTTCAGGCTTAAGTGTAGAAGGATCTGCCTCCTGGAGAATCGATACCTGGAAAGATACCTGGGTGATGATTCAAGACGCGCCGATCTGGGGCTTTGGGCCGGGTAGTTATCGGTGGCGCTATTCTCCCTACCAGAGCTGGCAAGCGAATATGTGGGTGGATTTCGCCCATAATGAATATGTCCATCTGTGGGCAGATTATGGACTTGTCGGTGTCTTAATCATGGCATGGCTAATCATCACGGTTCTGATCCGCTGTATGTTGATGCTGCGAAAGGCCGAATTGGCGCGCGATATTGCTTTGATCGCTGCATGTACCGGGACATTAGCGGCTGCGTTGGGACATGCCGTATTTGATTTCAATTTTCATATCCTGTCATTGGTGCATGTCGTTATCATTATGGCCGGGATTACCATGGGGACCGGTTTCCGCTCAGAGTTGTTGCGAGTTCGTTCTCTGCCCTATCCCATCCTCTGCACCACCGGAGGTGTGGGAGCGCTAGCAGCGCTGGTGGCTGCATTTCTGTCCTTTCAGATAGGTGCGTCAGGGGTCTTTTTGTTACGTGCAGAACGAGAAGCACAAGATGTCGATATGTTCCAGCCAAATCCATTTGGAGAAGTACAGCAGCTACTTCGGAGAGCTATCCAAATCAACCCCTCATACTGGGTGCCATACTTAGAAATGGGTGACATATACCGCCGTCGAGCTGTCTGGGTGCGAGATCCAGAGTATCGCGCAGAATTGTACGAGCAAGCCCTGCACTACTACCGCCTTGCCTATGAACGTAACCCTTGGGACATGAATGTAGTATATGGGATTGGCAGGAGCTATTTCTTCCTCGGAGACTATGAGCAATCCATACAGTATCTAACTCGAACTGTTGAACACACTCCCACGCATATATTCTTCAGTCGACAATTGGGTGTACAGTTGCGCGAAATGGGGCAGTATGAAGAGGCGCTGAAAATGTTTGAGCAATCCCATCGAACAGGTGGGTGGGCTGATCCTATTGTCCGCTCGAATTTGCGCTGGCTTCGTGAGCGCGTCCAAAATACCCCAGACTCATGAGCCGTTGGCCCAGCCATTCTCATTTTGGCCTCCGATTCAATCTCGCGGCTCGGCGGGTCGCCTCGCCCTGCCTTGTCATTAGCCCTCGGAGGTGGTAGCTTCAGAGGTATGAGATTCAAGCATTCATGTGCACGATCGGTTGTGGGGATGGCATTTGCTGGATTGCTTGGATGCGCTGCTGAACCCCGCGTGGACGAAGGTTCTTGGTATGATCACTCTCGTGATCATTCTCAGCGCAGAAGCACCTATGTGCGATCTCAAACCGATGCAGGCGTCTCGGAATTGGATGCCAAGCGTTCTTGGGAGCGGGACCAGATGATTGGCAACACGCTAGGTTCGTGGACTGATATGAGTCTGCACGGCGAAGAATTACATGAAATAATCGACAGCCCCTAAAATGCAAGCTCCCGTGCTCGATTCTCCCCCTGTATTGCATATTGTTTGGAACGCAATTCGTGGCGGCACCGAAGGACAATGCGCTCGCGTTGCTCTCCAGTTCGGCTCGCATCGCGTCGCAGTCTTCCGACGAGAAGGGTTCTTCTTGGATCTTTTGGAGCGCGAATTGGGACCTGTCCATGAAATTCGGATTCATCGGATGGCATCGCTTCACACGCTACAAGAAATTCGGCGGCTGCAGCGCGTCATCCATGAAGGTGGTTTTGCCTGGGTCCATGCTTGGGACGCAGATGCCGCCGTGTTTGGCGCTGTGGCAGCTCGTTGGGCAGGAGTGCCGTTGATTTCGAGTCGCCGTGATATGGGTGAGATCTATACTGGCTGGAAGCGAGCGCTCATGCACCGTGCCGACCTGTACGCCCATGCAGTGGTTGTGAATGCAGCAGCCATTCAACAGCGACGGGTGACCGAGGGCCTGCCTGCGAATAAAGTGGTTTGTATTCCGAACATCCTCGACCTGGATGAATATGATCGATTCAGTAGGGCTGACGTAGGACCCGACCTGCCGCCTGGGCACTGGATTGCCTTGGTGGCTCGCCTCGACGCAGAAAAAGATATTGGTACAGCAATTCGAGCCCTCGCAACCCTATCAGCAGATCATGCCGAATGGGGATTAGTGATCGCGGGCGACGGTATCGAGAGAGAGGCATTGCAGCGTACAGCAGAATCCGCAGGAGTGAGTCAGCGCGTCCTCTTTCTGGGTGACACCCCTGCCATTCCGGCGTTGCTTAAAAAATGTGACATTGGTGTGCTGACGCCGAGTGCCAACGAGGGGTTGTCGAATACGATTTTGGAGTACATGGCGGCAGGTCTGCCGGTTGTGGCCACAGATTGTGGTGGCAACAAAGAATTAGTCTCAGATAACAAAAATGGATTCATTGTTCCTGTGGGCGATGTCGAGGGAGTAGCACAGGCGCTGAAGCAGTTAGCCAATGATGCGGATCTCAGGCACAGAATGGGGCATGCGGGACGTCAGCGAGTGGAGCAAGATCATCGTCCTGAAATTGTCGCGCAGCAATTTGCGCAGCTGTATGCTGGGGATGCCTGAAGGCCTCAATCAAAGCGCATCTCTGGCGGGGAAGTCGGTAAGACTCCACCATTGCCGCCCTAAAATCGCCGTCAGTCCAGATTGAATTGTAGGGCGCAAGCGGTCGCAAGACCTTCGCGCCGCTGATCGCCCATATCTGCTTACAGCGTCCAGACGGTGACCAAAGTCACCACCGTCCCGACGATGGCACCAGTATAACACAGGTACGCGGCGGGCGTGTCGATTTGCTTGGCCAGCAAGAGGTCATGCAACGTAAAGCGAATCCGATGAGCCGCATGGAACAGGGTCAACGAAATCAGCATGAAAAGATAGATCCGCGCCAACGGATGACGAACCAACTCCAACAAGGTCTCCGGCTCGACTGTCCACCAAGCTAAGGGCAGAGCGATGCCGAGCAACAGCACATGAATGGGGATGAAGAAGGAAGAAAAGACCCCCCCGGCTCCGAAAAAGGACCACCAGAAAGGATCGTTATTGCGTGATGATGACATGATGCGTCTCCTGAAAGATTAGGCGGATAACAAAACCCAGGCAATGAATGCGGAGCATCCCACCCACGCGGCAACATGCACGGCAATCAGTGCTGAGGCGGGCAGAACTTTGTCTTTAATACGAACAACCAAGGCCGTTGGGGCCAGGGTAAACCAGGTCAATGAATGATACACGGCAAACGCCAGGATGAATCCATGAAAGAGTATCATCCCAGGGCGTTGCAGCGTAGCAAGCCAAGTGTCCCACGCTTCACCCCCCTGGGAAAGGGCTCTCACAGTAAGGAGGAGGATGATCGCATACGCAGCTACAAATACGGCTGTTAGCTCCCGCAAAATGTAGAGTAGATAAGATGGCTTCTTCATCCACCACGTCAGGGCCATGCTGGGGTGATAGGCCGATGGGCGGAATCGCTTGTAGGTTGGCGCTGTTTCTGTGTCCATGGTTTCGTTCTCCCGTAAAATCTGCGCACTCAGTCGATTTGTTTCACAATCCCGTCATTCTTCGGGGCGGTAGCTGCTTTGGGCCAAATCAACCGCTTCCAGTACTCCATCGCACCATCTGCCTTATATCGCTGAATGGCTCCTGTTGGATCCACATGTTTCGGGCAGGCGCGGCTGCACTCGCCAATCAGTGTGCAGTCGAATGCACCGCCATGGGCCAGTAAGGTGTCGTGTCGGGCAGCATTGCCAGAATCGCGATTGTCGTAATTGTACCGCTGAGCCAAGGCAATGGCGGCAGGGCCGACAAAGTCCTCGTTCAAGCCAACGACTGGGCAGGCTGAATAGCAAAGCATGCAGTTGATGCAAAGCGTGTATTGTTTAAAGGCCTTCAATTCCGCCGGTGTTTGACGATTTTCGCCATCGGTGATGTCGCGTTTTTCATCGGTGATCAGCCAAGGTTTGACACTTTTCAATTTGCCCATGAAGTCGTCCGTGTCGATGATCAAGTCGCGTAGCACTTTGAAGTTGGCCAGCGGTTCAATGCGGATCGGGCCGGGCTGGTATTCTTCGAGGAACGTGGCGCAGGTCAGCGCCGGTTCTCCATTCACCATCATGCCGCAACTGCCGCAGACACCCATGTGACAAGACCAGCGATAGGAGAGGCTCCCATCCAGATGATCTTTGATATAAATGAGCGCATCCAGAACACCCCATTTGGGTTCCAGAGGCACTTCGTATTCTTGCCAGAATGGATCCGGCTGCTTCTCTGGTAAATAGCGGCGAACCTGAATTTTAATTGTCTTGTCCATGTGTCTTCCGTCGTTAGGTCATTATCCTGTTTGATCGTCTGCGATGATGCGTATCACCCATACACGCGTTCTTTTGGCGGCCACTTCGTGATGGTTACGGGCGCATATTCGATGCGCGGCGTCGCTCCATATTCTGTCCTGTGTGCAAGTGAATGCTTCAGGTAATTTTCATCATCGCGTTGGGGGAAGTCGGTACGCTGATGGGCGCCTCGCGATTCAGTGCGAAGGAGGCCGGATTCGATGATGGCGCTGCTCAGCTCCAATAAGTTCCGCAATTCCATGGCTGCAGTTAATTCGGTGTTGAAGGTGTAACTGCTGTCCTGCAAAGGCAGTGCCTTGGCCCGCTCTTGCAGTTCCAGAACCGTTTCTTTGGCGGTTTGCAACGACTTCTCGTCTCGATAGATCCCGGCCCCCGCCTCCATTTGGTGGTGCAGAGTTTCTCGAATGGAGGCAATGGAGTCTCCGCTCGTTTTTCCTTCGCCCGATTTGCAAAAAGTTTCTTCAATCCGTTGTTCTTCGTCGCGTGCTAACGCGGCCAGCTTGGCGCTGAACGGCTTCGCTTGCTTCGCGTGCTCGGCCGCAGCCCGGCCGGCTCGGGCACCAAAGACCAACAGCTCGGTGAGGGAATTGGAGCCCAGCCGGTTGGCTCCGTTGATGCTGACGCAAGATGCCTCACCGGCAGCGTAGAGTCCTTCCACGCAGGTGGCGCCGTTGATGTCTACATCGATCCCGCCCATCGTGTAATGGACCACCGGCCGGACCGGGATGCATTGGGTCACAGGATCAATCTTTTCGT
This sequence comes from Kiritimatiellia bacterium, assembly GCA_007126515.1. Taxonomy (GTDB): domain Bacteria; phylum Verrucomicrobiota; class Kiritimatiellia; order SLAD01; family SLAD01; genus SLAD01. The sequence continues at coordinate 32,112 of SLBD01000039.1, forward strand.
ACTTCAAGCAAAGCTCCCGAACCATTGGCAATCGCTCGTTGATATGCTGCTCGCCGAGGTGACGGAGATCGAGATGTACGTAATCACCATAGGGCCCCTTGATGGTGCGTCCCTTCTGGCGCTCCTGCTCGAAGGCTTGGGAAAGCCGGTCGCGAGGTCCGAGCTCCATCGTTCGATTCACAGGTTGTGGAGCAGGTTTGCCCAAGTTGTAGTCCTGCAAATATCGGTAATCTTCCTTGTTCAGCAGGAATCCGCCTTCTGCTCGGGTCGCCTCAGTGATCAGGATGCCGGTGAAGGGCAAGCCGGTTGGGTGATACTGAACAAACTCCATATCCTTCAGTGGCACGCCAGCCCGGTATGCCAGGGCGACGCCGTCGCCCGTCTTGATGTTGGCATTGGTAGTGAAGCGGAAGGCTTTGCCGAATCCGCCCGTGCAAAGAATCACACTGCGGGCCGCAATCGTATGCAGTCTTCCGGTCGCCATTTCGAGTGCCACTACGCCTTGGCACCGTCCGTCATCGACCAATAGCGTGGTCGCAAAGAATTCGTCATAGCGTCGGATCGGTTCGTATTTCAGAGAGGTTTGGAACAGGGTATGGAGCATATGGAAGCCGGTCTTGTCGGCGGCGTACCAGGTACGTTTGTTTTTCATCCCACCAAAAGAGCGCACCGCAACGCTGCCGTCCGGTTCGCGGCTCCAGGGACAGCCCCAGTGCTCCATGCGTAGCAATTCTTTGGGCGCTTCATTGACAAAGGCCTCCACCGCATCCTGGTCGCAGAGCCAATCGCCACCCGAAATCGTGTCGTAAATGTGTTCGTCGATGGAATCATTGGATTTGATTACACCCGCCGAACCGCCTTCAGCTGAAACGGTGTGACTTCGCATCGGATACACCTTCGAAACAACTCCTACTTTCAGTCGAGGATCTGTTTCGGCGACAGCGATCGCAGCCCGCAACCCAGCTCCGCCCCCTCCAACAATCAAGACATCGTATTCATCCGGTCCGTATCGAGTCATTGTATCCGCCTTTTCTTTTCCACATAGATTATGCTCAGGTTGCCCGCTCAGAGATCCTCACTCGCGCCCAACTGACGCGATCCGTGCGGCAACCCGTGTTTGACAGCCAATTGACTATCTTGGGCTGTGCTGCACACAGCCTCATTTGCATTAAGTGCTTACCCCAAGATGAAGCAAAAATCTAGTAAAAGCGGTCCAATTTAATCACTTTCGGACAATATAGTGGTTGCCATGAGGGCTTGATAGTGGCTGACGGGAAGAATCCCCGATATTCAGCCTCCTTTTTGAGTTTCCATTCAATGGAAGAAAATTTGCCCATTTTTCCACTCAATGGAAACTTTTTTGCCCGTTTTTCCATTCAATGGAAATTTTTCGGCTCGATTTTCCACTCAATGGAAAATGCCGGATCCGCTGCTTTTTTGAAGCGTGACAAGAATCGGGCGGCGGATTAGGCTTATGCTGTTACTTGAGGGAGATGCACCGATGATTTTGGTTGTTGATGATGATAAAGTTCTGACCCAGTTGCTGCGTACGTTGCTGGAAGATGCGGGCTACGATGTGACGGTTGTTCATGATGGCGGACAGGCGTATGACTACCTGCGGAAACCGGAATGCAAAGGCATGATTCTGGACATACGCATGCCGGGCTTGAATGGAGCTGAGCTGTTAATGTTAATGGCGGCGGAAGAGATTCCTGTGCCGGTGATTGTCGTGGCCGGTTTTCCCGACTTCGACGAAGAGGAAATGAAGGAATTTCCCAACGTGAAACGGTTCTTCCTCAAACCACTGTATCCGGATGAGGTCTTGGCCGCGGTCCGCGAGATAGCGCCTCTGGATTGAAGGAGGCGACGTTGAAAAAAGGGACACGCATTCTGCTGGCCGGCTTGGCCGTGCTTGCGTTGGCTGGCTTGTTTCGGCAGCGCCAAGTTCCTGAAACGCCCCATATGATTGAAGTCACTGAAGCCACCTTTGCAATGGAGGTGGAGCAAAGTGATCAGTGGGTATTGGCGGATTTCTGGGCTCCTTGGTGTGGTCCCTGTCGGGCGATGCTGCCGGATTTGGATGCTTTAGCCCAAGAATTTTCGGGACGTGTCAAATTCGTCAAAATCAATGTCGACGAGAATCCCTTGTTGAGAGATCGCTTTCGAGTGGGCGGAATTCCGCAACTGTATCTCTTCCGCGAGGGCCGGGCGGTGTCTGGACTGAATGGCCGCGTCTCGCGCGATGAGCTGCGTACGTGGCTAGAAGGCCGGCTGGCTTTGCTGGAGGGCGATGCGGCATGATTACTTTTTTGGACGGAGTGGTTGAGGATAAGCAGCCGACTCGCATTGTGATGAACGTTGGAGGGGTCGGATACGAGATTTTGATCCCGCTTTCCAC
>SLBD01000063.1 GCA_007126515.1 Kiritimatiellia bacterium
AACCGGTCGCGCTGCTCGACCACCAGCACCCCTTCAAATTCGACGGCATGATGCAAACCGGCTTTCTTCCCCGCCCGATCCCGAAACACCTGGCGTCCCTCCGGCAGAATGCGCACCGACTCGGGAAGCACGCGAAATCCGGATTGTCCCGCCTTACGCTCCAGCCAAGCCAGTTGCTCCTCTCGCTCCAAGAGCGGTACGCGCTTGCGCGTCTGGTGGTCGCGTTTCGTTGGGTTGACGCGAATTTGAAAACGGTAGGCATCATGATTCAAAAACGAATCGGCGACAGTCTTGGACTGCCAAATGACAGAGGCACCGGCAAGTTCCGCAGGTCGCTGCGGAGTGGAGGCCGAGAGAATCAGAAGGCGAAATCGGTCTTCGCGTTCGTGACGCTCCAAGCGGGTGAGAAAATCCCGTGTGTCCTGCCCGCGCTCCGGAAAAGCGCGCCAGACAAATTGATGCCAGTCGTAGGCATTGAAGAGCTTGAGGCGAGCAGCGACCGCATAGGGAATTACGGCTTGGGTCAAATGCATCAGGCCACCTCCCCGATGACTGCGCCTTCCTGGACACGCCAGAATGATCGCGCCCATTCAATCCGCACGCGTTCATTCCACCACAGCAAATCAGATAACAGGCGCACATACGCGATCCGCTGTTCCTTGCCTTGCGCCATGCGCACCATGGGTGCCACTCGTTCAGGAATTTCCTCTTTCGTGCAGGCCAGCAAACGGCGGAAACGGATCTCCATGCTGGCCGTCGCCTCTTTGGAGGTAATCAAGTGTCGCAGTGTCTGGCCCATATTTCCGTCGTCAGCCGCCAATTCGGGGGCATAGGCCCATAGAGCGGCCACGACTTCGTAAGCTGGAGTGCCAATCGCTTGTTCAGAAAACCCACCCAGCAGCGGCCACGCACGCGGTCGCCGACTTTCGGAGAGACCGCCGCGCAAATGGGCCAAGGCCCCCCGGTCATTGCGATAGCGTCCGAGGTAGTTAATGAACGCTGGCGCCGATTGATGAAAGGTTCTTTCGTTGCTCATGATACGGCTTCCTCCGGTTTGGCTTGAGATCCATACAGCGATTTCAGTCCTTCAACATAGGCGTGCATGTGACGCGGGCTTTCGTGCGGACAAGCCAGATCGTAGGCGGCCCGCGCCTGTCTCGCCACGGCCTGCCCCCATGGGGTCTTTGACCAGCAGGCTTGCTCTGCCCCGTCGGGATAGAGCAGTTCAGGATTCTCCGTGATCTTGAGAAGATCGGGAACGTGTTGCTCAATGGCGGTCCAGTAATGAGCGGCGGCTTTTTCTTTCACTTTGTCGCCACGTTTCCGCAATTCCCTCTTCTCTAAATCGTCGTTGAGCAGCTTATGATATCGAGCGATTGCTCTAAACAATTTCCGCGCCCCTGTTTCGGCTTCCTGAACGCCGTCACGATAGATGCTTTGTCCTTGATCGGCGAACATAGCGGGGGGAAGTCGGAGAACCGACTCGACCGTATCGATTAATTTGGCCTTATTGGCAACCAAAGCGCCGCTCCAAAGATCAACGGGCGCTTGCAAATCGGCTTGTCCCAATGCAAGCGGTCCCGAAAGTTCGCTGGCAGCGGTTTTCTGGACCACAGCCAGACTATGCGCTTCCCGCCATATTGCCTTTTCAGGGGATGCCGCGAGCTCAATGATTTCGTCCTTCTTGTTTATTTTTTTGGCGATGCGTGTACTCGCGGCCTCCCGCCAGCCCGGCTCATAAATCCAACCCGCTCCTAAAATCATCCCACGGCCTGCGGAATCCAAACGAATGAGCCGGGAGAGAGGCACGAGCCTGCCCAGATAGGTCGAGGTGGCATTCTCCAGACTGAGCTTATCTCCATGGGAAGACGGCATTGCCTCCCAAATGGGACAGCCCCACTTCTGCCCCGCTGTGGTGATTAACTCTTTGTTGAGCAAATTGGCATGAAGCGTGTCTAGCACACAGTCCTTGCGAATGTAGGAGTGAATCATTGCCTTGAGAATACAGGGCGCATTGTTACTGGATCGTCCCATTTTTCTTCCCAACCAACTCACCTCCCCAATTAGTCCGCCCGGAGAGAAATTCTGATAGGTGAGCAACGCTACTGCCATATATTCCGGCGCAAAATATCGGACACCGGCACCGCCATTATCGAACAAGGTTGTGTTGCTTCCTGTAGCTAACGCCATGTCGAGTTTACTCGGCGAGTTGTCATCACCGTTGCCTGCTTTTGCTGATTCAATCTCCATGACTTGCAGAAATCGTGGGCCATCGCCGAATAGTTCAAAGGAGCGCTGCCAGCGGTTCAGGTAGTCCGTGGCGGCGGGGGCGATGCGGGGCAGGCACGTTTTCCAATCGTCTCGATTCGCGGGGCCATCCAACGCTGCCTGTGCGATGCAAATGAGCAAGCGCATTAATGCGATGCGTTCGTGAGGGCGGACGGCAAGGTCGGCGATCAGGTCGCCTTGCTGAAAGATATCCAGCAAGCTGACTTTATCGTATCGACCGTCGCTCCATACAATTGGAATCCATTTACCACTCGTAAGATTCATCTTCTTCCTCGATTTCTTTTCTGGGAACCATGGATCGATCTGGAATAACGATGCCGAGATCGGCCCGGTATTGCAAGGCAATCGGATCGCCTGACAGCGTGATGACTGTTCCATCTTCCTTGACCTGCCCGAGAAGCGCATCCCCTCTCAAGTAGGGGCTTAACCAGACCGGCAGATTCCATCGCGACAGGCTTTCTGCCACTGCCCAGCGAGGCACACGCACAAGATTTCGATGCAGCGAACGAGCACTGGCAAGATCAAAAGAACCACTACGGAGTCGACAAATCTCACCATTCAATAATTCAAGTTCAGCTCCCTGTCTTTCGTCCCAGTTAACCGCGCGTCGTACCATAAACAGATTCGCAGTGGGATTGCTATTCCAACGGGTTCGCGCCCCTTCTTCGTCATCCAGTGCCACTTGCCAAGGATTGCTCTGTCGCAATGCTGTTTTGGCCATTCCATCCTTTTTGGCCTGTAGGCGTTCTTTGAGTACTTGCCACGCCTCAGGCTCATCTGGATCGTCAGCATAGGTTGCCTCGATTAGCGCCCGGATATCGTCCGGCAAAGACAAGCATCGAATATCTGCCCATAAAGCCCATGTGCGTAACAGAACATACGGGGCATAAACAAAAGCGCTTTTCCCGAACGCGGCAACAATTTCCTCCGCAGCAGAAGTCGGCATTTGAGTTCGATCCAAACTGGGAGTGATCAACCACGCCTCTGCTTGGCGGCATACGTGCGGACGGTTTCGGGAATGTCGCCACAACCGTCCGATTCGCTGCAACAGCATATCCGTGGGCGCAATCTCCGTGATCAACAAATCGGCATCGATGTCGACGCTTTGCTCCGCAATTTGCGTTGATACCAGCACACAGCCTTGGGGACGCCGCTCCGCATCTTTGCCCAA
>SLBD01000042.1 GCA_007126515.1 Kiritimatiellia bacterium
CTGGACGAAAACGCTATGTCAATGAGCCCTATCTACTCCACGAGGACAAGTCATTGGAAGCCGTTTGGCATCGATCGACATTGGACCTGCTCGCGGCCTTGGCGCTGATTGACCGGGGGCGCTTTCTGGGGCATGCCGTTTCTTACAAAGCCGGTCATACCCTGGATGTAAACATGATCCGATTGCTCTATCAACTGGACCTGATCAAGCCTGTGCCGATGCCAGCACCGAAACTCGCAGCGGTTCACGGCTTGCGTTGAAACAAGCGAATCAACGGATTGGAGCGCGACTGCATGTGGTCCAACAAGCTGATCAGCATGAAACCGAGAACGGCCAATCCCAGCGAGATCCAAAACACGCTACTGCCCCAGTCCGGCAAGACGTTTTGAAAGGTGGCTGGAACAAGATCTCCATGCCGGTCAACACGTGTAGTGACGACCTCTTTGAATGGCCAGATCCGTCGGAGTGAACCAATCATAAAGCCAATCAGCAAAGTGACTGTCACTTGGTGGTAATGCTTGAGCAGCCAGCTTAATACCCGCGAAAACAACATCAGTCCAACCGCCATCCCCATAGCGGCAGGAATCAGCGCCACGATATTCAATTCCTTGACGGCATTGATAATGAATTCGTATTGACCAAGAATCAGCAGAATAAAAGAGCCAGAAATGCCGGGCAAAATCATGGCGCAAATGGCCACCGCCCCGCTAAGAAATAGAGTCAGTGGATCATGTGGCATATCTCGCGGAACCATTCCAACAATCACATAGGCCCCCACGGTGCCAGCGATCAACGTGGCAATCATGGATGGTTTCCAATGCACATGAGCGCTAATCGCGACGATGGACGCCAGCACCAGTCCAAAGAAAAAGGCATACAGGGGGACATCATGATGTTCCAACAGCCAACTGAGCAAGCGCGCTAAAGAAAGAACAGCGGTTGCCAACCCACCTCCCAGCGCCACAATGAACTTCCAGTTCACATGCTCCAGCGCGGCAAGGATCCGGCCTTTCAACAAGAGACGCACCAACTCAATATTGAATGACTTGATGGTATGGATTAATTCTTCGTAGACCCCAAGAATGAACGCCATGGTCCCTCCCGAGACACCAGGAACCACATCTGCTGCACCCATCATACCGCCACTAAACGCTAAGTAGGCATAATCACGCCGTGTCCGCCGCGGCACAGTAAAGTTTGCACTCATACATCCATCTCCCATGAACCTGAAAGGTTCGTCATATTCATTGTTAAAGTGTTATGTATTCAAAACCAAGGCAGGTCGCAGCGTGCCGATCAAAGAAGTTTTTGACATCCACCAACACAGGCATCCGCATCTGCTCCCGCACAGCCGCAAGATCTAAGCTGCGAAACGCGTCATGACCATTGATCAGAACAATCGCATCCAACTCATTTGCCTCCTCCAGGGATTCAGACTTGAGGCCAAAGTACTTCTCAATCAGAGCGGGCTCTACCAATGGCTCCCAAACGGAGACACGGGCCCCGTAGCCTTGAAGATAACGGACCACATCCACGGCCCGCGTGTTACGCAGATCCGGAACATTTTCCTTAAACGTCAACCCAAGGACCAAGATGCGGGCATCCCGTGGTAACCGGCCGGCTTTATTCAGGGCACGGACAGTTAATTCTCCCACGTAATTCCCCATGTTATCATTGATCCGGCGGCCGGCCAAAATCACCTCTGGATGATATCCCAACGCAATCGCTCGATGCGTCAAATAGTAAGGATCCACCCCAATACAATGTCCCCCGACCAAGCCGGGATGGTAGCGATGGAAGTTCCACTTCGTGGCAGCGGCATCCAGCACATCGGCTGTATTCAAACCCATCAACGAGAAGATTTTCGATAGCTCGTTCATCAGGGATATATTCAAATCCCGCTGCACATTTTCGATCACCTTAGCTGCTTCAGCAGTTTTGATGGTAGGAGCCCGATGCACTCCGGCTGTAATGACCCGGCCATATGTATCCGCAACGCGATCCAAGGTCGAGGGATCCGCCCCACTGACGATTTTGACAATCGATTGGATCGGTCGCTCTTTGTCGCCTGGATTGACCCGCTCCGGAGAATATCCAAGCTGAAACTCTCCCAATCGCAACCCCGACTCCTGCTCCATCAATGGCAAGCAAACATCTTCCGTCACGCCGGGATACACCGTGCTTTCAAACACGACGCACATGCCGGGCTTGAGGATCGTACCCACATTTTTTGAGGCGGATTCAAGGCACTCCAAATCTGGCTCATGAGCACTGTTGATCGGTGACGGCACGGCCACAATAATAAACGTGCAATCCGCCAGGTCAGCGATCGAGGACGTAAACGTTAAGCGTGGATTTTTGAGATCGCCACCACCCACTTCATCATTGGCGTCAACGCCTGCCCGCAACCCCTGCACTCGTTCTTCGTTTACGTCGAAGCCAAGCACATCATAATGAACTGCAAACGCGGCCGCCAAGGGCAGCCCCACATATCCCAATCCGACAATTCCAATTTTCTCCATCGACGGGTTCTCCTTTGAAATCATGGGTGCCACAAATAAAGCAGTTGGGGCCCACGCAAAGCGGGAAGCGCCCCGCCCACATCCAACGGGTGCCGCAGCGACAACAACCATTCTGACCAATCTGTGCGCCGCTCAAAACGGAAGACGCGAACATCGTCCTCGCCCAGCAATTCAGCCATCCGACGGACCGCATCCGGCCAATACCCAACTTGATCAATCAACCCCGCCGCCAAGGCATCAGCCGCAATCAGTATCCGTCCATCTGCAACTTCCCGAATGGCCTCGCTCTGCAATCCCCGCTCATCCTGAACGATGGACACGAAGCGCTCGTGCATTTGGTCGATAATCGTCTGCAACAACTCCACTTCTTGTTCTTGGGTCTCTCGGAAAGGATTTAAGACATCCTTATTGGTTCCGGACTTGATGGTGACATCTGTAATCCCGAGCCGATCTGTTAACACATGCCAATTCAGTGTTTGCAGCAACACCCCAATCGAGCCAACAAGACAGGTCGGCTCGGTAACGATCGCATCAGCGGCGACACCCGCATAGTAGGCTCCGGAAGCCATCAAATCACGACTGAATGCAACGACCCGACGATCAGGCGCACTTTCGCGGAAGCTTCGCAAAGCCATGTAAATCTCGTCGCTTGGCGTCACAGCACCTCCAGGAGAATCCACCTCCAGGATAATTCCGCGAATGGATACATCGTTTTGTGCGGCTCGAATCTGTTGTTGAATTAATCGAACCGGATCTTGCCGCGGCACCAGGAAGCCGCCACCGGTTTCGCGCATGATCATCCCCTGCAAAGGAATCCGCACCACGCGTGTTGTGCCTTCTCCATACGACCATGTCGCCCGGAATTCGGGGAACTGATCGGCGGGCCGAGTCCCGGCAAAGTCATCATCCTTTTCCCAGAATTTCGTCGCCAACAG